>DASTRL010000255.1:0-6715 GCA_035761265.1 Steroidobacteraceae bacterium
GCCAGGAACTCTTCGTCGAGATCGAAGCTTTCGTTATCCCGTTCGGACATCGCCCTTCTACCAGAAAAAACTTTTGAAAACAGTAAGTTGCGTCCGTCTGGGGGACGCAATGAGGCTGCGAACTATAGCCGAATGGCGCCACTTATCAACTGCGCCGGAATTGGGCTCCCGGCAGCGCCGGAACGGCCGAAATGGGCGCCCCGACCGTGACGTTCAAGCCCTGGGCGGCGCTGCCCCGCGAGCGGGCAACCTCCAGAACTTCAAAGGAATTGATCACGCCCAGGTATTCGCCTGCCGACGCTTCCCCATAGGTCCGCCGCAGCGGCAGTCGAAGTCCCGCGATATGGATGGTCGGGTTCGTCAGGGCCACGACCAGCGGCGCCGCGATGTTGGAAATGAGATTCCCGAAGCGGTCGACGGCGACGATGACACCGGACACCCCGCCGTCGGCGCGCGGCGTCGTCGCCGGCCAGCCGCTCTGGTCGATGTCGTCGACTTCCTCGCCGAGGTCTGCCGGGTTGCAGCGCCCGGAGGCGAGCGCGGCCGCCAGCGGCGCGAACACGTCGCGGCCATGGAAGGTGGCGCTCACGTCGCTGACGCCGAATTGCACCAGCCGCGTATTGTCGATGCGGATCACGCGCTCGATCCGCCCGCGCGCGGCCAGAGGGGCTAACAAACCATTGTCGGGCGCGAGGATGGCCTGTTCGTTGGCGAACGCGATCAGCAGCGCACGCGACGTGCCGACACCCGGATCGACCACCGCCACGTGCAGCGTGCCGGCCGGGAAATAGCGCAAGGCGCCCGCAAGCCAGAAGCCGGCTTCCACCGGTTGGAAGGCGCTGACCTCGTGCGCCATGTCGATGAACCTGAGCTGCGCGGCGTGCGCCAGCATCACGCCTTTCATGATGCCGACGAAGGGTTCACGCAATCCGAAATCGGTGGTGAGCGTGACGATGCCGTTGGCGCGATACACTGCGCGACCATGTCGTCATCCCCGACGGCTGTCAATCAGCCACACGCCTCCACCACCAGCCTGCTGCTGCTGTGTGCCTGCTTCGTGCTGAGCGGAGTGGCCGCGCTCGTCTACCAGACCGCATGGACACGGCAGTTCGCCATCGTGTTCGGCACCTCCGAACTCGCGGTGGCGACGGTGCTCGCGGCCTACATGGGAGGCCTGGCGCTCGGTGCCTGGCTGGCGGAGCGATTCCTGCCGCGCGTCACGCGGCCGGTGCTGACCTACGCCCTGCTCGAGCTGGGCATCGCCGTGAGCGCCGTGTTCGTGGTCCCTTTCCTGCTGTGGCTGGCAAATCGCGGGTTGATCGCCTGGTTTGGCGGGCAACCGGCCCCACCCGGCAGCGACCACGCGGGCACCACGCTCTTCTATCTGGTCAGCGCCTTCGCGGCGCTGGTGCTGCCCACCACGTTGATGGGCGCGACGCTGCCGATGCTCGCGCGCTACGCGGTGGCGGAAGAAAAGCAGATCGGCCGGCGCATCGGCCTGCTATATGCCTTCAATACCGCGGGCGCCGTGCTCGGCGCGCTGCTCACTGCCTTCGTGCTGCTGCCCGACCTCGGGTTGTCGCACACGATCTGGTTCGGCGCCGCGCTCAACGCGCTGGTGTTCCTGCTCGCCGCGGCCCTCGCGCAGCGGGTCTCCGCCAAGGCCCCGCCCAAGGGCTATTCGCTCGATCCGGTGCCTGAAGCGCCACCCGCGCCGGTACGCGCGCCGACCTTCGATCGCTTCCCGGGCCCGGGATGGGTGCTGCCGCTGATGCTGCTCGCCGGCGCGGTGTCCTTCTTCCAGGAAGTGCTTTGGACCCGCATGCTCGCGCACGTCGTCGGCAGCAGCATCTACGCCTTCGGCGTCATGGTCGCGAGCTTTCTCGCCGGCATCGCGCTGGGCGGCGGCCTCGGCGCCCTGCTCGGCGGCACGCGGCAGCGTGCCGCGCGGGCGCTCGGTGCCGCGCTGGTCCTGGCCGCCGGCGCCGCGGCGCTCGCCTATCTACTGCTCGAGCGCCTGCTGCCCGACACCACCGGGCTGCTGCAGAACGTGCGCAGCATCGGGCCGCTGGAGCTGCCGATGAACGCGCTGTTCTCGGGCCTGCTGCTGCTGCCGATGACGCTCGCCATCGGCATGACCTATCCACTGGCGGTCCGCGTGCTGGCGCGCGACGCCGACGACGCGGCGCCGGCGAGCGCGCGCGTCTATGCCTGGAACACCGTCGGCGCCATCGTCGGCGCGCTGGCGGCTGGGTTCGTGTTGATACCGCTGCTCAGATACGAGGGCGCGATTCGCCTCGCCGTGCTTGCCAGTGCCGGGCTCGGGGTGGCGGCCCTGTGGGCGCTCTTGCCGCTCGGCCGCATCTACACCGGCGCGTTGAGTCTGCTGGCGATCGCCGGCTGCGTGGCATTCACGCCGCACCCACCGATGAAGTTGCTGGTGACCTCACCGCTGCACATCGACGACCGGGGACGCGTGTTGTTCTACGACATCGGCCGCAGCGCCAGCGTCGTCGTGCTCGCGCAGGATGGAGGTCTCGCACTGCGCACCAACGGCCTGCCCGAAGCCTTGATGGATAGCCCGGGCTCGGTGCCCCGGTACAGCGGCGAGTACTGGCTGTCGCCATTGGCCGTGATCGCGCGTCCCGCCACCACCGACATGCTCATCGTGGGATACGGCGGCGGCGTCGTCATCGAAGGGGTGCCCGCCAGCGTGCGGCACGTCGATGTCATCGAGCTCGAACCCAAGGTGATCGACGCGAACCGCGCCACCGCGTCGCTGCGTCGCCGCGACCCGCTGAGCGATCCGCGCGTGCGCGTGATCAGCAACGACGCGCGCGGCGCGCTGCGCCTCACGAACCATCGTTACCAGGCCATCGTGTCGCAGCCCTCGCATCCGTGGACGGCCGGCGCCTCGCACCTGTACACGCGCGAGTTCATGCAACTGGCGCACGAGCACCTGACCGCGGACGGCGTGTTCGTGCAATGGATGAACGTGCTGTTCATGGACGAGGAGCTGGTGCGCTCATTGACGGCAACCATGCTGAGCGTGTTCGGCGACGTGCGCGTGTATCGACCCGATCCGAACACCCTGGTCTTCCTGGCGAGCGACCAGCCGCTCGATCCGGAGACGCAGCTCGCCACGACCGGCCTGCCGCTGCGCAATGCGCCGCTGCACTATGCCCGCTATGGCATCAACAACGCCGAGGACCTGGTGACCGCGCTGGTGCTGGATTCCGCCGGCGCGCGGCGCATGTCCGAGGGGGCGCGGCTGATCACCGACGATGACAATCGCATCGCCACCTCGAGCGTCTATGAAGAAGGCCGCGGCATGACGGGCGACAGCAGCGGGCGTTTCCTCGCCCCCTACGATCCGCTGCAGCGGCCGGATTCGCTGGTGTACGGCGAGTTGCGCCAGAGACTCTCGTTCCCGGACATCGCACGGCGCAATGCCGTCTTCGTGCTCGTGGACCCCAGCCTCACCGACCGCGTCGGCCGCATGGCGCGCATCCTCGGTGCCTCGGCGGACGGGGAATACGCGCGCGCCTATTTCCTGCGCATGCGCCAACAGCGGCAGTACTTTGCGGAATCCTTGCGGCTCGCCATCGACCAGTATCCGGATGACATGGCGCTGCGCCAGGAATTCCTGCGCGAACACTTCGGTGATCTCGCGCGCGGCCAGGCGCCGCCTGAGATCGCCGAAGTCGCCTCGGCGCTCGCGGGCCCGGCCGCCGACCTGCTCGTGGCGGCGCGCAGCGCCGTGCGGGGCGACTGGAACGCGGTGGCGCTCGCCGATCAGCGGCTCGCGGAGATCCCCTGGACCGATCCGTGGTACCCGGAAGCGCTGGAGCTGCGGCTCAACTGGAGGACGCGGGTCACCAATGCCGAGCAGTCGCGGCGCTTCGCGGAAGAAGCCATTCCGATGATCGATCGCATGACGCTCAACAATCCGACGCTGAGCCTGTACGGCATGCGGGCGCGCGCGGGCCTGTCCGCGCAACGTGCGGGCGTGGTGATCGAGTCCGTCTCCAACTACATGCGGCTGGCATCCGGCATGCTGCGAGCCGGCGTGATCAGCGCCGACAGCGTGCGCAAGGACGCCGCCGCCCTGGGTGAAGTCCTCGACAATGCGACGAAACTGCCGGGGGCCGATGCCGCCCGCGTCACCGAAGTGCGCGAGGAGATCGCACGGCTGACGCCCGGTAGCTAGCCCGCGGGTGAAGCCGTCGGCGGCGCCTCGGGGGCAGGTGGCGCCTCCGGAGCAGGCGGCGCTTCCAGGGCAGGTGGCGCGTCCGTGGGCAACTGCTCGTCCGTCGAAGGTGCCACGTCCGTGGAGGGCTGCGGCGCGAGCAGCGACGCCGGCACATCCTCGGCGTCTACTTCTAGACCGATCATTTGCGGAATCCCCGAGGCTTCCTTGAGCGTCTGCAAGACGAAATCCCAGTGGATGGCCGCGGGCTGATCGCCCAGCGCCGCATTCACCAGCGCATAGAAGCCTTCCAGGTCGACCGCCGCGCTCTGCCCCTCCGCATCGACCGGCGGATGCACTTCCAGCCATACCTGGCCATTGACGCGCGCCAGCTTGACCGGCTCATTGATCAGCCACACGGGCGTGTTCACCGGCACCTGCGGGAACAACGCCTCGATGTCCTCGGGATACATGCGGATGCAGCCATGGGTGATGGCCATTCCGACGGCGATCGGATTGTTGGTGCCATGGATCAGGTAGGCGCCCGGGCGGATGTCGAGGCGCATGGCGTAGGCGCCGAGCGGATTGTCGGGGCCGGCCCTGACCACCTTCGGCAGAGGGTCGCCGCGCTCGGCGTGTTCCTTGCGCACCGACTCCGGCGGACTCCAGGTGGGGTTCCTGCGCTTGTCGACGATGCGTGTCCTGCCGAGCGGCGTCGACCAATCCATCTTGCCGATGCTCACCGGATAGGTGATGACGTACGGCGTCTCGCCCTTCTTCACCTTGGGGTAATAGTAGAGGCGATGCTCGGGTAGATTGACGACGATGCCTTCGTGGGGACCTGAGGGCAGCAGCCGCTGTCCGGGAATCACGATGGTCGTGCCTTCTCCCGGCAGCCACAGGTCCACGCCGGGATTGGCGCGCTGGATCTCCTCGTAGCCCAGGCTGTAGCGCCGCGCCAGGTCCGGCAGCGTGTCCTCGCCGAAAGCCGTGATCGTCTCGATGTCACCGAACATCAGCGCATCGACGCTGGTCAACGGGTATTGCGTGGCCTCGGCGTTGCCCGCGAACGCGACGGCCAGTCCAATCCAAACGGGTCCCAACAATCCTTGCCGAATCGACTTCGATCTCATGGTCTCGACTTTTCCTTTGTGGACATAGTCTTGCACAAATCTCTACACTCGGCCGCCGTGAATGAGTCACAACGCGCATTTCTCCGTCAGTCGATCCGCACCATCGCTGACTATCCGAAACCCGGCATCCAGTTCCGCGACATCACCACGCTGCTGCGTGACGCGCGTGCCTTTCAGATCACCATCGAAGCGCTGATGGCGCCGTGGCGCGCCCGCGGCATCGAGAAGGTTGCCGGCATCGAAGCGCGCGGTTTCATCCTCGGTGGAGCCGTGGCGCACGGGCTTGGGGCAGGATTCGTTCCGATCCGCAAGCGCGGCAAGCTGCCGCACGAGACGGTCCGCGTGGCGTACTCGCTGGAGTACGGCGTGGACGAGATGGAGATGCACAGGGACGCGGTGCGACGTGGCGAGAAGGTGTTGTTGATCGACGACCTGATCGCCACTGGTGGCACGGCGACCGCGGCCGCCCGGCTTCTGCAGGAAGCCGGCGCCGAGGTGGTGGCCGCGTGTTTCGTCATCGACCTTCCGGATCTGGGTGGCGCCGCCAGGCTGCGCGCCGCCGGCATCGAGGTGCAGGCGCTGCTGGATTTCTGATACGTCCGCGGGAGTTCGACGATGGTGCGTCTCTATCACTGGGAGCCGAACGCCAATTCGGGCAAACCCATGCTGGCGCTGGCGGAGAAAGGCGTCGAGTTCGAAAGCCACTACATCGACTTGCTGAAGTTCGACCAGCACCAGCCCGAGTACCTGAAGATCAATCCCGACGGCACCATCCCGGCCATGGTGCATGGCGAGCGCGTGCTCATCGAGTCCACGCCGATGATGGAGTACGTGGACGATGCCTTCGACGGGCCGCCGCTCAAGCCCGCGGATCCGAAGGAGCGCTGGCGGATGCGCTGGTGGATGCGCTTCTTCGACGCCTACTTCGCTCCGTCGCTGAGCATGATCGGCTGGAGCGTGTTCGTGGGACCCGCGGTGCGCCAGCGGCCGCGCGAGGAACTCGAGGCAGCCATCGCGCGCATCCCGCTCGAATCACGCCGCATCGCCTGGCGCAAGGCCATGTTCAACGAATTCAGCGCCGAGGAGCTGGCCGAATCGCGGCGCCGCGTGCAGTACTGCACCGGGATACTCGAGGATCACCTGGCGCGCCACGAGTGGATCGCCGGCACGCGCTATTCGCTCGGCGACATCAACGGCTTCAATCTCGGCTACGCACTGCCGTTGTCCCAGCCCGATCACTGCAACGACACCAAGACGCCGCGCATCATGGAATGGCTGCGGCGCATCTACGAACGTCCGGCGACCCGGAAGGTCTGGGCGCTGGGACGCACGGCCATGGCGCAACGCGTGAAGTTCCTGGAGCGCGCGGCCCATGCTTGAGCTGTATCACTCC
>DASTRL010000256.1:0-2506 GCA_035761265.1 Steroidobacteraceae bacterium
TTTCGTCCCTGCTCGGCTTTCGTCGAACGCCGGCGATGGCTACCGCGGGCAACACGCGCATCGCGCTAGCGATGGGCCTTAGCGCGCTGCTGTTCGGCATGGTCCACCTGCCGGACCTGGGCTGGCGCTGGTACGCCGTACCCAACCTCGCCCTGCTCGGCCTCGGCTGCGCCTGGCTGCGCCTCAAGTCCGGTTCGCTATGGCCGGCCGTGATGGCGCACGGCATCAACAACGTGCTCGCGGTGGCGGGCTGGTTCGTGGTGGCGCATCCGCCAGGCTGAGCCCGCCGTGGGGACTCAGCGGCGGCGCTGTTCGAACCGCGCCAGCAGGCGCGCCGTCTCGAACACCGGCAGGCCCATGACGCCGGAATAGCTGCCTTCCAGATGCTCCACCAGCACGCCTCCGCGGCCCTGGATGGCGTAGGCGCCGGCCTTGCCGAACGGTTCGCCGGTGGCGACGTAGGCGGCGATGGTGGACTCGTCCAGTTTCGCGAAGCGCACGCGCGACACGCACAGCTCGCTGTCCTGATGATCGGCTGTGACCGCCCACACGGCCGAGATCACCTCGTGCGTGCGGCCGGACAGCCGGCGCAGCATCGCCGCGGCATCGGCCGCATCGGCGGGCTTGCCGAATACCTCGTCGTCCAACACCACCTCGGTGTCGCTGCCGAGCACCACGGCGTGCGGGTCGGCCGCGGCGACCAGACCGGCGCGCGCCTTGTCGCGGGCGACGCGGCTCACGTAATGGCGCGGCGATTCGTCGGGAGCGCGCGCTTCCGGCACCGCCACGTCGATAACCTGGAAGGCCACGCCGATCTGCTCCAGCAACTGGCGGCGACGCGGGGACTGCGAGGCGAGATAGAGCATGGTGTGATCCGCCGGCGGTCGGTTCAGAGCGTGAGACTGTATTCGCAGAACTGCCGGTCGCGCACCCAACCCAGCGATTCGTAGAGCGCCTGCGCCGGCGCGTTGTCCAGCGCGGTGGACAGGCTCAAGCCCACCGCGCCGAGCGCGCGCGAGCGCTCCGCCGCGGCGGTGAGCAGCGCGCGCGCCACGCCGGCACGGCGAGCCGAGGCGGCAACGAACAGATCGTTGAGCAGATACACCCGCGCGGTGCGCACCGAGGAAAACAGCGGGTAGAGCTGGGTGAACCCGGCCGGCACGCCATCGCGTTCGGCCAGCAGGATCAGCGACTGGTGATGGCCGAAGCGCTCGGCCAGGAAGGCGCGCGCACGCGGCAGATCGGCGGCTTGCCCGTAGAACTGGCGGTAGGCGTCGAATAGCGGGGCAATTGCATCGAGGTCGTGGATATCGGCGGTGCGGACACTGAGGGCCATGGGCAGCTCGTCGCGGATGGGCGGCACAGCATACCGTCGCCGCGCGGCAGATCGACTCAGGCGCGGTGGTACGGGTGCCCGGCGGCGATCGTGGTGGCGCGATACAGCTGCTCGGCCAGCACCAGGCGCACCAGCATGTGCGGCAGCGTCAGCGGCCCCAGCGACCAGCGCTGCTCGGCACGCGCCAGCACCTCCGGCGCGTGACCGTCCGGGCCGCCGATGAGGAAGGCCAAGTCGCGACCGGCCATGCGCCACTGGCCCAGTTGCGCGGCGAGCTCTTCGCTGGACCAGGTCTTGCCGCGACCGTCGAGGGCGATCACGTGGGTGTCGCGCGGAATCGCGGCGAGGATCGCGGCGCCTTCGTCGAGGATGGCGCGGGCGTCATCGCGCCCCTTGCCGCGCGCGCCGGGCTTGAGCTCGATCAGCTCCAGCGGCAGCTCGTGCGAAAGGCGTTTGCGGTATTCGGCAAAGCCCTCGGCGACCCAGCCGGGCATGCGCTCACCGACGGCGATCAGGCGTGCGCGCATCGCCGGTCCAGATCAATCAAGTCAGATGGCGCAGATCGCCGCATGGGCATCCGCTCTCCGGCCAGCAGAGCGGGAAAAGCGTGGTCAACCCGCGCTGGCGGCACTGGCGTCCGGCTCGCGATCGCCGACGGTCCACAGGCGCTCGAGGCCGTAGAACTCGCGGATGCGCGGCAGCATGACGTGGACGATCACGTCGCCCAGATCCACCAGCACCCATTCGGCTTCCTGCTCGCCTTCCACGCCGAGCGGCATCACGCCCGCCTTCTTGGCGAACTTCACCACTTCGTCGGCGATGGATTTGACGTGCCGGGCCGAGGTGCCCGAGGCAATCACCAACAGGTCGGCAATGGACGTGCGGCCGCGAACGTCGATCTCGCGAACGTCCTTGGCCTTGAGTTCCTCCAGCGCGCTGATCACGTGCTGGCGCAGCTTGGAGGTGGTCACCGACTTGTCGGTGCGAGAAGAGTTAGCCAAGAGGGGGAGCCTCGGTGCAAATCACAGCGCAGAATCGCGCCGGCGCAGTATACCGCCCCTCCCCGGCGCCCCGCCGCTGGACCGGCCGGAGAATCCTGAACGGACGCGCGGGGCGCCGGGCTCCGGCAAGCCGGAGCCCGAACGCAATCACATGCCGCCGCTCTTCATG
>DASTRL010000257.1:0-4761 GCA_035761265.1 Steroidobacteraceae bacterium
TGCAGGTACATCCCCTTTTGCCCGCGCAGCGGGGAAACGAGGAATGTCCCCATTTTCCCCGTTTTCTTAATCCCCACTTCCCTCACCCGGCACCTCCTCTCACTTCCGCCGGATCACTTCCACGCGGCCGCGTGAGCCGATGAACCAGGAGCCGATCCAGCTCACGATGCTGACGATGAGCGCGCCGCCGACCGCGGTCCAGAAACCGGCGATCCTGAACCCCGGCAGCATGAGCGCCACGAGACCGAGCATCGCCGCGTTGATCACCAGCAGGAAGAGTCCCAGCGTGAACAGCAGCGCCGGCAGCGACAGCAGCAGCGCGAACGGGCGCACGATCGCGTTCACGACGCCCAGCAACAGCCCCGCGAGGATCAGCGTGGTGGCGGAATCGATCGTGAAGCCGCTGAGCATTGCCGTGGCCGCCCAGAGTCCCAGCGCCGCGATGAGTCCGCGAAGAATGAAGCCGGCCATGTGTCGAATCCTCAGGTTTTCAGGAAGGTTGCTGGTCCAGACCCTTCTCGAGGAACACCTTGAGGCGGGCCAGCGCCAGCTCCCAGTAGCGGCGCTTGTTCAGATAGTACGTCACCCAGACCGGCGCCGAGGGCACACCACTCGAGAGCAGCCGCACGACCGTGATGTTCTTGCCGCGCTCGAACAGGAAATCCTCGACGATCACCGCGTCGCTGCTCGGCATGCCGGGGCTCGGCAGCAGGATCAGTCGCATGCGCAGCGGCGTGACGAGCACGTCGATGTGCGCATCCAGCTCCACGCCCGCGCCGAACACCAGGCGCAGCCGCCCCTTCTCGCGCGGCGTGATCGCCGCCTCCGGCGCCGCCCAGCGGACCAGCAGCCGGGCATCGGTGAACGCGCGCCAGACGCGCTCCACCGGCACGTCGATGTCGACGCGATGCGCGAAGCTGCGATACGCGGCGGTCACGACTGCATGCCTACTTGCGTATCGCCACCCACGCCACCGGGATCAGCGACACCACGATGATGCCGATGGTCACCAGTCCGAAGTTGTTCTTGATCAGCGGCACGTTGCCGAAGAAGTAGCCGGCCCAGATGAAGGTGAGCACCCAGCCGAGCCCGCCGGCGACGTTCGAGAACTGGAACCTGGCGTACGGCATGCGCCCGATGCCGGCCACGAACGGCGCGCAGGTGCGGATGATGGGCGCGAAGCGTGACAGCACGATGGTCCAGGAGCCCCAGCGCGCGAAGAACGCCTCGGTGCGCCGCAGGTAGTCGACCTTGAGATACCGGTACCGGCCGCTGAAGGCCGGCGGGCCTATCCATCGCCCGACATGGTAGTTAGTCGTATTGCCGGCGATCGCGGCCACCGCGAGCACCACGCACAGCAGCGGCGCCGACAGCGTGCCGGAGGTGTCGATGGCCGCGAGCGCGCCGGCCGCGAACAGCAGCGAGTCCCCCGGCAGGAACGGCGTGACCACGAACCCGGTCTCCGCGAACACGATGACGAACAGGATCAGGTAAATCCACAGTCCATGGTCACGCAGCAGCTCGACCAGATGTACGTCGAGATGCAGGACCAGGTCGACGAACCATGACAACAGCTCCATGCGGCTTCAGTCACGTCCGCCCGTGGCATTGCTCGCGGTCAACCCCTGCGATGTGGCGCGCAGCTTGCTGCCCCGGAGCACCTCAAGCGCGGCGCGCACGCCGGCATCACGCTGCGCCAGGTGCAGGCGGGTCGGCGCGTCCTCGAGGTCGAGCGGCTCGTCGTTGACGTCGAAGAGCTGGTCCGGCTCGATGCCCCGGCCCTGGATGGAGCGCCCCGAGGGCGTGAAATAGCGGGACGTCGTGAGCTTGATCGCGCGCCCCGAGGTGAGCGGCATCACGGTCTGTACCGAGCCCTTGCCGAAGGTGCGCCGGCCCAGCAGCACCGCGCGGTGATGATCCTGCAGCGCACCGGCGAGGATCTCCGCGGCGGACGCGGTGGCGCCGTTGACCAGCACCACGACCGGCACGCCGGCCAGCACGTCTCCCGGCGTCGCCGACATGCTGAAGCGCGCCGCGGGCGTGCGGCCGTCGGCGGTGACGATCAGGCCTTGCTCGAGCATCTGGTCGGCGACTTCCACGGCCGATTCGAGCACGCCGCCCGGATTGTTGCGCAGGTCGATCACGAGGCCGCGCGGCTTGCTGCCGAGATCGCGGCGCAGGCGCGCGATGCCGGCGGCGAAATCCATGGCGGTGGTGTCGCTGAAGGTGGTGATGCGCGCGTAGATGAAGCCGTCGTCGAGCCGCAGCGTGGCGACGCTGTGCACGTCGACCTGCGCGCGCTCCACCGTGAACTCGAGCGGCAGCGCGAAGCCGGCACGCACCACGGCGAGCTTGACCGTGGAGCCACGCGGGCCACGCATGCGCGCCATCGCGGAGTCGAGGTCGGTGCCCACGGGCATGCCATCGATGGCGGAGATCATGTCGCCGCTGCGGATGCCCGCCACCGCGGCGGGTGAGTCGCGGAATGGCCGCACGACGCGCAGCGCGCGATCCGCGGTCGACACTTCGATGCCGATGCCGGCGTAGGTGCCCGCCGTGCTGACGCGCAGATCCGCGTATTCCTCGGCGTCGAGATAGGACGAATACGGATCGAGCCGCCCGACCAGACCGCGCAGCGCGTTGTCGATCAGCGCCGGGCCTTCGACCTGGTCGACGTACTCCTGCCGCACGCGGTCGAGCACCTCGGCGATCTGCTCCGATTCGGCCGGTGTCAGCGGTGTCTTGCGCACGGAGGGCGCCGCGGGCACGGCACTGGCCTGCAGAAGCGGTGACTCGCGATGGGCGAAAACGCTGCCGCCGAGTGCGATCAGCACGCCGAGCGCGATCCCCAGGGCCAGCATCTTCATGGGCCCGAATCCTAACTCATTGGAAGGAAAAGGCTCAGCCGGCCTGTTGGGCGCCGTCGTCGAGCAGGAATGCGCCGGGCGTGGCGGCCGCCAGGACCGGCAGCACCTCCAGCACCTCGCCCACGGGAATGGGTCGCGCGATGGCGAATCCCTGGCCGTAGTCCACGCCCAATGCACGGATGCGGGTGCGGATTTCCTCGGTCTCGACGTACTCGGCCACGGTGGTGATGTTCATGGCGCGCGCCAGCTGCGCGATGGCGCGCACCATCGACTCGGCGCGCTCGTCGCGCAGGATGTCGCGCACGAAGCTGCCGTCGATCTTGAGGATGGAGACCGGCATGGAGCGCAGATAGGACAGCGAGGACAGGCCGGTGCCGAAATCGTCGAGCGCGACGCCGCAACCGAGGTTGCGCAGCCGCTGCATCAGCGCCTCGGCGTCCTTCATGCTGGCCACGGCGGCGCTCTCGGTGAGCTCGAAGCAGAACACCGCCGGATTGATGCGGCTGGTCTCGATGCTGCGGATCACGTAGTCGGCGAACTCGTCGTCGTGCAACGACTGGCCCGAGAAGTTGATCGTGAAGCACACCGGCGCATTGACCAGCAGCTCGCGCCGCGGACGCAGCAGGTCGATGACGCTGGCGATCACCCAGCGGTCGATGGTCGGCATCATCTGGTAGCGCAATGCCGCGGACAGGAAGCGGTCGGGCCCGATGGTATTGCCCTCCGGATCGAGCATGCGCAGCAGCAGCTCGTAGTGCGGGCGCGTGTGGCCGTCGTCGACGAACGGGGCGATCAATTGCGCCTCGAGGCGCAGCCGGTTCTCGGCGAGCGCCGCGCGCACGTCGGTGGCGACGTTGATGTCGGTGAAGCGCCGGATGATGCTGACGTCGTTTTCCTGGAAGGTCTCGAGGCGATTGCGGCCGCGGTCCTTGGCGGCCTTGCACGCGGTCTCGGCCTCGGCCAGCGAGCGGCCGAATTCACCGTCTTCGCGGTTGTTGAACGGCGTGACGCCGATGCTGATGGACAGGCGGAAGCGCGCGTCGAGCCCCGCGGTGGACAGGCGCGTGACGCCTTCGCGCAGGCCCTCGCCGAACATTGCGGCCTCGTCGATGTCGGAGGGCATCGCCACGGCGAAGCGGTCGCCCGAGATGCGCGCCGCCACGGAATTCGGCGGCAGGTGCTTGCGCAGCAGATCGCCGATCTGCGCGATGGCCTGGTCGCCGACGTGCATGCCGAAGTTCTCGTTGATGACGTGCAGCTCGTCGATGTCGACGTACAGCAGGCTCCAGCGCCGCGCGCGCGATTCGGGCTCGGCGTGCACGAGCTTCAGGCGCTGCTCGAGCGCGGCGCGCGTCAGCAATCCGGACAGCGAGTCGTAGCTCGTCTCGATGCTGGCGGCCACGCGGCGCGCCAACAGGTCGGCGAGGTGCACGTCGCGGCCGATGAATTCCGGTGCGTCGAGCTTGCGGAACAGCGCGAGCGCGCCGGAAGTGCGGCCCGAACCCTGGCGCAGCGGGCAGGCGAGAATGCGATACGGAATCGCGACCTGCCCGGCCTGCGTCGCGATCTTGTTGATCACCAGCGGATCGCGGCGCGTCTGCGTGATGGCGAGCAGCTGCTTCTTGGTGCGCGTCAGGATCGAGGCGTCGCCGCTTTCCGGCCAGGTGAGCGTGAGCCCCTTGTCGGGGACGACGATGCCGGCGAGCACGCACTTGAGGTGGCCCGCGGCATTGGCGAGCAGCGACTGCAGGTCATCGGAGCCGCTGGCCTGCGGATGGCTGCCGGTGACCGACAGCAGCAGCTCCAGGTCCTTGTCGCGCGCCGTGAGATGTTCGTTGAGCATCTCGATGTCGGCGCGCGCCAGCAGGTCGCGGCGCAGCAGCTCGAGCGCGGG
>DASTRL010000258.1:0-12577 GCA_035761265.1 Steroidobacteraceae bacterium
GGAGCTTCTCGACCGTGAGTACGCAGTGCACGTCGATGACGTGATCGAAATGACGGGAAATCCGCTCGAACTTCTTCTCGACGTACTGACGCATCGACGGGGTGACTTCGACATGGTGACCGGAAAGCGACAATTGCATGATTCGTCTCCTTTTTTGGCCCTATCTACTTCACTTTAGCCTGTACTTCACTTCGACATCGCGGCCTTGGCCTTGCGTTCGTTCGACGGTGCGAGGCCGAGTGCCTCGCGGTATTTGGCGACGGTGCGGCGCGCCACGGCGATGCCTTCCCCGGACAGCAGCTCGGCGATGCGGCTGTCGGACAGCGGATTCCCCGGATCCTCTTCCTTGATGAGCTTGCGGATCTTGGCGCGCACGGCGGTCGAGGAGGCGCCGCCGCCGTCGGCGGCTTCCACCTGGCTCGAGAAGAAATACTTGAGCTCGAACACGCCGCGCGGGGTGTGCATGTACTTGCTGGAGGTGACGCGCGAGATCGTGGATTCGTGCATGTCGATGGCCTGGGCGATGTCCTTGAGGATCATCGGCCGCATGCTCTCCTCGCCGTGCTCGAGGAAGGCGGACTGCCGCTCGACGATGCTCCGTGCCACCTTCATGAGGGTCTCGTTGCGGATTTCGAGGCTCTTGAGCAGCCAGCGCGCCTCCTGCAGCTGCGCGCGCATCGAGGAGTGGCCGGCGCCGCGCCCGAGCATGTCGGCATAGCTCTGGTTGAGCCGCACGCGCGGCAGCGTCGAGCTGTTGACCTCGACGGTCCAGCCGCGATCCGTGCGCCGCACGAACACGTCGGGCACCACGTACTCGGCCTTGGCCGAGCTCACGGTGGCGCCGGGCCGCGGATGGCAGCCGCGCACCAGTGCGACGGCCTGGGCCAGTTCGTCGTCGGAGGCCGAAAGCTCGCGCCGCAGCAGCGTGAGCTCCCGATCCGCCAGCAGGTCGAGATGTTTCTCGGCGATGGCCAGCGCCAGCTTCAGTCCCGGCGTGTCCGGATGCAGCGTGCGCAGCTGCAGCGTCAGGCATTCGCTCAGGTTGCGCGCGGCCACGCCGGGCGGGTCCAGCGTCTGCACCAGCTTGAGCACGCGCTCGACTTCGGCCGCGTCCGCCGTGACTTCCGGCAGCAAGGTGGCGGCGATGTCCTCGAGCGAATCGGTCACGTAGCCATCGTCGTTCGTGGCATCGACAATCGCGCGGGCGATCGCGAGCTCCCGGGGCGCCAGATTGGCGTACTCGAGCTGCGCGACCAGATGATCCTGCAGCGACAGCTGCGCGTCGTCGGCGACTTCGGCGGCGCGGTCGTCGTCGTCACGCCAGGAGTCCGAGCCCGCGCTGCGCTCGCTCCAGGCGTCCTCGATCACTTCGGCTTCGACCACGACCTCGGGCTGCGGCTGCGCGTCGACCCGCTTCTCCTCGGGCATGGGATGCGGCTCGAGCGCCTCGAACTGGCCGGTGGCCTCGTATTCGTCCACGGGCTCGAGCATCACGTTGCTCTCGAGCTGTTCGCGGATGTGAGCCTGCAACTCCAATGCAGGCATTTGCAGGAGGCGGATGGCCTGCTGCAGCTGCGGGGTCATGGTGAGCTGCTGACCCAGCTTCAGCTGCAATGAGGGCTTCATCATCGACACGGGCGTGGGTGTCTCAACGCTTTGAAGTGGAAGAATTTTTCCGCTGGATCTACCAATCCCTACATGCGGAAGGACTGGCCCAAGTACACCTCACGGACTTGGGGGTTGGCAAGGATTTCTTCCGAGGAACCGGAGGCAATTACCGTCCCCCCGGAAACGATGTAGGCACGGCCGCAAACGCCTAGGGTTTCTCTGACGTTATGGTCGGTGATCAGCACGCCGATGCCCTTGGCGGTGAGCTCGTTCATGATGCGCTGGATGTCGATGACCGACAGCGGATCGACGCCCGCAAAAGGTTCATCGAGCAGCACGAAACGGGGCTCGGCCGCCAGCGCCCGCGCGATTTCGACGCGGCGTCGCTCGCCGCCGGACAATGCCATTCCCGGACTCTTGCGCACGTGCGCGATCCTGAGCTCACCCAGGATCTGCTCCAGCCGCTCCTGGCGCGTGGTCTCGTCCAGGTTGTCGCGTGTCTCGAGGATCGCGAGCACGTTGTCCTCGACGCTGAGCTTGCGGAACACGGAGGCTTCCTGCGGCAGGTAGCCGATGCCGGCGTGCGCCCGCTGGTGCATGGCGAGGTGCGTGATGTCGCGATCGTCGATGGTGACCGTGCCGGCATCCGGCGGCACCAGGCCGACGATCATGTAGAAGGCGGTGGTCTTGCCGGCGCCGTTCGGTCCCAGCAAACCGACGATCTGGCCGCTCTCCACCTCGATGGAGAGATCCGAGATCACTTGGCGGCGCTTGTAGGATTTGGCGAGATGGGTGGCTCGCAGCACGCTCATGGTTTTTTCCCGGGCGGAACGCAAGGATTGCCGGACTGGGAATTCGGCTGGATCACGATGCGCACGCGACCGGTGCCATCGGGCACGGCAGAAGAACGGCCCGGCGGCTGGCCCTCCACGCGCTGCTCCTTGATGTTGTAGACGAGCTGCTTGGCGGTGATCTCGTTGCAGCCGTCCGGGGAGAGCCACGCATTGTCGCGGAAGCTGACGGTACCGCTCGCTGTCTGATAGTCGATGGTGGGCGCATGGCCGCGCGAGGTGGCGCCGTCCTTGCGCAGCTGTTCGAATTCGGCCGGCGAGCCGGTGATGGTGGCGCGCGAGATCACGTTGTTGCGAAACCAGACCACGGCCTTGTCGGCGCTCAGCTTGCCCCCCTCGGCGAGGATGCGCACGTTTCCGGAAACGGTCCATTCGCCGTTCTCGAAATCGAGCCCGCCCTTGACGTGCGCTTCCGCGGCTTCGATGCGCGTGTCGCCCTGGGTGATGACCACGTCGCGGAACACCGCGGTGTTGTCGCGGTAGTTGACTTCCACGGGCACGGCGTCGAGCACGATCTTCTCGGCCGAGTGCGGCGACTGCGCCGCGGCGGCCACGCCTAACAATCCGGCGCACAGGGCCGCGGCCATGCGCGTGACGCGCTTAACGGGGGGAGAATTCGCCATGCACGTCGGATTCTAGACGCAGCGTCCCTGCCTTCAAATCGGCCTGCATGCCCCGCGCCTCGAGCTGGTAGCCGGACCAGCGGAAGATCACGGGCGCGTCGGTCTCGATGAACTCCGTCGGGGTATTGATGCGCATGGTGGAGGTCGTCAGGATCAATGGCGCCCCGCTTCCGGGCGCCTTGCCGGTGACGACGACGTTGCCATGCAGCTGCACGTCATCGCCGTTCGAACGCACCTGGCCTCGATCGGACTTCAGGTGCCAGGTTTCCTGCGCGGCGGGCCCGCTCGCGGGCTGCTCGCCCGGCACTGCCGGCTGCGCGCCCGGATGGTAATCCATCTCCAGCCGCTCGAGATCGATCACCCCGCCGTCGCTCTGCTGGCGGATCACGCGGGCGTTCAACCGGTAGCGCTCGCGGCCGTCGTAGCCGGTCTCGATGACCTCCGCGTCCCGCGCCGCATATCCGGGATCCGGCGGCAGCGAGCTGCCGGAATCCGCGGCATTCGGGCCGCGCGCGACGACGCCGAGGAAATAGGCGCCGCCGACCACCGCGATCACGGCCAGGTAGCCGAGCAGCCGCGACCAGGACCTCATGCGCGGGCACCGGCGAGGTGCGCCTGTGCCGCGCCCCGGGCCGCGAGCAGCCAGTCGCAGACTTCGCGCACCGCGCCTCGCCCGCCCGGGCACGAGGTGACCAGATCCGCAACGGCGCGCGCATCCGGATGCGCATCCGCCACCGCGATTGCCACGCCCGCGGCCTGCAGCATCGGCACGTCGGGCGTGTCGTCGCCGACGCAGGCGCATTGCTCCAGCGTCACCGACTGCGCCTTCGCGAGCCGGGTCAGCGCGGCGAGCTTGTCGCCGGCACCCTGCGTCACGTGGCGGATGCCGAGCTCGCGCGCGCGCCGTGCAACCGCGGCCGACTTGCGACCTGAAATGATGGCCAGTGTGATGCCCGCCGCGGCCGCCTGCTTGATGCCATGGCCATCGCGGACGTGGAACACCTTGAGCGACTCGCCGCGCGCGCCGTAGTAGAGCCGGCCGTCGGTGAGCACGCCGTCGACGTCGAGCACCAGCAACCGCACGCGGCGCAAGGCCGGCAGGAAGGCCGCGAGCCCGCTCACAGCACACCGGCGCGCAGCAGGTCGTGGACGTTGAGCGCGCCGATGAGCGCGCCCGCGGCATCGACCACCGGCAGCGCGGTGATCTTGTGCTTCTCCATGAGGTGCGCGGCCTCGGCCGCGAGATCGCCGGCGTGCACGGATTTGCCCGGCGAGGTCATGACCTCGCGCATGGTGGTGCGGTGCACGTCGGCCTGGGCATCGAGCGCGCGCCGCAGATCGCCGTCGGTGAACACGCCGCGCACGCGTCCGTCCTCGACCACCACGCACATCCCCAGGCCCTTCTTCGAGATGACCAGCAGGCCTTCTGCCAGCAGCGCATCCGGGCTAACTATCGGCAGCGCATCGCCGGTGCGCATCACGTCGGAGACGTGCAGCAGCAGCTTGCGGCCGAGCGCGCCGCCCGGGTGCGAGCGCGCGAAGTCCTGCGGCGTGAAACCGCGCGCCTCCAGCATGGCGACGGCGAGCGCGTCGCCGAGAGCCAGTGTCGCGGTGGTGCTGGCCGTGGGCGCCAGGTTCAGGGGACACGCCTCCTCGGTGACGCTCACGTCCAGGTGTACGGTGGCGGCGCGCGCCAGGTTCGACTTCGCGTTGCCGGTGACGGCGATGAGCGGCACGCCGAGGCGCGAGACGTGCGGGATCAGCAGCAGCAGCTCCGCCGTCTCGCCGGAATTGGAGATGGCAAGCAGCACGTCCTCGCGCGTGATCATGCCGATGTCGCCGTGGCTGGCTTCGGCGGCGTGCATGAAGAAGGAGGGGGTGCCGGTCGATGCGAGGGTCGCGGCGATCTTGCCGGCGATGTGGCCGGACTTGCCCATGCCGGTGACGATGACGCGTCCCTTGCAGGCGAGGCAGGTGCGGCAGGCCTGCGCGAAGCCGGCATCGATGCGCGGGATCAGGCTGGTCAACGCCCGGCTCTCGATTTCGATCGCGCGGCGGCCGGCGGCGATCAGTGTGCTCGATTCCGTCCTGGCCTCTGCATTCATGCGGGAATCATAGCGCGCCGGTCGTAGAATCCCGCCATGAACTCGACTCCCATCACCCCCGAGCGCGTCGCGGAGCTGATCCGCGCCGGACTGCCGGGCGCCTCCGTGCGCGTCGAATCCGACGACAACACCCACTTCGCCTCGCAGGTCGTGGCCGCGCAGTTCGCGGGTCTTCGGCCCATCGCGCGGCATCAGCTCGTCTACCGGACCCTGGGCGCGCTCGTCGGCCGCGAGATCCATGCCCTCTCGATCGAGGCATTGACCCCGGAAGAGCTTGCGGGAAAGAGGCGTTGACGAAGCGACACGCGGCGCGGCGGGCGGGCATGCGCGGGGTGCATGGTCCGTGGCCCGATGCCCAATCGGTGTCCCAGCCACTAGACTAACGCTCCCTTCCGCCGACGAGATCATCCGTGGACAAGCTTCAGATCAGTGGTGGCATCCCCCTGGAGGGCGAGGTGCGCATTTCGGGCGCGAAGAACGCCACGCTGCCCATCGTCGCCGGGGCGCTGCTGGCCGACGGTCCCGTGACCATCCGCAACGTCCCGCACCTGCAGGACGTCACCACCATGATCGAGTTGTTAGGCCGCATGGGCGTGTCGGTGACCATCGACGAGAAGATGCGCATCGAGATCGACCCGACGACCACGCGCGAGTGCTTTGCGCCTTACGAGCTGGTCAAGACCATGCGCGCGTCGATCCTGGTGCTGGGGCCGTTGCTGGCGCGCTTCGGCAAGGCGGACGTGTCGCTGCCGGGCGGCTGCGCCATCGGGGCGCGGCCGGTGAACATCCACGTCGCGGGCCTGCAGGCCATGGGTGCCGACATCCAGATCGACGGCGGCTACATCCGCGCGCGCGCCGGCCGTCTCAAGGGTGCGAGGCTCAACCTGGAAACGGTGACGGTCACGGGTACGGAGAACCTCATGATGGCCGCGACGCTCGCCGAGGGCGAGACGGTCATCGAGAACGCGGCGCGCGAACCGGAGGTCGTCGACCTCGCCAGGTTCCTGATCGCGATGGGTGCGAAGATTCAGGGCGCGGGCACCGACAAGATCGTCATCCAGGGGGTCGAGAAGCTGCGCGCCACGAGCTACGAGGTGCAGCCCGATCGCATCGAGGGTGGCACGTACCTGGTCGCCGGCGCCATCACCAGCGGCATCGTCCGCATCAAGAACACCGAACCCGAACATCTCGACGCGGTCACCGCGAAATTGCGCGAGGCCGGCGCCAAGGTGGGCGTGGGGCCCAACTGGATCGAAGTGGACATGAAGGGCAGGCGCCCGAAATCGGTGGACGTGCGCACCGCGCCGTATCCGGCATTCCCGACCGACATGCAGGCGCAGTTCGCAGCGTTGAACACGATCGCGGAGGGCGTGGGCACGATCGTCGAGACCATCTTCGAGAATCGCTTCATGCACATGCTGGAGATGCGGCGTCTCGGCGCCGAGATCCGTCTCGAGGGCAACACCGCCATCATCCGCGGTGTACCCAAGCTCACGGCGGCGCCGGTGATGGCCACGGACCTGCGCGCTTCGGCCAGCCTGGTGCTGGCCGGGCTGGTGGCCGAAGGCCGCACCGAGATCGAGCGCATCTACCACATCGATCGCGGCTACGAGGCGCTGGAAGAAAAGCTGGCGCAGATCGGCGCCCAGATCCGGCGCGTGCCGAATTAATGGGGACATACACCGTTTCCTAGCAAACGGGGACAGTCCCCACTGCGCCGGCTTTTCAGTGCCAGGAAGCCGCTCATCCGGTGCGTCCCGCGAGCGAGCGGCTGAGGACATCGGGGACATTCTCGATCTGGGCCATCGGGAAGTGGTCGGGGTTCGGCGACCTGCAAGGCGGGGACAGGCTTCACTGAGGTCTGACCCCTTTTGCTAGGAAACGAGGAATGTCCCCATTTCCGCAGCCTGCACCATTTGTGATCCAGGTCGCGATCCAGTATTTCCCGCGGAACTCCGGTTTTCCGGATGTGACGCATTGCCGTTCAACGGCAAAGCCCTGACTTAATACTGTCCCCCATTGTCGTTCCTCGGAGACGGGCCAAACAGCTTCGTCCCGCGTGGAACCGTGTCGAAACAAAACCAGTTCGAAGTTCGAGGGCTCCATGCAAGCACGTGAATTCGGCGCGGCGGCGCACACTGACACCGCGGCCCGGGGCAATCCCGGACCCGGCTCCTTCAAGTCGAAGAAACCGACCGCCGTGGTCGCGACGCCGGACCTCGACCTGTGGGCGCAGCTCGGTCCGATGCTCGAGTCGACGGTGTCACTGCGACACGCCGACAGTCTTGCGTCGGCCGCCGCCATGCTCAAGCCGGGAACGCGCGCGATCCTCGTCGCCGACCTGCGCGGCCTGAACCCCGAAGATTTCGCGCCGGTGTCCGCGAGCCCGCACAACCCCGTGGTCATCGCCATTCGCGACAGCGCCTCGGCCGGCATGGTCGATGCGCTGATGCTCGAAGGCTCGATCCATGCGCTGGTCGATGCGCCGATCGAACAGGCGGCGATCATGCGCGCCGTGAACGATGCCGCGCGCATCTCCGCGACTTCCGATGCCCTGAGCGCGGTGACCGCGCCGAGCTCGGGCGGCGGTGACGAGGAGAAATCCGGCAAGCCGATGGGCCTCATCATCGGTGCCATCGTCGGCGTGCTCGCGCTGGCGGGTGCCGCCTGGTACTTCATGAAGAAGGGCTCGCAGGAGCCTGCCACGACCGCCGAGGCTTCCGCGCCCACCGCTGCCACGACGGCCGCCCCGGCCGGTGCGCCGGCCGCCAAGCCCGGCCAGCCCACGGGCACGCTCGATGAAGTGCTCGAGAAGGCGCGCCTCGCCATGGACGAGCGCCGCTACATCGAGCCCGCCAAGAACAACGCGCTCGAATATTTCCGCCAGGTGTTGCTGATCGACCCGGCCAATGCCGAGGCGAAGGAAGGCCTGAAGCGCCTGGGCGGCCTGCTGATCGCGCGCGCGCGCAATGCGCTCGAAGAGCGTCGCTTCGACAACGCGCTGGCCGAGCTCGAAGCCGCCCGCAGCATCGACCAGAACGATCCGCGCCTCGCCGAGGTCGACGCCAAGCTCGATTCCATGCGCGCGCAGACGGCGCTCGCGCAGATCCAGGCCACGCTCGCCGCGCAGAACTTCGATCGCGCGCAGTCGCTGCTCGAATCCGCGCAGAAGGATGCGCTGCTGCCGCCCGCGCAGATCGCGCAGCTTTCCAAGGAGCTCGACAGCAAGCGCCGTTCGGTGACGATCTCGCGCCTGGTGGCCGCCGCCGAAGCGCGCCTCGCCAACGGCCGGCTCGTGTCGCCGAACGACGAGTCGGCGAAGGATGCCATCCAGGCACTGCGTGACGCGGGCGCCTCTTCGGACCTGGTGAGTCGCCTGAACGCGGACCTCAATCAGCGCCTGCTCGCCGCCGCGCGCGACGCCGCCGCGCGAGGTGACAGCGCCGCGGTGCAGATCAACCTGAATGCCGCGCGCGAGAACGGCGTGTCCGCCGCGACATTGAATGCCGCCCAGCGCGACATCACCGCCGCCGCGCAGAAGCAGCAGCGCACGAACGACGACATCGCCAAGTACGCCAAGGCCGCGCAGGACCGCCTCGCGGCGGGTCAGCTGCTCGCGCCCGCGAACGATTCGGCCGTGTCGAACGCCGAGCGCCTGCGCTTGCTGGACGTGCGCAACCCGACGACCGTTCAGGTGGTGCGCGACGTGCGCTCGCGCCTGATCGCCGAGGCCCGCGCGCGCCTCGCCTCCGGCAAGGCTGCCGAGGCGGCCGCGTTCCTCGACGCCGCCGAGAGCCTCGGCGGGGATGGGGATCTCGGTGACCTGCGTGCCGCGCTCAGCACCGCCCAGCAGGCGGCTGCAACCGCCGCCGCCGCGCCGAAGTTGCCGCCGCTCAAGATGACGCGCCCGCCGCGTCCGAAGTATCCGGCGGCCGCCAAGGGTGTCGAAGGTTGGGTGCGCGTGGAGTTCTACGTGACGCCGCAAGGCCGCACGGAGCGCGTGCGCGTGTTGTCGAGCGAACCAGCGGGCGTGTTCGACGCCGCCGCGGTGGAAGCGATGGAGAGTGCCCGGTTCGAAGAGTTCGACTCGGCTGATGCGCGCCTGGCGGTTCAGCGCATCGTCTTCAAACCGGAGTGATGGAGGGTCTACGAAGTGAGCAAAGCTGCAGTGAGCAAACCCGGTAAAAAGATTGCATCCAAGATGCAGGGCGCCCGCGCCGTGTGGGTGGCCGTGGGTATCCTGGCCCTGGCGTTCCTGGTCGGCGTGCTTGCGCCTGCCTGGTACTTCGCGGGCCGCCTGGTGGAGAACAACACCGCCGTCCGAGCCATCGGCGAACTGCAGCAGCAGCCATCGCGCATGCAGGCCGCGCTCAATTCGATCCAGGACCGCCTGCGCGCCCGCGGCTTTGTACGCGACTCGATCGAGCAGTTGAAGCGCGCCACCGCGCAGTTCGAGACGGAGACGAAAAGCCTCTCGACCGGCGGCGACGGCCTGTCCATCGGCGGCTTCGGCTCCGACGACGACGTGCAGAAGACCATCAACGAGATGACCGCCGCGTGGAAGAAGTACAAGCCCGCGCTGGATCCGGTCGCCAATTTCACCGCGATCCCGTACTCGGACAGCGAGCGCGAGGGCACGCAGCTGAACATGGACGGCCGCGAGCTGCAGCGCCAGGTCACGAACGCCGTGACGCAGGCGCGCGCGTACACGCCGAGCCTGGAAAAGAGCCTGGTGCAGATCATCACCGGCCTGCAGAGCTCCTCGGACGCGTTGGCGACCGCGCTGCGCTCGGTGGTGCTCATCGGCGTGGGTCTGGCCGCGGCGCTGGCCGCGCTGGTCGGTTACCTCTCGCTCGCGCGCGGCAAGCAGGCGGCCGCCGCCGCCGCCGCCCGCCAGCAGACCGAGGACATTCTCTCGACGGTGCGCGAAGGTCTCTTCCTGCTCGACGCCGATCTCAAGATCGGATCCATTCACTCGGATGCGACCGCGCAGTTGTTCCAGCGCGAATCGGTCGCCGGCATCACCTTCGAGGACCTGCTGCGCGACCTGGTGACGCCGAAGACGCTCGCCATCGCCACCAAGTTCGTCAAGGTGCTGTGGAGCGAACGCACCAAGGAAAACCTGATCCGCTCGATCAATCCACTGAACGAAGTGGAAATCCTGGTGGGCGAGAAGGGCAGCAAGGACGCGGAGACCCGCTACCTCGAGTTCAACTTCCACCGCGTGCGCCGCGAAGGTGCGATCACGCACGTGCTGGTGGCCGTGGCCGACGTCACGGCGCGCGTCGCGCTCGCCGCGCAGCTGAAGGGCGCGCAGGATTCGGCGCAGAACCAGATGGACGCGTTCCTCTCGATCCTGCACGTGGATCCGGTGCAGCTCGGCTCGTTCCTGGACGACTCGGATGTCGCGTTCAAGATGATCAACGCCACGCTGCGTGATCCGGCCCGTGACAGCGCCACGTTCCGTCGCAAGATCGACGGCCTGTTCCGGCAGATCCACAGCATCAAGGGTGAAGCGTCGGCCATCGGCTTGGGATCGATGGAATCGCGCGCGCACGCGCTCGAGAACGATCTCGCCGCGCTGCGCGAGCGCACCGATCTCACCGGTGACGACTTCCTGCCTCTGCTCACCAAGTTCGACGACCTGGTCTCGCATTCGCAGTCGGTGCGCGACATGGTCACCAAGCTCGCGAGCTTCCGCGAGAGCTTCGGCAAGCACCAGCAGCACGCTGCCGGCGGCCATGCGGCCGCCAGCACGGGCGACAGCACCACGCGCGCGCCGAAGATCAGCGAGGACGCCGTGGCCGCCGAGGCCACGCTGCAGCGCTCCGCGCGCGAGGGTTTCGTCGCGTCGGCGCAGCAGCTCGCGGACCGCATCGCGAACGATCATGGCAAGAAGGTGCAGGTGAGCTGCCGCGGCCACGACCAAGTGCCCGAGGCGTACCGCCGTCCTGTCAAGGACGTGCTGATCCAGCTGATCCGCAATGCCGTGGTGCACGGCATCGAATCGCCGGCGGAACGCCAGGCCGCGGGCAAGTCGCCCGAGGGTCACATCCGCATCAACTTCGAGATGACCGACGGCGGACGCGCGTTCCGCATGATGTGCGAGGACGATGGTCGCGGCCTCACGCCCGACAAGCTGCGCAAGACCGCCGTGGCCAAGGGCATCATCTCGCAGTCCGACGCCGCCGCATTGTCCGACCAGGAAGCGATGATGCTGGTGTTCCGTTCCGGTTTCTCGACGGCGGGCAGCGTCACCAAGGATGCGGGCCGCGGCGTCGGCATGGACGTGATCGCGGAGATAGCCGCGCGTCTCGGAGGCCGTATTTCGTTGAATTCCGAAATCGGCAAGAACATGAAGCTGTCACTGTCGTTCCCGGCCCAGCAGAATGCGGCCGGCGTCGTGGCGGCCTGAAGGTTTAGGGAGGAGAGTTTCAGACCATGAGTGCCGTGCCAAAACCGAAAGAACAGTTGCGCATGATGATCGTGGATGACTCGAACGTGATGCGCCGTCGCATCGAGCGCTCGCAGCAGAACGATCGCCTGGAGGTGGTCGGGACCGCGGTGAACGGCCTCGACGCGGTCACCAAGTTCAAGCAGCTGATGCCCGACGTGATGACGCTCGACCTGACGATGCCCGAGATGGACGGCATCGAATGCGTCGAACACGTCATCAAGATCAAGCCGGATGTGCTTATACTCGTGGTGTCCGCACTCGCGGACAAGGCCACCGCGGTGGAAGCCATCGAGAAGGGCGCGAATGGATTCCTGTGCAAGCCGTTTACGGACGACCAGCTCAATGAAGCTCTCGCCGAGTTGATTGGGGAGTAATTAAATGTTGGACGCTGAAGAAGTTCGAACCTTTGTGCAGGGCACCGTGCACTTCTTCGAAACCGCCACGGGTCACGCCGCGACGGTGGGTTCGCCGTACCTCTGCATCGACAAGTCCGCCGTCGTGCAAGATTACGCCGGCGTCATCGGCATCTCGGGCAACCGCGAAGGCAAGGTCTACTTCACCGCGCCGCGCGGCATGCTCTCGGTCATGCTCATGTGCATGAACGAGACGGACACGGGCGAACAGAACGTGCGCGACCTGGTGGGCGAAGTCGCCAACACCATCTCGGGCAATGCCCGTAGAGACTTCGGCCGCAACTTCATCATCTCCACGCCGACCATCTGCGATCGCACCAACGCCGCCACCGCCGCCGCGACCACGGGTCGGTCGTTCGTGATTCCGATCAACTGGCGCAGCTACGCCGCGAACGTGGTGGTTTGCCTCCAGTGATTTGACGGACGCCGGCCCCTGGCCGGCGTTATCGGTATTTTCGGTAACCGTGAAGGTAAGGTCTACTTCATCGCGCCGCGCGGCATGCTCTCGGTCATGCTCATG
>DASTRL010000259.1:0-4117 GCA_035761265.1 Steroidobacteraceae bacterium
TGGCGTGCGCCGAAGTTGTGGCCGATCTCGTGGGCCATGACCAGCGCGCTGAAGAATTCGCCCGACTCCGAATCGCTGATCGAGACGCCGGCGGCGACGTCGCACAGCGCGTCGATGTATCCGATGCCGAGCACGTCGCCGTCGAGATTCTTGCCGGTCATGAGATGGGCGAGTCCGGCCGCGCGCCCGGCCGGATTGTTCTGGCGGTAGCTCGAGAGCTGTCCGAGCAGCGCGTCAGCCTGGGTCGAGGTGAAAGGATCCGCGCTCGCGGGCACGAGGCGCGTCTCGGACGGCAGGAGGACGACGCCGACCTGCTCAGTGAAGATGCCGTCCACGACGTTGAGACGCGCGATCATCGAGTCCGTGGCGTTCGGACCGAACATCGTCTGGTAGGCCTGGTCGGCAATCAATGAAATGCTGAGCGAATCGACACCACCGGCAGTCGCGGCGTTGGCGCGCAGGTCGGCGACGAGGGTCTTGTATTGCTGCAGGCCGGTGGCGCCGGACTTCGTGCTCGAGGCGAGCTCGTCCGTCAGGCCGCAGAACTCGGGCGGCAGTCCATTCAGCGTATCGGACAGGCGATACACGACGGTCTGATCGGGCGATGCATCGAGCGGCGTAGTTAGATGGGCCGCGATACTGCCGTAGCGGGCGACGACGTAGATGTCGTGGCCGTCCCAGATCGCTCCCTCGAGGCCGTTGCCGACGCGCGTGAGGCGTACCCAGGAATCTGCGATGCCATTGATCTTGCCGCGCAGTACGCGGGATGCCTTGACCCCGGCCTTGCGCGGCATCGACTTCAGCAGGCGGTCGTTGTTCTCGAGGGTCAGCAGGAAGCGCCGGCCATAGGCATCGAACTCGGCCTGGCCGGGTACGGCGGCGAGCGCCACCGGCTCGGCGAACTTGATGCTCATGGGGGGCGCGGCTACTGCACTCGCGGCCAGGACCCATCCTGCGATCCACGCCGCGATCTCTCTCCCTGCGCGCATGTCGGCGACTCCCCGCCTGCTGGCGGTGTTCTTGGATTCGCCGATGATAAGCCAGCCGCGGCGGGGCCCGTCACACCGATGCGCAGGATTCTTCGGGTCGCGGTGCGGAAATGCATCCTCGACCCTGACATAAGTCCGGCGCCCCGGCGCAGGGACCTGCGGCTGTTCCAGGATCTCGATGGCCCGGCAATGGTCCACCGCGCGCGATTCCCGGCCGTCGCGGACCCAGGGTCGACGAGGGCGGGTGATTGCTCACCCGCCCTCGTGAACTCACTGCGACTTCTCGACCGGCATCGCGTCGAGCGGCGCTTCGAAGGCGATGAACAACACGCAGGGCTCGGCGCTCACGCACTCGCCGCTGTGATGTACGCGGGCCGGGCCGTAAGCGTACATGCCGGGTTTCAGCGTGGTGGTCTTCTGGCCCGCATAGGTCACGGTCATCTCGCCTGACACCAGCACCATGCGTTCGGCGGATGTGTGCCAGTGCGCGGCGATCTTCGAGTGACCCGGCACCCGGAAGTACACGTCGAGATTCGGCTTGGCCGGGTCGCCATGCAGCGCGGCAATGCCGCAGCCCTGCGGGAGGAACGGCGGACACGGACCCCACTGCAGTTGCGAATCGCCCGCCGCATGCGCGAGCGCGGGCTCGCCCGGCGCATCGGCGAGCGCAGCGCTCGCGATGAGGGCGCTGGCAGCCATCAGGACAAGATTCGAAAATGGCTTCATGTGGATTCTCCTCTGAGGTGTGGCTCCAGGGAGAAATTGCCGCGCCGGCGTGGGAGCCGGCGTGGGAATTTTCAGCTCCGTCCCGGTTTGCTAGAAAAGGGGGACTGTCCCCCTTTTCGGCTTGACGCGGTTTGCACGATGGCGAACGATCCCGGTCAAACAACGAGCCAGCGGTCGGACACTTTGCTTATGTCGAGCCAGCGGCGCGCGACCCGCATTTCAATTCTCACCGTCGCCACTGCGGCTCTGCTCGCCGCGTGCGGCGGCGGAGGTTCTTCCGGCGGCGGAGGTGGCGCATCGGTCGTGCCGTCACCGCCGGCACCCGCGCCTGCGCCGCCTCCCCCGCCCGAGAACCAGGGCCCAGTGGTCAACCTGCCGATCACGAATCAGCGCGGCGTCGCATTGCACGCCTTCGACTTCGACTTCTCGCAAGGCGGCCGCACGTTCACGGATGCCGATGGCGATGAGCTCACCTATTCCGTGCACTTCGATGTCGACGGCATCGGCGGCCTGAGTGCCCAGGGCGCGCATATCGTCGGCACGCCGCAGAACGCAGGACTCGCCGTGTTGACGGTGGAAGCATTCGACGGAATCGCCGGGCATGGCGCGAACACGCAGTTCGCCATCATCGTCGATTCCAACAGTGCGCCGGTGGTGGTCGCGGCCCCGGAGGATCACCTCGTCGCGATCGGTGCGGCAGTCGACCTGGAAGCAACCAACGGCGGCGGCATTTTCCAGGACGTCGATGGCGACGCCCTCAGCTACGAAGTCCAGGTGCGAGGCGCGCCGGGTCTGGCGGTGAGCGGCACGCATGTCCAAGGATCGCTCGCCGGCGTCGGCGCGACCGAAGTCGCGGTGACGGCTCGCGACGGTCACGGCGGCGAAGGGCTCGCGACATTTCTCGTGGCCGCACCCGCGCCCGAGCCCGGCGCGCCCATGCTGCCGGCCACCTCATACGTCTACGAAGACGAACTACTCAAGGCCGGAATGCCCTACATCATGAGCCTGGATTTCGGGCTCGACGCGGCCATGCCTGCGCCGAACATTCCAACGAACGCGGGCGCCACGCTCGGACGCGTGCTCTTCTACGACAAGCGCTTGTCCATCACCAACACGGTGGCCTGCGCCACCTGCCACCAGCAAAGCCACGGATTCTCGAGCCCCAACCGCTTCGATGTCGGCGTGCTCGGCATTCCCCTGAAGCGGAACACGATGACCCTGACCAATGTGCGCAACAATCGGGTCAATGGCTTCTTCTCCGACCTGCGGGCGCGCAGTGTGCAGGAGGTCGCCCGGTCCGCTTTGACGACCGCGGATGAAATGGGCGCACGGTTGTCCCTGGTCGAAACCAAGTTGCGCGCGACCAGCTTCTACGCACCCCTGTTCGCCGCGGCCTTCGGCACGACGGAGATCACCGGGGATCGCGTGCTGCAGGCGCTCGAGCAGTACGTCCGCACGGTGCTCTCGTACCGCTCGAGGTTCGATCAGGTCTGCCTTTCGACTTCGGCGGTGGTGCCGGTCGACTGCACCGCCGGATTCACCGCGCAGGAATTGCGCGGCCAGGAGCTCTTCGAGCAGAACGACGGCGTCCCCTGCACCATGTGCCACGGCAGATGGACCGGCACCAACATCTGGCATGCGAACAACGGCATCGACGATGTGATCACGGATCCCGGCGTCCTGGACCCTGACATGCGGCGCGACGGCTCGCTCGGTGTATTTCGTGCGGCCTCGCTGCGAAACATCGCACGCACCGCGCCCTACATGCACGACGGCCGGTTCGCGACCTTGCGCGAGGTGATCGATCACTACGATCACGGGATCAAGGCGAGCGCCAACCTCGACGCGATTCTCGGCGGCAGCGGCACGCCGCGTCGCATGGACCTGTCGGAAGAAGACAAGGATGCGCTCGAGGCGTTCTTGCGCAGTTTCACCGACGAGGAAATGATCGCCGATCCGAAGTTCTCGGATCCGTTCCCGTAGCGATTACGCGGATTTCGCCGCCTCGATGAACGCCCTCACACTGGCCCGCCCGCGGATCGTCCCGCACCATCAGTTCCGATAGATAGGCGATTCCGACCCGCGCCAGGTGGCCATCGAGGACGATGCGACCCCGCTGCGGCTGCAGCTCGGTGTCGACGCGATCGCCGCGGTTCGCGCTGCTCGCGAACTACTCGCCGTTTGGGCTCGCGATCGGGTATGCAGGCACCGGGCCGGGACACGCGGGTCATCTGGCGATCTCGATGTTCATCGGCCGCCGGACGCGCGTCGCCGCGTCACAGCAGTTCGACGTCGCGAACCGGCTGGTCATCGAGCCGCCGGCGTCACGAGGTGGGAACTTCGAGGTCCGTCCCTCTTTGCTAGGAAAGGGGGACTGTCCCTCTTTCCTAGCAAAGAGGGAC
>DASTRL010000260.1:0-3863 GCA_035761265.1 Steroidobacteraceae bacterium
GGAAGGAAACCCGTGAAATCTGCAGGATTGCCGCATCGGCAATCCTGCAGATTTCACGGGTTTCCTTCCCCGGCACCGCTGTAACCCCAACCGGGAGAAGTTCTTGGGCAGACGCACACCTATATATGACCTGCACGTCCAGCTCGGCGCGCGCATGGTCGATTTCGGCGGCTGGGACATGCCGGTCAACTACGGATCGCAGATCGAGGAGCACCACGCGGTGCGGCGCGACGCCGGCATCTTCGACGTCTCGCACATGTGCGTGATCGACGCGCGCGGCGCGCGCGTTCGTGAATTCCTGTCGAAGCTGGTCGCGAACGACGTGGCCAAGCTCTCCACGCCCGGCAAGGCGCTGTATAGCTGCATGCTCAACGAGCAGGGCGGCGTCATCGACGACCTGATCATCTATTTCCTCGACGAGACATTCTTCCGCATCGTCGTGAACGCCGGCACGCGCGACAAGGACCTCGCCTGGATGCGCAAGGTCGCGCCGCCGTTCGGCGTCGAGCTCACGGAGCGCACCGACCTGGCCATGGTCGCCGTTCAGGGCCCGAATGCGCGCGCCAAGGTCGCGGAGCTGTTGCCCGAGGAGCATCGCGCCGCCGCGCTGGCCATCGAGGTTTTCGTCGGCAGACCCTTCGCCATGAAAGGCGGCGGCGACTGGTTCGTGGCGCGCACCGGCTACACCGGCGAGGATGGCTTCGAGATCATGCTGCCGGCCAACGAGGCCGCCGACCTGTGGCGCGAGCTGAATGCGCTCGGCGTGAAGTCCGCGGGGCTGGGCGCGCGCGACACGCTGCGGCTCGAGGCGGCGATGAATCTCTACGGCAACGACATGGATGAATCGCAGAACCCGCTCGAGTCGGGGCTCGCCTGGACCGTGTCGTTCGAGAATCCCGCGCGCGATTTCATCGGCCGCAAGGCGCTCGAGACACTCAAGGCCGTCGGCCTGGAGAAGAAGCTGGTGGCGCTGGTGCTGGATGATCGCGGTGTGCTGCGCGGCCACCAGAAGGTCATCACTCCCGCGGGCGAGGGCGAGATCACCAGCGGCACCTTCTCGCCGACGATGGAGAAATCCATCGCGCTCGCCCGCGTGCCGCGCGGCACCGGCAGCGCCGTGCAGGTGGACGTCCGCGGCAAACTACTCAACGCGCGCGTGGTCAAGGCGCCCTTCGTCCGCAAGGGCCAGATCCTGGTCAGCTGAAGAATTCCAACGGAGCAGATCCATGAGCAACATTCCCGCCGATCTCAAGTACACCAAGTCCCACGAGTGGGTGCGCACGCTGGCCGACGGCAACGTCGAAGTGGGCATCACCGACCACGCGCAGGGCGCGCTCGGCGACCTGGTGTTCGTCGAGGTGCCCGAGGCGGGCAAGTCGCTGAAGGCGGGCGACGCCTTCGCGGTGGTCGAATCGGTCAAGGCCGCATCCGACGTGTACTCGCCGATCGCCGGGTCGGTGATCGAAGGCAACGGCGCGCTGGGCAGCCAGCCCGAGCTGATCAACTCCGAGCCTTACGGCGGCGGCTGGATCGCGCGCCTCAAGCCGAGCGGCGCGCCGCAGGGCTTGTTGAGCGCCGCCGAGTACCAGGCGCACCTGGCCGCGGAGGGTTGAGCATGCCGTTCATCCCGCACACGCGCGAGGACGTCGAGCAGATGCTCGCCGCCATCGGCGCGAAAAAAATCGACGACCTGTTCGACGAGATCCCGAAGGACCTGCGCATCGAATCGCTGGCCGGCATCCCCGACGCGCTCAACGAGATGCAGATCGGCCGGCTGATGTCGGAACGCGCCGCGCAGGATGGCACGCCGCTCAACTTCATCGGCGCCGGCGCCTACGAGCATCACATTCCGTCGGCGGTGTGGGCCATCACGACGCGCGGCGAGTTCTACAGCGCCTACACGCCTTACCAGGCCGAGGCCTCGCAGGGCACGCTGCAGCTCATCTACGAATACCAGACCATGATCACGTCGCTGACGGGCATGGACGTCTCGAATGCCTCGCTGTACGACGGCGGCTCGGCCGTGGCGGAGGCGTCGTTGATGGCGATCCGCGCGCACCGCAAGTCGAAGTCGCAGCGCATCCTCGTGCCCACCACCGTGAACCCGAACTACCGCAAGGTGGGCGTGGCCACGGCCAGCGGCCAGGGCGTGCGCTTCGAGGAGATCCCCTGCCCGAGGGGCCAGCTCTCCATCGCGGACCTGAAGAAGTACGAAGGCGAGGACATCACCGCGCTCGTGATCCAGCAGCCGAACTTCTTCGGCGTGCTCGAAGAAGTGGACGCGCTCACCGACTGGGCGCATGCCCACCACATGCTGGTCATCGCCTCGGTGAATCCCACCTCACTCGGCATCCTGAAGCCGCCGGGCGAGTGGGGCACCACGGGAGCCGACATCGCCTGCGGCGATTGCCAGCCGCTCGGCGTGCCGCTGTCATCCGGCGGCCCCTATGCCGGGTTCCTCACCACCAAGATGGAGAACGTGCGTCAGATGCCCGGCCGCATCGTCGGCCGCACCGTCGATACCGCGGGCAAGCAGGGCTTCGCGCTCACGCTGCAGGCCCGCGAGCAGCACATCCGCCGCGGCAAGGCGACCTCCAACATCTGCACCAACCAGGGCCTGCTGGTCACCGCCGCCACGATCTATCTGAGCCTCCTCGGGCCCGAGGGTCTCGCGCGGGTGGCCAACCAGTGTCATCGCAATCTCGGAGAGCTGGTGAGTGCGCTGACGCGCATCAAGGGCGTGAAGCTCGCGTTCGAAAAGCCGCGCTTCCACGAAGCCGTGCTGCTGCTCGACCGGCCCGTCGCGCCCGTGCTCGCGGAGCTGGCGCGCCGCGGCATCGTCGGCGGCTTCGACCTGTCGAACGACTACCCCGATCTCGGCCAGGCGCTGCTGGTGTGCGCCACCGAGATGCGCACCGCGGCCGACATCAAGGCCTACGCCGATGCGCTCGCCGAAATCCTGAAGGCCGCCGTGCGCGCCGCCTGAGGAACGATTCCATGGCAATGCTCAAGCACCCCGAAAAAGTCATCTTCGAATACTCGCGCCCGACGCGCGGCGCCTTCGGTCAATGGCCCACGGAGCCCGACACGCCGAACGCGGTGGCGGCCGACATACCGGAGAATCTGCGCCGCAAGCGCAAGCCGCTGCTCCCCGAGGTCAGCGAGCTCGAAGTGGTGCGCCACTACACCAGACTATCGCAGCTCAACTTCTCCATCGACACGCACTTCTATCCACTGGGTTCGTGCACGATGAAGTACAACCCGAAGGCGTGCAACCAGTACGCCATGCTGCCGGGCTTCCTGAATCGCCACCCGCTCGCGCCGGAATCCACCGGCCAGGGTTTCCTCGCCTGCATGTTCGAGCTGCAGGAGATGTTGAAGGAAGTCACGGGCATGCAGGGCGTGGCGCTGTCGCCCATGGCCGGCGCGCACGGCGAATTCGCCGGCGTGGCCATGATCCGCGCCTACCATCGCGCGCGCGGCGATCTCGCCCGCAACGAGATCATCGTGCCCGCGGCGGCGCACGGCACCAACCCCGCCACGGCCACCATGTGCGGCTGCGTGGTGAAGGAAATCCCCGTCAACGATGAGGGGGACGTGGACGTCGAGGCGCTCAGGGCCGCCGTCGGCCCGAATACCGCCGGCATCATGCTCACCAATCCTTCCACCTGCGGCGTGTTCGAACGCCGCATCCAGGAAGTGGCGAAAATCGTGCACGACGCCGGCGGCCTGCTGTACTACGACGGCGCCAACCTCAACGCCATCCTCGGCAAGGTGCGCCCGGGGGACATGGGCTTCGACGTCATCCACATGAACCTGCACAAGACCTTCTCCACGCCGCATGGTGGTGGTGGCCCGGGTGC
>DASTRL010000261.1:0-20698 GCA_035761265.1 Steroidobacteraceae bacterium
GCGCACACGCTCATGCTGCCGGGCTTCATCGACTGCCACGTGCACTATCCGCAGATCGGCATCATCGGCGCCCACGGCGAGCAACTGCTCGACTGGCTGAACAAGTACACCTTCGTCGCCGAGCAGAAGTTCGCCGACCCCGCGCATGCGCGCGCGGTGGCGCAGGTGTTCCTGCGCGAATGCCTGCGCGCCGGCACGACCACGGCGGCGGTGTTCTGCACCGTGCACCCGCAGTCGGTGGACGCATTCTTCGAGGCCTCCACGGCGCTCGACATGCGCATGATCGCGGGCAAGGCGCTCATGGATCGCCACGCGCCGGCCGCATTGACGGACACCGCCCAGCGCGGCTACGACGAATCGAAGGCGCTGATCGGCCGGTGGCACGGCCGCGGCCGGCAGCTTTATGCGGTGACGCCGCGCTTCGCCGCCAGCAGCACGCCGCAACAGATGGAGATGGCCGGCGCGCTCTGGGCGGAGCATCCGGGCACCTATCTACAGTCGCATGTGTCCGAGAATCGCGCCGAGGTCGACTGGATCCGCGCGCTGTATCCGGCGCGGCGCGATTACCTCGACGTCTACGATCATTACCGGCAGCTCGGGCCGCGCGCCATTTTCGGTCACGGCGTGTGGCTCGGCGAGCGGGAACTGCAGCGCTGCCACGAGAGCGGCACGGCGCTCGCGCACTGCCCCACCTCAAACCAGTTTCTCGGCAGCGGCGCATTCAACCTGCGGCAGGCGCTCGATCCGCGGCGCCCGGTGCGCGTCGGCATGGGCACCGATCTCGGCGCGGGCACTTCGTTCTCGATGTTGCGGACGCTGGACCAGGCGTACAAGACCGCGCAGCTGCTCGGCAACAGCCTGGGCGCGCCGCTCGCCTTGTATCTGGCAACCCGCGGCAGCGCGCGGGCGTTGTATCTCGAGGACAAGGTCGGCAGCCTCGCGCCGGGCATGGAAGCCGACCTGGTGGTGCTCGACCTGCACTCGACGCCGCTCATCGAGTTCCGCATGCGCGGCTGCGACAGTCTGGAGGAGGCGTTGTTCGTGCAGATGATCCTGGGCGACGAGCGCGCGGTGCGCGAAACCTGGATCGCGGGCGCGCGCGCCCACGCGCGTAACTGAGCCGGCGTCAGCCTTCGTCGCCGGAGATCAGCGTCGCATCGACGAACATCTCCTTGCCTTCACGCCACACCTTGAGCCGCACGCGCTGGCCCACCTTGTAGTCGTCGAGGATCGCCGCGAGCTGCGCGGCGGTCGACACCGGCTTGTCCTCGACGGCCAGCAGCACGTCGCCCGGCACGATGGTGTTGCGCGGTCCCAGCCGCGCGCCGCGCAGCGCGCCGCTGCCGCCATGCGAGCGCAGGATGGCGACGCCACTGACGCCGAGCTGCCGTTCGATCGCGCGGCTCAGGGCATCGTCCACCTCGACATCGAGAGTCGGCGGCGCATAGTGGCCGGCGGCGATGAGCTGCGGCACCACGCGGTTGACGGTGTCCACGGGCACGGCGAAGCCCACGCCGGCGCTGGCGCCCGACGGGCTGTAGATGGCCGTGTTCACGCCGATGAGTCGGCCGGCGCTGTCGAGCAGCGGTCCGCCGGAGTTGCCCGGGTTGATCGCCGCGTCCGTCTGGATGAGATGGCGGATCACGCCGCCGTTCTCACCATCGAGCGAGCGGTCGAGCGCCGAGACGATGCCCGTGGTCAGGCTCCAGTCGAGCCCGAAGGGATTGCCGATGGCGAAGACCTTCTGGCCGACCCGCAGGTCGTGGCTGGTGCCGAGCTCGAGCGGCCTCGGAGCGTTCGACGGGATGTCGATCTTCAGCACGGCGATGTCGTGTGCGATGCTCGCGCCCGTGAGCTTCGCCGGGTAGTCGCGGCCATCGGCGAGCTTCACGGTGGCCTCGGCCGCGCCGGCGATCACGTGCACGTTGGTCACCACGTGTCCCTCGGAGTCCCAGAGGAATCCGGAACCGGTGCCGCGCGGCACGCTGGTGACGTTGCGCGTCCAGAAATCCATGACGCGCTCGCTGGTGGAGATGAACACCACCGAGGATTTCCACGTCTCGAACACGTCGATGTTCTTCTGTTCCTCCTCGCCGAGCGCACCGCGCGGCGCCACGGGTCGAGGCGCGGCCGACACGGCGCCCGAGCGGGTCATGAGGCCGGGCGCGAAGAACGCGAGCGCCGCCAGTGTCAGCAGGATGAGCGAGGCGGCCTGCAGTCGGGCCGCCGAAAAGCGGGTATTCATGGCCCGCGGATTTTATTGCAAGTGCGCCGCCAGTGCGCGCAGCAGCCGCGCGCCGTCGCCGCGCCAGGCGCTGCCGTGCATCACGGCGAGCGTCGCCGGCGTCTCGCGCGCCAGCCGCTCGAGGATCGCGCCGCTCTGCGGGGCATGCGCGTAGTAGTCCATCGGAGCGCGGAACGCCTCGCTGGGCCCCAGGATGTCAGACTCGGTGAGCGCCACGTCGCCCGGCCCGCCCTGCGTGAACAGATCTCCGCAGAAGAACGTACGGGTGGTCATGTCCATCATCAGGCCGCAATCCCAGCCGTGCGGCATCTGCGGCGTGTCGAACCAGCGCAGCGTATGCCGCCCGAGCTTCAGGTCTTCGCCATCGGCGAGCGCGCGCGGTTGGCGATCCGCATAGTCGTTGAGCGAAACCATGGCGGCGATCTGCCCGCACACCGGCACGGCCTGCGGCGCGACCGCCAGCAGTTCGTTGAGCGCGCCGCATTCGTCGGACTCGAAGTGCGACAGGCCCACGTAGCGCAGCTTCTCGACCGGCATGAGCGCGCCGATGGCCTCGCGCACCAGCGGGAACATGCGCTTGAGCCCGCTGTGGAACAGCAGCGGCTCGTCGTCCAGCACCAGGTACTGGTTGAAGTTGAACTGGCCGGGACCGCCCGGCAGGGATACCGGAGTGTTGATGCGGTAGATGCCGTCGGCCACTTCGTGGACGTTGGTGCCGGAAGCCGGATTCGTGATCATGGTCGCTCCGTGGAGGTTGTTTGCGAGGAGGTGTAACGAGAGGCCCGGTCGTTACACATCCCCGGCATGACATTGCTTTCCCTGCGGGTGCCCCGCTCTTATGCTGCACGCGTGCACGACCCGGCGCCGCCCATCGAAGACAGCGACCTGGCGCGACGCATCGCCGCGGCCGCGCCCGGTCATGATGCGCAGGCGGAAACCGAGCTGTGCCGCCGCTTCGCCCCGCGCATCCGGCTCTACGGGCTGCGACATCTGCGCAGTGCCGCCGGTGCCGCCGACCTGGTCCAGGACGTGCTGATCCTGACGCTGCAGAAGCTGCGTGCCGGCGAGCTGCGCGATCCGGCGCGGCTGGCGTCCTTCATCCTCGGCACCAGCCGGCAGAGGGTCATCGACGGCCGCCGCAGCGGCCATCGCCGTGAACGGATCCTGGACGAGTTTACCGTGAGCCTCACGGATGAAATTTTCGCGGAGGAGCCGGCGCTCGACACCGGGCGCCTGCAGCCTTGCCTGGCGCGGCTCGCCGAACGCGAGCGCAGCGTGCTGATCATGACCTTCTATGAAGATCGCGCGGCCGAAGAAGTCGGCGCGGCGCTGGGGATCTCGGCGGGCAACGTGCGCGTGATCCGCCACCGGGGCATCGAGAAGCTGCGACTGTGCGTCGATGCGGGAGAGAAGTCGTGAGCGAGCCGGTCTGCATCACGGCCATCCCGACCTCCGCGCTGCTCGCCTACTGGCTGGGAGAAGAGCCGGCCGATGAAGCGCCCGTGGAGGAGCATCTCATGACGTGCGCGCACTGCAGCGCGCGGCTGCGCGGACTGGTACGGCTGGCCGAGGGCATCCGGCGCGCCACGCGCGCGGGCGCGGTGCACGCCGTCCTCAGTGCATCCTTCGTGGACCAGCTACGCGCCTCGGGACTGCGCGTGCGTGAGTACCGCCTGCATCCGGGCGGCAGCGTGGCCTGCACGGTCGCACCCGACGACGACCTGGTGGTTTCATACCTGCGCGCGCCGCTGCGGGACGTGCAGCGCCTGGATGTGATGTTCGAGGACCTGGTGTCCGGTCAGGCGCTGCGCATGCGGGACGTGGCTTTCGACCCGTCGGCGGAGGAAATCGTGCTCGCGCCGAACACTGAACTGCTGCGCAGCTTCGAAAGCGGCCCGCGGCGCGCGCGCCTTATCGCGGTGCGCGAGGGCGAGGATCGCGAGCTCGGCACGTACACCTTCAACCACGAACGGTACGTCTAGAGGAGCGGCTCGGTGCGGCCATCCGCGCGCGCGCGCAGCAGCACGCCGTCGCGGATCAGCAGCGCCTCGAAGATGTCATTGCCGAAGGAGTCGTGCCGCGGATAGACCTGCACCGCGATCACCTTTCCGTCATAGAGCGGCGTGATGGTCGGCACGCGCGTGTGGCCCACGAGCATGCGCCGCGCGCCGAATTGCCGCAGGATGCGCTCCACGTCCCCGGCCGGCGCGGCCGGGCCGGCGGATTCCGCGGGGAAATAGCCTCGATACCAGAGCGGGCCGTCCTCGCCGAACAGGAAGTCGGCGCGCTCGCGCGCCTCATCGTCGGCGAGTGCGCGGCCCTGCAGCACGCCGCGAATGGTCTCGTTGATCCCGCGGATGCCGAGCTTGCGCTCGAGCACGGCGGGCGAGAGGCCGCCGTGCAGGCAGAGCAGCCCGTCGAGCTTCAGCAACGCGGGCCGCGTGCGCAGCCATTGGCCGAGCACGCTGTCCGGCGCGAACAGCCGCGCATAGCTTTCGACGCCGAGTAGTTCGACGGTCTCGCGATACCTGGGGTTGAGATAGCGGGCATCGCCGCGCAGCGCCATCGCCTCGTGATTGCCGAGCACGAAATGCACGGCGCCGCCGGCCCTGGCGGCCTGCGCCTCGAGCTCGTAGATCAGCCAAAGGATTTCCAGCTGGTGCGCGCCGCGATCGAACACGTCGCCCAGGAACAGCAGGTGGCCGCGGCCGAAGCTCCAGCGCAGCCGCGCGTCGATCACGCCGTGCCTGATCAACATGTCGGCGAGGATCTGGTACTCGCCGTGCGTGTCGGCGACGACGAACAGCGGCGCCTTGCCGCCCTCGGCCACGCTGTCCGGCGCATTCCGTGCCGGCGCTCGCAGGGTCACCTCGAAGGCAGGCAAACTACCGAAGGCCGGCACTTCGAACTTCGAGCCGACGATCACGGGCTCGATGCGTTTGCGCGCCCCGTTCCCCGCCGGTTCCACCGACCAGGCTTCGAGCTTGCCGGCGGAATTGCGCACCAGGTAGGGTCCGTCGGCCTCGGCGCACAAGGCGCCGAACGCCACCAGCAGGCCCAGCGCCCCCGCAACGAATCTTCCCTGGATCAATCGCACTCGCGTCATGAGACGCGAGATTAACCTGCAATGCGCCTAGCTCGCGCGCGAGGCCTGGTCCCGGATCGTGCGCACGAGTTGCCGGATGTCGATGGGCTTCTGCAGGCAGGGCGCCTGCTGCAGGGAAGCCGGCAGGAAGGTGCAGTCGTAGCCCGTCGTGAAAATCGTCGGGACGCCGCGCGAGATCAGGTGTTCGGCGAGCTCGAACACGAAGCTGCCCTTGAGATTCACGTCGAGCAAGGCGCAGTCGAGGCCCTCCTGCTCGAGCAGGGCACGGCCGCGCTCGATATCCGGTACGGGGCCAACGACGCGGGCGCCGCGCGCGCGCAGCAATTCGGCGAACTCGGTGGCGACGAAATAGTCGTCCTCCACCACCATCACGCAGAATCCGGCGAGGTCGGTCGCCTCGTTCGGCCGCAATCCCGACGGTTCCATCCGCGCTCCATGAGTCACCGGGAGCTTTCCGGCTGCCTATCGATGTAGGCCACTTTCGGTTGGACGTCACTAACTCAAGTTAAGCGGCGGGCGGAATTAATGGTAAATGCACCGTGAACGTACTGCCCTGGCCGGGACCGTCGCTGTGGGCAAAGACCGCGCCACCATGCAGGCGCACGATGCTGCGCACGATGGACAGCCCGATGCCGAGGCCACCCTTGGACTGATGCTCGTGCACCCGGCCCTGCCGGAAATAGTCGAACACGTACGGCAGCTCATCGGCCGCCATGCCGAACCCGTCGTCGCGCACTTCGATGATCGCGAGGTCTTCGCGGGGCGCGAGGCGGATGCGGATGTGCCCGCCCGGCGCGGTGTACTTGATGCTGTTCGTCAGCAGGTTGGTGAACACCTGCGTGAGCCGGCGCAGGTCACCGCGCACCATGAGCAACGAGCCATCCGAGTCGATCACCACTTCATGGCGCCGCGCATCGATCGACGCCGCGCAGGCTTCGATGCTCTCCGACACCACCTGGTGCAGATTCACGTCTTCCTGCGCCAGTCGCTTGTTGCAGGAACCCAGTCGCCCGAGATCCAGCAGGTCATCGATGAGGCTGGTCAGACGGGTGAACTGCCGCTCCATCATCGCCAGCGCCCACTGCAGGTCTTCCTGCGGCGGCGCGCCCTGCTTGATGATGTGCAGTCCGTTGCACAGCGCGCCGAGCGGGCCGCGCATCTCGTGCGCGAGCGTGGCGCCGAAGCGTTCGAGCCGCAGCTCGCTCTCGTCCGCGGGCACGACGCTGAAGTCCTCGGGCCTGCCCTGCGCGCAGTTCTCGAAGATGGCCACCACCTGCGGATGGCCGGCGCCGCCGATGCGGAATGCGTGGCCGCGAAAACGGCGCTCGAGCGCCCGTGCCGCGTGTTCGAAGCTCGCGGGCTGGCCGCTCTGCGCCACGCGCGAATACAGGTCGAACCAGAAATGCTCGTGCTCGGGACGCAGCTCGCGCATCGAACGCCCGATGGCGTCGTGCAACCCCGTGACCTCCGCGAAGGCAGGGCTCACTTCGACGAAGCGATAGTCGAGCCGGCCCGAGTCGTTCGCCACCTCGAGCACGCAGGCAGCAACCGTGCGCGAGCCCATCAGCTCCTGCAGCCAGTCGCCGTGGCCATCGATGTCGTCCACTTCCATGTGGGGCGATTCCGCCATCAGGCGGCGATCCCTTCGTCCTTCCTCGGACACGATCATGGTGATTCCTCCAGTCGGGCGATGCTAACTGCCGTTTGCGACAGCCTCACTAACGTGGGTGATTGCTGACGCTTGCAATGGATGCACGTCGGGCACACGCTAACGTGTGTTAATGCCTCCTGCGGGCGGCCTCGCTTACAAGGAAGTCCTGGATCGCTGCACGAAATGAAGAATTCGAACGCAGAGTTTCGGCGGCAGCTCCGTAGTTTGTTCGCGGTGCTGCGTGCCATCGTACGCCGCAGCTCCGTCGGGGAGAGCTCGAAAAGTGACTATGTCGCGCATCTCGAGGGCCGCATCGGCGCATTGGCACGTGTCCATGACATGCTGATGCGCGCCCCGGACGAGGGCATCGACCTGGAGGAAATGGTGCACGGCGAGCTGCTGGCGCAGGCTGCGCCCTCGCATCGCTATCGCGCCATCGGGCCGGACACCCGCATCAGCAGCGAGGCGGCCATGCCCCTGGCGCTCGCACTGCATGAAATGGCCGTCAATGCGCTGGTGCATGGCGTACTGGGGGCATCGCAGGGAGACCTCGACGTGCGCTGGGATCACGTCGATGCCGTTGGCCGCGACCGTTTGCGGCTTCTGTGGCAGGAGAATGGCGTGCGCGTTCCGAGAGAAGCACCGACAGTCAAAGGATTCGGGCTGGAGTTGCTGGAACGGACGTTGCCGTATGAACTGGACGCATGCACTCGCATCGACTGGCCAGAGCCTGGGGTTCGCATCGAGATCCTGCTGCCGGCGAAGGGCCGGGCGAGCTTCTGGCGGCCAGGCGACAAGGCCATGCCCGCATGAGCAGCGCCGCTTACCGCTGGATCCGGCGGCTCTCGCGTTTCGCCACCTTCACGCCCGAGGAACAGCGTGCGCTCGAGGAGGCCAGCTCACTCACGCGGCGCTGCGCCGTGGGCGACGACCTGGTCAAGGCCGGCGACCCGGCGGATCGCCTGTACGTGGTCCTCGAGGGCCTAGCCTGCCAGCAGAAGCTGCTCCCAGACGGCCGGCGCCAGATCCTGGCCTATCTATTCGCCGGCGACATGTGCGATCCGCGCCAGCTGCTGCAGAACCAGGCGGACTATTCGATGTGCGTCAACTGGCCGAGCGAGGTGGCGACGCTCACGCTCACGCAGATCCAGAGGCTCGAGCGCCATCCGAACCTGGCGCTCGCCATGGCGCGCTTCGCGATGATGCAGCAGGCCATCGCGCGCGAATGGCTGGTGAACGTCGGGCACCGCACCGCCTTCGAGCGCCTGGGTCACCTGCTCTGTGAAATCTACGTGCGCCTCGACGCGGTCGGGCTGACGCGCGAACACGCCTTCGAGCTGCCGCTCACGCAGGCCGAGCTCGGCAATACCCTGGCCTTGTCGGCGGTGCACGTGAATCGCACGCTGATGGAGCTGCGGCGGCTGAAACTCGTCACGTTCCAGAACCGGCAGGTCGTGATCCACGACTACCCCGCGCTGGCGGCCGCGGCGGGCTTCGATCCCTCGTACCTGTCGCGTAACGAGAAGACGCCGAGCTGACGCCATCGCGCCGGCTTGCCAACCCGCGGCGCGACCCCCTACAGTCGAGCGGCGAACGCTCTTCCGGGAGAGGCCAAATGGACCCGCGCTACAAGAGTCCTGTCGCCGTCGTCGATGACCGCGATGCATCCGCTTTCCGCAATCTGCACACGCTGACCACGACGGTGCGATGGCTGCTGTATGGTGCGACCGTGCTGGTCGTGCTGAGCCTGGTGTCATCGTGGATGCAGCTCGAGCTGCTGTCACGGCCGTACACGCAGGCCGAGGGGCGCGAGAACGACCTGCGCGAGGGCGCGATCGGCGGCCTCGCCTTCCTCGTGATGATCGCGACGTTCATCTGCTTCGGCCGCTGGATCGTGCTCGCACATCGCAACCTGCCGGCGCTGGGTGCGCGTCACATCGAGTTCACGCCGGGGTGGGGGCTCGGCTGGTTCTTCATCCCGGTCATGAACTGGTGGAAGCCGTACCAGGCGATGAAATCGCTGTGGCAGATGAGCCGCCACGTGCACAAGCCCGATGTCCAGGACACCACCTGGGTGCTGCCCACCTGGTGGACCTTGTGGCTCATCTCCTCGTTCATCGGCGGAATCCTCTTCCGCATGCAGATGCGCGGCGAGAACACCGTGGAAAAGCTCGGCGACATCACGCGCCTGACCATCGCGAACGGCTTCGTCGACCTGTTCCTGAATCTGGTGGCGGCGATCCTGGTGGGCCGCATCTGGATGGCGCAGCGCGCGCAGCACGAGAATCCCGGCGAGTTCGCGCCGCCGGCGGGGTTCGCGGATGGCGCGAGTCCGGCCGCCTGAGGCACGCGCTCAGCGACGCAGCATCTGCTGCAGCGTCGGGCCGATGCGGCGCAGTTCGGCGAGGTGCGTCGCCGACAGCCGGTCGAGCAACCGCACCGCCTTGGGCGTGAGCAGCAGCGTGACGCGCCGTCGATCTGCCGGATCGGCGCGCCGGCGCACCAGCCCGAGCGCCACCAGCCGGTCGGCGAGCTCCACCGTGCTGTGGTGGCGGCTCATGAGCCAGCGCGCCACCTCGGAGATCGTCGCATCGCCGGTGGGCGCGAGCGCGCGGATCACGAGCAACGCCTGGTGCTGCGGCGGCGTGAGCCCGCGGGCGCGCGCCGCCGCCGCGCTGAACTCCAGGAACCGGCGCAGAGTCAGGCGGAAGGTCGCGAGCCGCAGGTAGTCGCGGTCGGTCATGCGCGATTTCTTCATCGGCCAAATATATCGTGATGCGATATATTCCGCGGCCGTGAACAGAGACGCATTGCAGGCCCCGTTGGGCGATTTCCGTGTCGGGCCGCGCGTGCTCGTGGTCGTCGCGATGTCCGTGGTGGTCGGGTCGCTGGGCGTGATGTCCGCGTGGCTGCTGGGCAAGCTCATCGTGCTGGTCAGCAACGCCGCCTACTTCGGGCGGTGGACCACCGAGGCGTTGTCGGTCGCGGACACGCCGCTGGGACCGGTGCGCATCGCGATCCCGGTGATCGGCGGACTCGTCATCGGGCTCATGGCGCGCTATGGATCCGAGAAGATCCGCGGGCACGGCATCCCCGAAGCGATCGAGGCCATCCTGATCGGCAACAGCCGCATCCAGCCGCGCGTCGCCCTGCTCAAGCCGCTCTCCTCCGCGATCTCGATCGGCAGTGGCGGGCCGTTCGGCGCCGAGGGCCCGATCATCATGACGGGTGGCGCGCTGGGTTCGCTGTTCGCGCAGCTGTTCCACCTGACCTCGAACGAGCGCAAGACATTGCTGGTCGCGGGCGCGGCGGCCGGCATGACCGGCATCTTCGGCACGCCGGTCGCGGCCATCCTGCTCGCGGTGGAGCTGCTGCTGTTCGAATGGCGGCCGCGCAGCTTCCTGCCCGTCGCGATGGCGGTGCTCACGGCGGCGAGCCTGCGGCCATTGCTGTTTGCCGCGCCGCCGCTGTTTCCGTTCGATGGCGATGCGCTGGTGTCGCTGCCCGCCGCGGGCTCGTGGCTCGCCATCGGCCTGGTCGCCGGCGCCGGATCGGCGGCGCTCACCGCGCTGGTCTATGGCTGCGAGGACTTCTTCCAGAAGCTGCCGGTCCACTGGATGTGGTGGCCGGCGCTCGGCGGCCTCATCGTGGGACTGGGCGGCATGCTGGAGCCCGCCGCGCTCGGCGTGGGCTACGACAACCTGCAGGCCATGCTCGACGGCCGCTTCACCCTGCAGGCATTGCTGCTGCTGATGCTGGTCAAGGCCGTCATCTGGTCGATCGCGCTCGGCTCGGGGACGTCGGGCGGCGTGCTGGCGCCGCTGCTCATCATCGGCGGCGCGCTCGGCGCGCTGTTCGGGCATTTCGTCGCACCAGCCCACCAGGCGATGTTCTCGCTGCTCGGCATGGCCGCGATGATGGGCGGCACGATGCGGGCGCCGCTCACGGCGGCGGTGTTCGGCGTGGAGCTCACGGGCAACATCCACGCGCTGCTGCCGTTGATCGGCGCCTGCGCCGCGGCGCACGGCTTCACCGTGCTGCTGCTCAGGCGCTCCATCCTCACGGAGCGCATCGCGCGCCGTGGGCTGCACCTGTCGCGCGAGTACAGCGTCGATCCGTTCGAACAGGTGCGCGTCCGCGACGTGATGATCCAGCAGGTGGACACGCTGCCCGCGTCGATGACGGTGAGCTCGGCCATCGAGTTCTTCACCACCGACGAACCGCGCCACAAGAGCTATCCACTGCTCGACGCGCAGGGAAAATTCGCCGGCATGATCTCGCGCGCCGACGTGCTGCGCTGGACCATGGATGGCGAGGACGCGCTCGCGAAGCTTTCCGCGGTCACGCGGGTGGACGAGGTTCTGGTGGCGCCGCCCGACGAACCCGTCGGGCACCTCGCCGACCGCATGGGCCAGTACGACGTCGGCCGCGTGCCGGTGGTCGCCGCCGATCGGCGGCTGGTCGGCATCGTGGCGCGCAAGGACCTGCTGAAGATCAGGGCGCACCTGCGCGCGCACGAGCTCGACCGCGCCGCGCCGCTGCGCGCGTGGAAGTGAGGCGGCTCACTCCCCCATCGCGCGCTTGAACATGCCCGGCTGGTAGCCGCCGGCCTGCACGCGGAATGCGATGTTCATGCGGTTCCAGCTGTTGATCGCGGTGACCGCGAGCGTGAGCGTCACGAGCTCGGCGTCGGAGAAGCGGGCGCGCACCTGCGCGTAGACGTCGTCCGGCACGTGCGCCTCGCCGAGGCGCGTGAGCGCCTCGGTCCAGGCGATGGCCGCGCGCTCGCGTTCGCTGTACAGATGCGCGGCCTCGTGCCACGCGTCGAGAAGATAGAGCCGCTGCTCGGTTTCGCCGGCGGCGCGCGCATCCTTGGTGTGCATGTCGATGCAATAGGCGCAGCCGTTGATCTGCGAGGCGCGCAGCTTCACGAGCTCGAGCAGCTTCGGCTCGAGGCCGGACTTGTTGACGAAGGCCTGCACGTGCAGCAGCGCCTGCGCGGCCGCGGGAACTGCGGTGAACCAATCCAGTCGGGAATTCATGGCGTCTCCTTGTCTTGGGGTTGCGCCATGAAGACGAACCGGCGCTGCCGGTTGTGACAGCTACTTGAGCCCGTGCAGCTTGTCGGGGTTGAGGATGCTGTAGATGTCGAGGATGCGCCGGCCATCCGTGCGGATGGTGATCAGGGAGATCAGCTGCGCTCCCCAGTACACGGCGAGCCCCGGCTCGTCGTTGACGACCATCGGGCGGAATTCGAGCTCGGATACGTGACGATGGAACACGCCGGTACTGAAGCGCGCCACGTGCACGGCGCCGCGAATGACCTTCTTGGCCGCCTTGGCCTTGCCGCCGCCATCGGATGTCCAGCTCGCATCCTCGGACAGCAGTTTCAGCAATGCCGCCTGGTCCTGCGCCCGGATGGCCTGCGCCAGGCCATCGAGCAGGCGCTTGCGCGCTTCGGCGCTCACCTGTACGCGCGGCCGCGCTTCGCGCACGCGCCGGCGCGCGCGGCTGACGATCTGCCGGCTCGCCACCTCGCTCTTGCCGATGATGCGCGCGATGTCATCGTAGCCGGAGTCGAAGATCTCGTGCAGCAGGTAGGCCGCGCGTTCCTCGGGCGCGAGGCGTTCCAGCACCGCGAGGAAGGCCACGGAAAGGTCGGACGCCAGCTCGGCCGCATGATCCGCGGGCGGCGCCGCCTCGAGCGTCAGTGGCTCGGGCAGCCATGGGCCCACGTACACTTCGCGCGCGGCGCGCAATTGGCGCAACCGGTCGATGCACAGCCGCGTGGTGGCGGCGATCAGCCATGCCTGCGGCGAGCGGATGTCCTGCGCGGCAGCGCTGTTCCAGCGCAACCACGCCTCTTGCACGATGTCCTCGGCTTCCGCCCGGGAACCGAGCATGCGATAGGCGATGCCGAGCAGTCGCCCGCGCTGCTGCTCGAACGCCGCGGTGCGGGGGGAACCGGATACGCCTGCCTGCTCCATGGAACCGAGACGAATCAGCCGGTGACCTTGTGACAGGTCAATGAAAATCGAACAGTGGCGGGAAGATGGCCACCACCAGCGCGGCCCACAGCGAGTACACCGGCAGCCAGGCGACCTGCCATCGCTCGAGATCCGCGAATGCGCCGCCACGCCGCAGGAATCGCGCGTACAGCCAGGCCGAGCCCGCAAGATTCGCGAGCAGGATGAGGTTCTCGCCGAGCGCGGCCACGCGATTCGGTGTCAGCCCGAATTCCGAGATCCTGGCCGAGATGGCGATCAGCGCGAGCGCGTCCGCGAGCAGCGCGCTGATCACCAGGGTCAGCTGCAATTTGTCGAAGACATCCGGCGGCGCATTCGCGTCGCGCGCCGAGGCGGCGTACAGCACCAGTCCGACCACCAGTGCGAGCAGCAGGTCGAAGCGGATCAGCACGTCGCGCGCGACGTCGATGGGCCGGCCCGTCAGCACCATGGTCACCAGGAAAGCCAGCAGCACCAGCGTGAACAGTGGCGTGAACAGGCGGGTCAGCACCGGCGCCATGTTCTCGATGACCGATTGTTTGGCTTCGACGAGCCAGGAGCCGACGACCATCGCGGCCATCGCGCCGCAGGGCACCAGCCAGTTGCCCACGAACCAGCCCGCGTCCACGCCGATGGCCGTGAACATCATGAACGTGAACGCGGTGAGCACACCGCCGCCGAGCGCGATCAACACGTAGTAGATGAAGAGCTCGCCCGAGAAGCGTACGAAGTTCATGCGCCCGCCGCCCGTGAACCAGTGGCCACCCACGTAGGCGATGCCGACGAGCAGCCAGGCCGCGATGGGCAGGTGCAGCGCCGTCAGGTACTGCGTCTGGCTGTCCGGCGCGAACGGAAAGACGTTGGCGAACAACGCGGCCGCGAGGAATCCGAGCCCCAGCCACACGCCGGCGACTGTGCCGAGCTTGCGCTTCCAGGCGAAGTAACCCGTGAGCATCGGCAGCGCGAACAGGGACAGATTGCGGGCATAGAAACCCTGATCGCGATCGATCTCGAAGCCGAACAACGGCGGCAGCTTGATGGCCGCCGCGGCGAGGGCTGCGAGCAGCACCACGACCAACAGCTCGCCGCGCGCCGACTGCGCATGCTCGCCTTCGCGCGGCACGACGAGTTGCTTCCAGAGTCGATCGGAGTGCTCGCGCGCGAACTCGAGCGACAGGGCATCGAGGTTGCCGAGCCGCTTCACGGCGATCAGGAACGCCTCGTCGCCCGCGAGTCCCGCGTGCCGCAGCTCGCCCACCTGGTTGCGCAGGTGATCCTCGAGCTCGGCCACGTCGCGCGCATCGATGGCGCGACGGCGGCGCAGGTACTCACGCCAGCGGCCGATCTGTTCTTCCAGCCGTGTGCCGTCGGTGCTCATGCCTTGGCCCACAGCCCGCGCAACGTGTCATCGACGACCTGCCATTGCTGCTGGTGAGTGGCCAGCTGCTGCCGGCCGGACCTGGTGATGCGGTAGTACTTGCGCTTGCGCCCCGTCTCCGACTCGCCCCAGCGCGTCGCCACGTGCCCCTGGCGCTCGAGCCGATGCAGTACCGGATACAGCATTCCGTCGGTCCATTTGAGGTGGCCGCCCGACAACTCGGCCACGCGCTTGATGATGGCGTAACCGTAACTATCCGCCTCGGCGAGGATTCCGAGCACCAGGGTCCTGGCGGAAGCCGCCACGAGATCTTTTCCGAGTTCCATACGTAGCAAGCTTATACATTGAAGTTCTATGTATACGCAACTCTGCGGGGAAGGCGCATTGCCCTGCCTACCTACTCCCAAGCGAGCCCGAGTCCAGGCGGGGCCGCTGCGACCCGTGGTGTGGCGACGACGCGCCCTAGCCGGGCTGCATGGCGATGAGTTGCTGGCGCAGCTCGCGCAGCTTGTCCTTGACCACGCCGGCGTTCTCGCGACCCATGCGGATCAGCACTTTCTGCCCGGCGGAGCGCGATTCGAGCGCGGCATCGGCGAATTCGTACTGCACGCCCGGCTGGGTGAGCGCGATCGGCCCCGCGACGTCGGGCGCCGCCAGCAGGTGGTCGATCACCTCGACCAGGCGGTCATTGAAGTACTGCGGCGGGTGGCCGAGATTCTCGTACGCCTGCTGGAACAACGGGTAGTAGCGCGTGTACACGGCCACCAGGCGCTGCGTATCGGTGGTGCGCAGCAGCTGCACCAGCGGCGCGTAGCGCTTGTAGTTAGAGGGATCGAGCAGGCGGGCGTCCTCCGTGCCGCCGACCGCGAACGCCCCGGGCATGGGCTTCAGCGGACGCAGCCGCTCCGCCACCTTCTCGTTGGGCAGATTGTCGATTGTCACGACGATGTGGCGGATCAGGTCGTCCGGGACGAGGTATTGCTCGACCGGCTGCTTGCCGACCAGCTCCTCGAGCGCGGCCTGCAGCGGCCTGGCGCTTTCATCCAGCGGCGGCAGTGCCTGATCCATCTGCGCGGATGGCAGCGGGTGCCTGACGGCGGGCTCCGCCGGCGCGGGCGGAGGCGGCGGCACGGCCGCAATGGGCTTTTCGGCCGCCGCTCCGGGGCCGCGCGAGAAATAGACGACGGCTCCGACCGACAGCCCCACGACGGCCGCGGCGGCGGCGATCCACTTGATGTTTTCGTTCATACGGACACCTGGCGATGGCGTGTCAGTATATGAGCGAAGCAGTGTCGCCGTCGTTCCCTTCCCGCCCGGGACCGGATGCCTGCTGCGCTCACCCGCTCGTGTAGGAACACGCTGCGATCTGCCCGCGGTTGTGCAGGAGCCGCCCGGCTTCTATTGTCAGCGACGCATGAGCGCGCACGATGACATCGTGTTCTTCTTCGACTGCGACGACACGCTGCTGGACAACGATCGCGTGCGGCAGGATTTGAACGCGTCCTTCGAAGAGGTGCTGGGGCGGCACACCTGCGCCCGCTACTGGGCGCACTACGAGGCGCTGCGCGAGGAGCTGGGCTACGCGGACTACCTGGGCGCGGTACAAAGACTGCGACTCGACGACGAGGACGACATGCGCATCCTGCAGGTGTCGTCGCTGCTGCTCGACTATCCGTTCGGCTCGAGGCTCTATCCGGGTGCGCTCGAAGCGATGGCGCATTGCCGCAGCCAGGGCTTGACCGTGATCCTCTCGGACGGCGATGTGGTGTTCCAGCCCCGCAAATTGCAGCGCGCCGGACTCTGGGAGCGCGTCGACGGCCGCGTGCTCATCTACATTCACAAGGACCGCAGGCTCGAAGAGGTGCTGCGGCGCTATCCCGCGCACCACTACGTCATGATCGACGACAAGCTGAGCATACTCACGGCGATGAAGACGGCCATGCGGGAGCGCGTGACGACGGTGTGGCCGCGCCAGGGGCACTACGCGCTCGACGACGCCGCCAATGCGCGCTGTCCGCATCCGGACGTGACGCTCGACAGCATCGGCGAACTCGCCCACCATGACTTCTCGACGCTGCGGAGAATCCGTCCATGACTGCAAATCCCCTGGCGGGCAAGCCCGCCACCTCGGGCCCATTGGTGGACCTGCCGAAACTGATCACGTCCTATTACACGCAGGCTCCCGATCCTGCCATCGCCGCGCAGCGGGTCACGTTCGGCACTTCCGGACACCGTGGTTCCTCGTTCGAGGGCAGCTTCAACGAGGCGCACGTGCTGGCCATGACACAGGCGATCTGCACTCATCGCCGGCAGCAGGGAATTTCCGGGCCGCTGTTCCTGGGCTTCGACACGCATGCGCTGTCGGCGCCGGCGTTCGCCAGCGCGCTCGAGGTGCTGGCCGCCAATGGCATCGACACGATGATCGCGCCGCGCGACGAATACACGCCGACGCCGGCGCTGTCGCACGCCATCCTCACCCACAACCGAGGCCGCAGCAGCGGCCTCGCGGATGGCATCGTGATCACGCCCTCGCACAACCCGCCGGACAACGGCGGCTTCAAGTACAACCCGCCGAACGGCGGCCCGGCCGACACCGGCATCACCAAGTGGATAGAGGCCGAGAGCAACCGGCTGCTCGCGGACATGCGCGGCGTCACGCGCATCCCCCTGGCCCGGGCCCGCGCCGCGGCGACCACGCACCTGCACGATTACCTCGGCAGCTATGTCGCCGACCTCGGCAACGTCATCGACATGGATGCGATCCGCGCCGCGAACGTCCGCATGGGCGTCGATCCACTCGGCGGCGCGGGCGTGCACTACTGGGGCGCTATCGCCGAGCGTTATCGGCTCGATCTGACCGTGCTCAACGAGTCGGTGGATGCCACCTTCCGCTTCATGTCGCTCGATTGGGACGGCAAGATCCGCATGGATCCTTCCTCGCCCCATGCCATGCACGCGCTCATCGGCCTCAAGGATCGTTTCGACATCTCCTTCGCCTGCGACACCGACCACGACCGGCACGGCATCGTGACGCGCAGCGCCGGCCTGCTGCCGGCCAATCACTACCTCGCGGTGAGCGTGGACTATCTACTGCGGCATCGCGACGGCTGGCGCCGGGACGCCGGGGTCGGCAAGACCGTGGTCAGCAGCGCGATGATCGACCGCGTGACCGCGGCGCTGCAGCGCCGGCTCTACGAAGTGCCGGTGGGATTCAAGTGGTTCGTCGATGGCCTGTTCGACGGCTCGCTCGGCTTCGGCGGGGAGGAAAGTGCCGGCGCGGCATTCCTGCGGCGGGACGGCGCGGTCTGGACCACCGACAAGGACGGCATCATTCCCGGGCTGCTGTCCGCGGAGATCACCGCGCGCACCGGTCGCGATCCCGGCGAGGCCTACGCCGCGCTCACGCGCGCGCACGGCGAGCCGCGCTTCGAACGCATCGACGCGCCCGCCAGCGCGGAGCAGAGAAAGGCGCTGGCGCAGCTCACGCCCGGGCAGCTCGAGTCGCGCGAGCTGGCCGGCGAGCCCATCCAGTCCATCCTCACGCGCGCGCCGGGCAATGACGCGCCGATCGGCGGACTCAAGGTCATCGCGGCGCATGGCTGGTTCGCCGCGCGCCCCTCGGGCACCGAGGACATCTACAAGATCTACGCCGAAAGCTTTCGCGGCGAGGATCACCTGCGACGCATCCAGGAGCAGGCCCGGCAGATCGTCGGCGCCGCGCTCACTGCGCGGCGCTGAAGGCGCGGCCGCCCGGAACTTCAGAGGCTGGCGCGCACGTGCGCGAGCAGCCAGTCGGCGATCGTCTCGGGATCGAGGGCCTGCTCGCGCCGGCTCCACTGCTCGACGAGATAGATACCTCTGAAACCGTACCGCTCGCACAGCTGCACGCAGCGGTCGAAATCGTAGGAGACGTGCTCGCCCCGCGCGTCGAAGTCCACGGCCTTCGCGGAAACCGTCCAGGCATACGGCAGGATCTTCGCGAGCGACTCCCACATGGTCTCGACCGGATAGTTGCCGAAGTCCGGGTCGGTGTAGATGTTGTCGGGCCCCGCCGCCTGGCGAATGCGCAGGTGCACGTCGGGGTCCATCTCCAGGCCGAAGTGGTTCTCCGTCAGCAGCGGCAGGCGCTTCGAGACGCAGTAGCGGTTCACCTCCGTCATCGAGGCGATGCTCTTCTCGATGGAGCCGCCCGCGCGACCGGGATTGATGCGCACCGCCCGGCTGCGCAACAGCGCCGCGGCGTCGATCCAGCGACGCACCGTGGCCAGACTGCGCTGCCGCTCCGCTTCATCCGTGCTGGCGAGATCGTAGGGCTCGTCCACCTGCACGTTGACGAGCTCGGCGCCGGCGGATTTCACGCGCCGGCGCAATTCCTGCAGATACGGCTGCTCGAGCGATTCGAAATGATGGCTCCAGAACTCGAGCCGGCGCACGCCGAACCGCTCGCGGTAATAGGCCGGCACGTCCAGCAGCGTCAACGGCTTCGCCACGTTCCCGAAGCGATTGCGCAGGACCACGGTGCCCATTCCGACCCGGTCGGCAGGGCCGCGCGCGGCTCGCGCGACGGCGGCCCCCGCCACCACCGAGATCGCGAGGCTGCCGGTGCGTGCCAGGAAATCGCGTCGTGTGGGATCCGGCGGAAGCATGTGTGCAAGATACCTCGAATGCGGGCCTCGTTGCATCCGAGCGAGCGGGCACGCCGTCGCGCGCGCGAATCCGCCACCGGCGGCGTCAGCCACGGACCGGAAGTAGTTAGCCAAGGCCCCCGGGCACGCGTCCTCGACGGATCGGCGAGCAGTCCGTTCCCGGGCGACTTGCCATGCAATTATTCATATGCATGCGGGACGAATGTCGCATCGCAGCCGGTCCGGCACGCGCGGCCCGTCAGACAGTGCCGCGCCATGGCGCGGCGGACGCGCATTTCTGCGTGATCTACTTATCGACACCGACCCGGAGGCGTCACCTAAATGTGTGCGCTTCGAGCGTCGCGCCGGCTTTGCGGACGGCGGCGCGACTAGTTAGTCATGGGAACACAAAGGAGACCATCCAGATGGAAGTCATGGATATCGGCAAAGAAGGGGCGTGGCAGGTACGTGTCCGGTCGATCACCAGGGTGCTGGCTGTCGCACTGGTGGCACTGCTCGGAACCGGCTATTTCACCGAGGCCAACGCGCAGAGTGGCAGCAGCACGATCGTCGTGCGGGCACGCGGCGTGGCCGGCGGCGAATCGATCAGCCTGCGGGTCGGCAGCAGCAATGTCGCAACCTGGTCGCTGACCACGAGTTATCAGAACTTCACGGCCACCACGTCGCTGAGCGGTGCCGTGTCCGTCGCGTTCACCAACGACGGCGGCAACCGCGACGTACAGGTGGACTACATCATCGTCAACGGCGAAACCCGGCAGTCGGAGGATCAGAGCTCGAATACCGGCCTGTATGCCAATGGCCGCTGCGGCGGCGGCGCCTTCAGCGAATGGATGCACTGCAACGGCGCCATCAGCTACGGCCAGCTCGCAAGCGGGGGCAACAGCATCGTGGTGCGCGCGCGCGGCACGGCGGGCAGCGAGTCCATCAGCCTGCGCATCGACAACACGAACGTGGCGACCTGGACGCTGACCACGAGCCTGCAGGACTACAGCGCATCCACCGGCCTCAACGGCGACATCACCGTGGCGTTCACCAACGACGCCAGCGGCCGCGACGTGCAGGTGGACTACATCGTGGTCAACGGGACCACGCGCCAGGCCGAGGCGCAGAGCGTCAACACGGCCTTGTACGCCAACGGCCGCTGCGGCGGCGGTGGCAACAGCGAATGGATGCACTGCAACGGCATCATAGATTTCGGGTCCGTCGGTGGCGGCGGCAATCCGCCGCCCGGAAAGTTTGTGGGCAACATCACCACCAATGGCGCTGTGCGCTCCGATTTCCTGCAGTACTGGGACCAGATCACGCCCGAGAACGAGGGCAAGTGGGCATCCGTCGAGGCGACACGCGATGTGTACAACTGGAGCGGCGTCGACCGCGTGTACAACTTCGCGATGCAGAACCACATTCCGTTCAAGGAGCACACCTTCGTCTGGGGCAACCAGGCGCCGAGCTGGATCAGTTCTTTGAGCCCGTCGGAACAGGCGGCCGAAATCGAGGAATGGATCCGCGACTTCTGTGCGCGCTATCCGAACACCGCGATGATCGACGTGGTGAACGAGGCGACGCCGGGACATGCACCCGCGGCCTACGCGCAGAGCGCCTTCGGCTCCAACTGGATCATCCGCTCGTTCCAGCTGGCGCGGCAGTACTGTCCGAACGCCGTGCTG
>DASTRL010000262.1:0-6870 GCA_035761265.1 Steroidobacteraceae bacterium
CTTCATCGGCCCCGGCTCGGTCATCGAGCGCGACGCCGTCATCGGCGACGACACCAGGCTCGTGGCGCGCGTGTTCATCGGGCACGGCGTGAGATTCGGGGTCCGTTGCATCGTGCAGCCGGGCGCCGTCATCGGCGCGGACGGGTTTGGATTCGCCTCCGAAAAGGGCACCTGGATCAAGGTGCCGCAGATCGGCAGCGTGACCGTCGGCGATGACGTGGAGATCGGCGCTAACACCACCATCGATCGGGGCGCGATCGAAGACACCGTCATCGAAGAGGGCGTCAAGCTCGACAATCTCATCATGATCGGCCACAACTGCCGCATCGGCGCGCATTCGGCCTTCGCCGGCAGCGTCGGCGTGGCGGGCAGCGCGGTGTTCGGCAAGCGCTGCATCATCGGTGGCGCCGCCCGCATCAATGGCCACGTGACGCTGTGCGACGACGTGATCGTGCAGGGCACCTCGTTCATTTCGCATTCCATCAGCAAGCCGGGTGTGTATTCTTCCGCGCTGCCCAGCGAGGAGGCAGGCACCTGGCGACGCATCGTCGCGCGCATCAAGCGCCTCGACTCCATGGCCAGGCGACAGCGCGCTCTCGAGAAGCACGTGGGCTTCTCCGCGCCGGATCAGGATTCTTCCGAGGACCAACTCAAATGAGCCAGCCGCTCTCTCTCGACATCATGGGTGTCATGCACCTCCTGCCGCATCGTTATCCGTTCCTGCTGGTCGATCGTGTGCTGGAGTGCGTCAAGGGCGAGAGCATCCGGGCCATCAAGAACGTCTCGATCAACGAGCCGTACTTTCCCGGGCACTTCCCGCACCGGCCCGTGATGCCGGGCGTCATCATCATCGAGGCATTGGCGCAGGCGGCGGGCGTGCTGGCGTTCGTCACCGCCGACGTGGTGCCGGACGAGTCCACGCGTTTCTATTTCGTCGGCATCGACAAGGCGCGTTTCCGCAAGCCCGTGGAGCCCGGGGACCAGTTGATCCTGACCGCCAGACTGGAACGCCAGATGCGCGGCATCTGGAAGTTCTCGACCGTCGCCTACGTCGGCGACGATGAGGTAACGTCCGCCGAAATGATGGTGGCCCCCGAGACCAACAAGACCGCCAAGGCGCCCGTCAAGTGAGCCAGATCGATCCGCGCGCGATCGTTTCGCCCAGGGCCGAGCTGGCCCCGGACGTCACGGTGGGCGCCTATTCCTTGATAGGCGATGGCGTGCGTATCGGCGCCGGCACGTGGATCGGGCCGCATGCGGTGATCACCGGCCAGACCACCATCGGCCGGGAGAACCGGATATTCCAGTTCGCCTCGATCGGTGATGCGCCCCAGGATCTCAAGTACAAGGGTGAGCCCACGCGGCTGGAAATCGGCGATCGCAACGTTTTCCGCGAGTTCACCACGATGAACCGCGGCACCGCGCAGGGCGGCGGCGTCACGCTGATCGGCAGCGACAACCTGTTCATGTCGTATACGCACGTGGCGCACGACTGCCACGTCGGCAGCAAGTGCGTGATGGCCAACTACGCGACGCTTGGCGGCCACGTCACGCTCGGCGACTGGGTCATCATGGGTGGCTATTCCGGCATCCACCAGTTCACCAAGGTCGGCGCGCACGCCTTCCTCGGCAACAACGCCGCGGTTACCCGTGATGTGCCGCCGTACATCATGGCGGTGGGCTCGCCGGCCGTACCGCACTCGATCAACTCCGAAGGGCTGAAGCGTCGCGGCTTCTCCGCCGAGCAGATTCGCAACCTCAAGAACGCCTATCGCGTGCTGTATCGTTCGGATCTGAAGCTCGCGGAGGCCGTCAAAGAGCTCGAGTCGCGCGTCGCGACCCAGCCGGAGCTCAAGATTTTCGTCGACTTCATCGGCGAGTCGACCCGCAGCCTCGTACGCTGATGCGCATCGCGCTGGTCGCGGGCGAGGCGTCGGGCGATACGCTGGGTGCCGCACTCATCGAAGAGCTGCGCCGCCGTTTTCCCGAGGCGCAATTCGCGGGGGTGGCCGGTCCCAGGATGAAGGCCGCCGGCTGCAGTGCCTGGTTCGACAGCGGCGACCTGGGCGTCATGGGCCTCACGGAAATCCTGCGCCACCTGCCGCGCCTGCTGCGACTGCGCGGCGCGCTGCAGCGTCGCATCCTCGACTGGCGGGCCGACGTGTTCGTCGGCGTGGATTTCAAGGAATTCAATCTGGGGCTGGCGCGACGCCTGAAGAAGCAGGGGCTGCGCACCGTGCAGTACGTGAGCCCGCAAGTGTGGGCGTGGCGACGCGATCGCGCACGCACCATCGGTGAGGCCGTGGATCTGATCCTCTGCCTGTTTCCGTTCGAGCCTGCCTTCTATCGCGAGTACGGCGTGCGCGCGGCTTTCGTGGGGCATCCGCTCGCGGATCAGATCCCGATGGAAGTGGATCGTGCGGCCGCGCGCGCCGAGCTCGGCATCCCCGCCGATGCGCGCGTGCTCGCCGTGCTGCCCGGCAGCCGTCGCGGCGAGGTGGAGCACCTGGGCGACGCATTCGCAGGCGCCGCGGAGCTGCTCGCCGCGCGCTACCCAGGCCTCGTCACGGTGGCCCCGATGGTCACGGCGCAGCTCAAGGATTCGTTCGCGGAGCGCTGCGCCCGGCTGGCGCCACGCGCGGCGGTGCGACTGCTCGACGGCCAGGCGCGGCGCGCGTTGATCGCGGCCGACGTCGTGCTCGCGGCCTCCGGTACGGCCACGCTGGAAGCTGCGCTCTGCAAGCGACCCATGGTCGTGGCGTACCGGCTGGGCGCGATCACCGCTTTCCTGTTGCGCCGATTCGGGCTCGTCAAGGTGCGCCATTTCTCGCAGCCGAACCTGCTCGCCGATTCGGCGCTCGTGCCCGAGTTCTTCCAGGAGCAGGTCAATCCAGGCAATCTGGCCGATGCGCTCGCGGCGTGGTTCGAGCAGCCGCAGCGCGTCGCGCAGGTGCAGGCCGAGTTCACGAAGATCCACGAAACACTGCGGCGCGGCGGCGCCGCGCGTGCCGCGGCCGAGATCGCCGACATGCTGACGGTGTGGACCGCACACGTCGAAACGCCGGGTGCCGCATGAAGGCGCGTGTCACGAGGCCGCGCGTGCGGATGCGCGTGGCGGGCGTCGATGAGGCCGGGCGCGGGCCGCTCGCAGGTCCTGTGGTCGCCGCCGCCGTGATCCTCGATCCTTCGCGGCCGATCCGCGGGCTCGCAGATTCGAAGGTGCTGGAGCCGGAAGAGCGCGAGCGGCTCGCCGTGCTGATCCGGGGGCGCGCCCTGTGCTATTCGGTGGCCTGGTCCGACGTCGAGGAAATCGACAGCATCAACATCTTCCAGGCGACCATGCTCGCGATGCGGCGCGCGCTGCTGGGCCTGCGAGTGCCGCCGCAGCGCGTGGTCGTCGATGGCAACCGGTGTCCGCGCACCCACGGCCTGGATTTCGAATGCCTGTTCAAGGCCGTGATCAAGGGTGACGCGACCGTGCCTTCCATCAGTGCCGCCTCCATCCTCGCCAAGACCACGCGCGACTCGCTGATGCGCGACCTGGACCATCGTTATCCCGGCTTCTCGCTGTCACGGCACAAGGGCTATGCGACGCGCATCCACGTCGAGGCGCTCGATGCGCTCGGGCCGACGCCATTGCATCGGCGCAGTTTCTCGCCCGTGGGAGTCAGGCTGATCGAGGTCGAGGATCTCTGAGAGCGGCTCGACGCCGGTACGCCGCGTCGATCAGGCCTGCAGCGCGGCGCCCCGGTCCGACCAGGTTCCGTCGTTGGCGCGGATCCATTGCGCCAGCGCATCCGGCGCGAGCGGCTTGCTCATGAAGAATCCCTGCGCGTCGTCACAGCCCAGCATGCGCAACATGTTCCACGCCGACAGGTCCTCGACGCCCTCGGCAACCACCTTGAGGCCGAGGTTGTGGCCCAGATCGATGGTGGAGCGCACGATGGTGGAAATCTCGTCGTCGGTGGCCATGCGCGAGATGAAGGAACGGTCGATCTTCAGCTCCTGCACCGGCAGCCGCATGATGTACGACAGCGAGGAATAGCCGGTGCCGTAGTCGTCGATGGACAGGCGCACGCCGAGCTCGGCGAGCCGGTCGAGCACCTTCTGCGCATTGCCCGGGTCTTCCATGAAGCCGCTCTCGGTGATCTCCAGGCACAGCAGTGCCGGCGGCACGTCGTGCTCGGCGAGCAGCGCACCGACTTCGTTCGGCAGGTCGCGGTTCATGAGGTCGCGCGCCGAGATGTTCACCGACACCTGCAGCCGCAGGTCCTCGCGCAGCCAGGCGCCGCACTGCCGCACCGCCTCGCGCATCACCCAGCGCGTCAGTAGTTTGATGTAGCCGGTGTGCTCGGCGAACGGGATGAACATCGATGGCGGCACCAGGCCGCGCACCGGGTGCTCCCAGCGCAGCAGCGCCTCGACGGCGCTGATGTTGGCGGAGTGCAGCGAGACCTTGGGCTGGTAGTACAGGCGCAGCTCCTCGTGCTCGACCGCGCGCCGCAGCTCACCGAGCAGCGACAGGTGCTCCTGCTGGCTGGTGTCGTAGTGCGGATCGTAGATCGCGAATCCGGCCTTGTTGCGCTTGGCCGCATACATGGCGATGTCGGCGTTGCGCACCAGCGTCTGCGCGTCGCGCCCGTGCTCCGGGAAGTGTGCGATGCCGATGCTGGTGCCCACGTCGAGCGGCTGGTCTTCGTACAGGATGGGCGCTTCGAGCGCCTTGATGATGCGCCGCGCCGTCTCGCTGCAGTTCGCGTCGCTGCCGCAGTGGAGCAGGATCGCGAACTCGTCGCCGCCCAGTCGTGCGATGCATTCGGCATCCAGCACCGCCGCGCCGAGGCGCCGGCTCACCTCGCGCAGCACGTGATCGCCGACGCCGTGGCCGAGCGTGTCGTTGACGTACTTGAAGCGGTCCAGGTCCATCATGAGGATGCTGAGCTTGTCGCCGCGGCGATCGGCGTCGCCGATGGCGCGCGCCAGCTCGTTGGAGAACCGCGAGCGGTTGGCGAGGTCGGTGAGCGGATCCTCGTACGCGAGCTTCAGGATGCGGTTCTCGCGTTCGGCGATGGCGCTGCGCATGTGGTTCAGGCTGGACGCCAGCACCCCGATCTCGTCGGCGCGGCGCACGTCGACCGTCGCGACGTAGTCGCCGAGCTCGATGCGCGCGGCGGCGCCGGCCAGTGCTTCGAGCGGGCGCGTGATGTTGCGCGCCACCGCGACGCTGCCGACGATGGAGAGCACCAGGCTGAGCACGGCCAGCACGAACAGGGTGTTGCGCAGCTTCTCGTAGGCGGCGAGCGCCCCGGCCAGCGAACGGTGCAGCACCGCCACGATGCGCGCGTTGTCGTCGACCAGCGGAATCACCATGGCCTGGTGATCGCCGTCATTGAGTTTGAGGTCGACGCGATTCACGGTGCTGGACCGCGGCGGCATCGCCGCGAGCAGCGCGCGCTGTCCGTCGGTGTCCAGCGTCGAGGCCAGCACGCGCCAGCCATCCGCCGAATCCAGCGCGAACGTGACTTCGAGCTCGGTGAGCTGGCGCAGGTCGCGCGCCAGTGCGTCGTCGACGGCGAAGCCCATGACGACGCGCCCGATGGGCAGCGGGGCCAGCACCGGAACCGCCACCAGCTGGTAGGCGCGGCCGTCGAGCACCTCCATGCTGGCGCTGGCCTTGTCGCGATGGTCGGCGAGCAGCGCCGGGTACTCGAAGGGATGCACGCCGGCGCCGGGCCGCAGCGTGTCCGACACGACGCGGTCCTCCAGGTCGACGAACAGCATGGCATCCGCGCCGATGCGCGCGCCGTGATTCGCCAGCACCGAGGCGATGGTGTCGTTGTCGTGCGTGGCGATGGCTTCGCGGAACGCGAAGTCCGCCGCCAGCACGCGCGCGGTCAGCATCAGCTTGTCGGCATTCTGCTCGAGAAGGCGCGCGAACACGCGCTGGCCGACGTTGAGCTCCTCCTCGACCTTGGCGTGCGTGTTGCCCGAATTGGCGGCGTTGACGAACCAGAACGCCGCCACCTGCACGAGCGCCAGCAGCGCCACGAAAAAGACGATGATCCGGGTTTGCAGCCGCTGGATGCGCATCAGGCCAACAGCTTCTGCGCCGGGCGCCGACTCGCGCGGTCAGTCTGGGGGTCGAGGCGCGTCATGGAAATATGTCCCCGGATTCTCACGGACCAGGAATTATCGATCCGGCGGGGCGCTACTCCGTTGAAACGACTCACAAGTTGGCGGAAAAGCGCGCCGCGCCATTCCGGGCGCGTTGTGATGCCGCTCTCAGTTCGCGATGCGGGTGGCGGCGCCACGGAACCGGTGGCGTGGCGGCCGACACCCACCAATCCCGACGAGGCACCGCTCCGATCTGCCGGCCCACGGCCGCCGGCATCTCGCCAGCGCCTTGATGCGTGCATTCATTGATAAACTCGCGCGCCATGTCGTCGAGTGTGCAGCCCGCTTTCGTCCATCTCCGCCTGCATACCGAGTACTCGCTCAAGGACAGCGTCGTCCGCATCCCGGAACTGGTGGAGCGCGCCGCGCAGCTCGGCATGCCGGCCGTCGCGGTCAGCGACCAGAACAATCTGTTCGCGATGGTCAAGTTCTATCGCGAAGCGCTGAAGCGCGGCGTCAAGCCCATCATCGGTGTCGACGTGCTGCTGCGGATGCGCGGCGAGCGCGCGACGCCCGCGCGCCTCACGCTGCTGTGCAAGGATCCCGGCGGCTACCAGAACGTCGCCAACCTGGTCACGCGCGCCTGGCTCGAGGGCCAGGAGCGCGGCGTCCCGCTCATCGATCGTGGCTGGCTCGATGCCGAGACCACCGCCGGGCTGATCGCGCTCTCGGGTGCCGCCGAAGGCGACGTGGGTC
>DASTRL010000263.1:0-34643 GCA_035761265.1 Steroidobacteraceae bacterium
GATTTCCTCGCCGCGGTCCGCGGCGGCAGCGCGCTCGGCGCGCTCGGCGTCATGGTGGCCAACAAGGCCGTCGCGACACACACGCTGTACCTGGAGAAGGACGCGCAGCGGCGGCTCTCGCTGCTGCGCGCCGCCATGGAACGCGGCGAAGCCGCGGTGCGGCAATTGCCCGATTACGCCAACGCACACTATGCGCTGGCGCTGGTGATGGGCCGCTACAGCCAGCGCATCTCGATCCTGGAAGCTCTCGCCGCGGGATACGGCAGGAAGATCCGCACCCATCTCGAACGCACACTCGAGCTCGAACCCCGCCACGCCGAGGCGCACATCGCGCTCGGCCTCTACCACGCCGAGCTCGTGAAGACGTTGGGGTCGCTGGCGGCGCGCCTGACCTACGGTGCCAGCGGATCGGAGGCGATCGCGCACTTCCGCAAGGCCGTGCGTCTCGTGCCGCGCTCCGTGGTGGCGCGCGTCGAGTACGCGCACGGCCTCGCGCTGCTCGACGGTGAGTCGCACAACCGCGAGATCGAGCAGCTGTGCGCCGAGGCGGTGGCGCGCGAGCCCATCGACCGCATGGAGCAGCTCGACCTGGAGCGCATGCGGCGCAAGTAGGCGCATCCGCGCGCGATACGCAACGTTACATACGCGCATCGCGCTGCCCCGCATGCGGCCCGCCGGCGTGTCTGGAAAGCTGCGCGTGTCAGCATCAGCGGGGCGGGCCCACATGGAATTCGAGCAGGTGGTACGTGGCCGGCGTTCCGTCAGGGACTATCTGCCGGCACCGGTGCCGCGCGCGACCCTCGAGCATCTCATCGAGATCGCCACGCAGGCGCCGAGCGCGATGAACCAGCAGCCCTGGGCCTTCGCGGTGATCACCGGGCCCGCGCGCATCGAGGAGTACGCGCAGCGCGCCCGGCAGTGGATGCTGGCGCAGCCCGTGGTGAGCGGAGCCGCGCGCGCCTTGCTCGAGCAGGCTGGCTACAGCGTCTTCCACCGCGCGCCGGCGCTCATCCTGGTGCTTGCCAGCGCGAGCTCGTCGCAGGCGTACGAGGATTGCTGCCTCGCCGCGCAGACGCTGATGCTCGCGGCACGCGAGGCGGAGCTCGGCAGCTGCTGGATCGGTCTCAGCCGCCCCTGGCTCGAACTACCGCAAACGCAGGCCCTGATCGGCATTGCGCCGGGCTATCACGTGGTGGCTCCCATCGTGCTCGGCACGCCGGCGCAATGGCCGCCCGCGCACGGGCGCTTCGTGCCGAATGTCTTCTGGCTCGACTGAGGCGCGCGCTTCGCGACGCCGCGGCCGCTGGCTGCCGTGGCTCACCGGCGCGGCGCTGCTGGCCGCGGTCTGCTATGCGGCCGTGCACTGGTCGGACGCGGAGCAGGCCGCGCGCATCGCCGAACGCGCCGAGCCGTGGTGGCTGCTGGTGGCCGTCGTACTGCAGCTCCTCACCTATGTCGCGCAGGGTCGGATCTGGGGCGCGATCGGTGCCGCGGCGAAGTTCTCCTTCGCGCGCGGCGAGCTCGCGCGCCTGAGCGTCGCCAAGCTGTTCGTCGACCAGGCGCTGCCGATGGCGGGCCTCGGTGGCACCGCGGCGGTCTCGAAGTATCTCGAGGAGCGCGGGCTCGCGAAGCCGGCCGTGTTCGCCGGCGTCGTCATCAACGTGGCGTCCTATTTCGCGGTGTACGTGCTGCTGCTGGTGGCGGCGCTATTGATGTTCCCGCTCGAGGGTGCGGCGCGCGCGGCGGCGCTCGGCACCGCGGGGCTGTTCATCGCCGGCAGCCTGCTGCTGATCGTCATGATGCTGGTCGTCCCCGGACGCACCGGAATACTCGCGCGGCTGACGCCACGACGCGGTCCACTCGCCAGGCTGAGCGCGGCCGCGGCCAACGCCGATATCGCGCTGCTGCACGATCCAGGCCTGCTGGCCGTGGCCGCCGCCTGGCAGGCGGCGATCGTGCTCTGCGACGCGGCGACGATGCTGGTGTTGCTGCGCGCGCTCGGCAGCGAGGTGGCGCCGGCTTCGGTGTTCGCGAGCTTCATGATCTCCAACCTGTTCCGCTCGATGGGCATCCTGCCGGGAGGCCTGGGCACGTTCGAGGCGAGCTCGGTGTTCACGCTGCAGCTCGCTTCAGTGCCGCTCGCCGCGGCACTCTCGGCCACCTTGCTGTTCCGCGGCCTGAGCTTCTGGTTGCCGATGATTCCGGGCGCGTGGCTGTCGCGCCGCATGTTCCGGTCGCGCGCGCCGGAGCCGTCGACCATCGCAGGCTGGGAGCATCTGGAACCCGGACAACTCATGCAGGAAGTCGCCAGCTCCCCGCAAGGACTGACACGTGCGCAGGCCGAGGAGCGCCTGCAGCGCCACGGGCCCAACCGGTTGCGCGAGGAGCGGGCGCAGTCGCCGCTGCGGATCCTGCGGCGCCAGTTCGCGAGCCCGCTGCTGCTGATGCTGCTGTTCGCCGCGGCGGTGGCCGCATTCACCGGCGAGACCGCCGATGCGGTGATCGTCGCCAGCATCCTGTTCGCCAGCGCCCTGATCGGTTATCGGCGCGAGTACCAGGCGCACAACGCGGCGGAGGCGCTGCGCGCGCGCATCCGCATCCAGGCGCGCGTGCTGCGCGACGGCTCGAGCGGTTCGCTGGCGGTCGAGGAGCTGGTTCCAGGTGACGTGGTGCTGCTGGCCGCGGGCTCGCTGGTGCCGGCGGATGCAAAGGTGCTCGAGGCCACCGACTGCTACGTCAGCGAATCGGTGCTGACCGGCGAGAGCTTCCCGGTGCTCAAGTCCGCCGGCGACTGCGTGTTCCTCGGCACCAACGTGCGCAGCGGCACGGCGCGTTGCCTGGTGGCGGCCACCGGCGCGGCCACGCGCTTCGGCGGCATCGCGCGACGCCTGATGCTGCGCCCGCCGCAGACCGAGTTCGACCGCGGCATCCTCCGCTTCGGCTATCTACTGACCATCGCCATGCTCGTCATGGTGCTGCTGGTGTTCGCCGTGCACATGATGGCGGCCCGGCCCGTGATCGAGACGCTGCTGTTCTCCGTGGCGCTGGCGGTGGGCCTCAGCCCGGAGCTGCTGCCCGCCATCCTCAGCGTCAATCTGGCGCGCGGCGCGGAAATGCTGGCGCGCCGCGGCGTGCTGGTGCGCCACCTCAATGCCATCGAAAACCTCGGCAGCATGGACGTGCTGTGCACCGACAAGACCGGCACGCTGACCGAAGGGGTCATCAATCTGCAGGGAGGATTCGCGCCGGGCGGCGCGGCCAGCGCGCAGGTGATCGGCCTGGGCGCGCTCAACGCGGCGCTGGAAAGCGGCCTCGCGAGCCCGCTCGACGACGCCATCCTCGCGAGCGGGCCGGCGGATCTCGCCGGAGTCCGCAAGCTCGCGGAGATCCCCTTCGACTTCGTGCGCAAGCGCGTGAGCGTCGTCATCGAGCGTGACGGCAATGTCGAGCTCATCAGCAAGGGTGCCTTCGCACAGGTGCTCGACGCCTGCAGCGTGCTGCCCGATGGGCAGGCGCTCGATGACACGGCGCGCGCACAGCTCGAACGCCGCCATGCGCAGTGGAGCGGCGAGGGCGTGCGCGTGCTCGCGGTGGCCAGCCGGACGCTGCCGCGGCAGCCGGCCTACGGTCGCGACGCCGAGCGCGACCTCGTGTTCCGCGGCTTTCTGACATTTCTCGATCGGCCGAAGGCCGGCGCGGCCGAGGCGCTCGGCGCGCTGCGCGCGCTCGGCATCGGCGTCAAGCTCATCACCGGCGATGCGCGCCTCGTGGCCATGCACGTCGCCGGACTGGTCGGCATGCCGCGGCAGCGCGTGCTGAGCGGCGCCGAGCTCGACCGGCTGCGCGACGAGGCCTTGTGGCGCGAGGCCGAGCGCACCGACCTGTTCGTCGAGGTCGATCCGAACCAGAAGGAGCGCATCATCCTCGCGCTCAAGAAGATGGGGCACGTCGTCGGGTTCCTTGGCGATGGCGTGAACGACGCGCCGGCCATGCACGCGGCGGATACCAGCCTCTCGGTGGAGCAGGCCGTGGACGTGGCGCGCGAGGCGGCGGATTTCGTGCTGCTGCAGCGCGATCTGGAGGTGATCCGCCGCGGCGTGGAGGAGGGGCGTCGCACCTTCACGAACACGCTCAAGTACATCCTGACCACCACCAGCGCCAATCTCGGCAACATGATCAGCATGGCGCTGGCCTCGCTGTTCCTGCCGTTCCTGCCGCTCACCGCCGGACAGATCCTGCTCAACAACTTCCTCTCGGACATCCCGGCCGTGGGCATTGCCGCGGACGGCGTCGACCCGGAACTTGTCGAACGGCCGCGGCGCTGGGACATCCGCTTCATCGGCCGTTTCATGGTGGACTTCGGCCTGCTGAGCTCGCTGTTCGACTTCCTGACCTTCGGCGCGCTGCTGTGGCTGTTCCAGGCGTCGGTCGAGGAATTCCGCTCGGCCTGGTTCGTCGAGTCGCTGCTGACGGAACTGGTCATCGCGCTGGTGGTGCGCACCCGGCGGCCGTTCTTCCGCAGCCGGCCGGGCAACCTCTTGCTGGTGTCCACCGCCGTGCTCGCGCTGCTGGCGCCGGCCATTCCCTATCTACCCTTCGCGCGGGAGCTGGGCTTCGTGCCCATGCCCGGCACGCTGCTCGCGGTGATCGTCGCCGTCACCGCCTGCTACGTGCTGGCCGCCGAGCTCATGAAGCGGTGGTTCTACGCATCTCATAAGCGCTGACCCTGATGCCGCGCGAGCCACGGGCTGCCACCTTGGCGGCGGAGTCCTCGATGCGCGAACGCTTGTGAAATCGCCGGGGCAGGGAGGTGCAGCCTCGCCCGGCGCGACCGGTGTCGACCTGCGCCGCGCAATCTGCGCGCCGGCGGAGCTCGCCGATCTGCGAGGCTGGCTGGTCATGTTGTGCGTTGCAGTGCTGGGCTTCGCCTATCTGGGAACGCGCGGCCTGTCGGAGCCGGACGAGGGACGCTATTCAGCCATCGCCGTGAACATGCTCGAGTCGGGCGACTATCTGGTTCCGAGGCTCGCTCCCGATCATCCGCATTTCGCAAAGCCGCCGCTCACCTACTGGGCGATCGCCGCGAGCCTCCAGACGTTCGGGCGCAGCGAGTGGGCGGTACGCCTGCCGGGTGCGCTGGCCTACACGCTCACGGCCCTGGTGGTTGCGCTGCTGGGACAGGCCTTCGGACTGCGCCGGCCGATGGTGGCCGCCGCCATCTGGGCGACGACCCTGCTGCCTTTCATCGCGGCCAGCTTCATGACGCCGGACATGCTGCTGACCTTGTTCGAGAGCGTCGCCGTGCTCGGCTACCTGCACTGGCGGGAAAGGAAGCCGCCGGCGGCACTCTGGCTGATGTGGCTGTCCTTCGGGGCGGCGTTCATGACGAAGGGCCCGCCCGCGCTGCTGCCATTGCTGGCCATCCTCGCGTTCGAAGCGACGCGCGGCCGTGACGCGCACGCGCGAGGGCTGTTCCGGATCGCGCCCGTGCTGACCTTCGGCGCGCTGGCCCTCTGGTGGTTCGCCTACGTGGTCGCTCGCGACGCGTCGATGTGGCGCTACTTCCTCGTGGACGAGACGGTCAATCGCTTCGCCACGGCCACCCACGACCGCAATCCGGGATGGCAGGGACTGTTCGTCGTGTACGCGCCGGTATTGCTCGTGGGCACGCTGCCATTCGGGCCGATGCTGATCTGGGCCGCGGCACGACGCCGGCGCCTCGCGACGGAGCGCAGTCCGGCGCAAGTGCACGCCATTCCGCCCGTATTCCTGTATGTCTGGATGGCCGTTCCATTCGCCGTCTTCGCGCTGGCGCAATCGCGCCTGCCGCTCTATCTACTGCCGCTGACGGTGCCGTTCGCGCTGCTGACCGCCGCACAGGCGGAGAATGCCGGAATCCGCACGGCCACGATCCGCAATTTCGCGCTGGCCTGCGCAGCGCTGTTGCTGGCGCTGCGCTTCGCCTCGTCGTTCTGGGCGAGCGAGGGTGATTCGCGCGCATTGGCGCGGGACCTGCGCGCGGCCGTGAACCTGCAGGACTACGCCGAGATCCTGTTCGTCGACCGGTATCGGCCGGCCTACGGGCTGGTCTACTACACCGGCAGGCAGGTCGCGGCCGTGCGGAGCGCGGCGCCCGGGGAGGCCTATCCGCGCCGGCTGTGCGCGAGGCTGGAGTCGAGTGCCGCGCCGCTGATTCTGGTGCCGCTCGACCGGGTCGACGAATTCACGCGCGCCACGGCGAGCTGCCGCTTCGCGCCGCTCGTGGCGCGCGGCGCCCTCAGGCGATGGGCATTGCTCGCGAAACCGGCACCGCCGGCGCGGATAGCAGGTAATGGTGCAGCACGTCCGTGAGGATCCACATCACGAAGAACGAGATCACGGTGTCGGAGAAGAAGTGCGCGCCCACGGCGATCCGCGACAGGGAAACCATCGCGCCGAAGCCGATGGCCGCGGCCAGCACGACCCGCCTGGGGCTGAACGCGCGTGCCAATGCCAGCGAGAAGAACGCCGCCGCCGCATCGCCTGACGTGAACGAGCAGTTCCTGCGGCATTCGTGGCTGATCACGAAGGCGGGCGTGAATTGCCGGGATCCGCCGAACTCGGCGACCTCCCGCGGACGCGCGCGGCCGAAGTGGTCCTTGAACGCGAAGTTCACGACCAGGCCCGGGCCGAGGATCAGGATGACGAACAGATAGAGCACCTTCCGCCCGCTGACCGTGCCGGGATTGCGCCCGAGTCGCCGCTGATACAGATGGACGGCAACCACCCCCAGCATGGAAACGACCAGGAACAGGGAGAGCGCCTTCTGCAGCAGCAACGACCATGCCGGCGTCGTGAAATGCATCGCATGTCGATAGAACAGGCCGGAGATCGCAAGGTCTATGCGCGGAAAGAACGCGAGCAGCAACGAGACGGCGAGGATGCACGCCAGCGTGACGCGCCCCCGCGGCAACCTCAGATACTCCACGTGCCTGCCCCGGCATGACGCTCGTTCATGGCCCGCTCCCCGGAAATCTCCGCAGGCAGCATGGGATGCACGCGGCCCGGCCGCGATTCGAGGCGCTGCTTACGACCATGCGCAAAACTACGGACGCCGGACATGGCGGCCCCTCCTAACATCCCGCTCACGCGGCGCGCTGCGCCATGCAGGAGAATCCCATGTACGTCGCCCAGCTCTGCAATCGCAACGTCGCCACGGTGCGCCCCTTCGATGAAGTCACCACGGCCGCGCAGCTCATGCGCGAGCGGCACGTCGGTTATCTCATCGTGGTGGAGCCGGACGACGCCGGCATCGAGGCGCGGCCCGTCGGCGTCCTCACCGATCGGGACATCGTGGTCGGCGTGGTCGCGCGCCGCATCGATCCCGGCGTGCTGACCGTCGGCGACATCATGACTTCAAGCCCGGTGACGCTCTCGGAGTTCGACTCGCTCGAAAAGGCGGCGCAGGAAATGCGCCGCATCGGCGTGCGCCGCATGCCCGTCACCGGCAAGCAGGGCGAGCTCAAGGGCGTCCTGTCGCTGGATGACCTGCTCGAGGCGGCTTCGGGCGAATTGCGCGATCTCGCGGTCGCGGTCCGCAACGAGCAGCGCATCGAGAAGGCGCAGCGAACCTGAGTCGCCGGCGGCCCGGACGGCGCGACGCGGGGCTCGCGCGCAAGCTCGCGTTCCTTCGAGACCCGCGCAATCACGCCGGGCGCCCCGCGCGCGTGCATCTCATCGAGACGCACTTCGCATACGTGTTCCTCGCGGGAAGATTCGCCTACAAGCTGAAGAAGCCGGCGCGCCAGGCCGGCATGGATTACCGCACGCTGGCCGCGCGCCGCCGCGGTTGCGAACAGGAGCTGCGGCTCAACCGGCGCCTGGCGCCGGCTGTCTATCTGGCGGTCGTGCCGCTCACGCGGCAACACGGGCGTCTGCGATTCGGCGCACCGGGCCGTGTCGTCGACTACCTGGTGAAGATGCGGCGCCTGCCGGCTTCCGGCACGCTCGATGTCGCACTGGCGCGCGGCGTGCCCACCGCGCGCGATCTCGGCCCGCTGATCGAATTGCTGGCGCGCTTCTATGCCGAAGCTCGTCCGGCGCCGCTCGGGGCGCGCGCCTATCTCGCACGCTTCGACGCGCAGATCGGCCGCAACCTGCGCGCGCTCGCCGACTGGCCGCGGGCGCGGCAGATCGCCGGCCTGCAGCGGCAGTTCCTGCGGCGCGCCGCGCGCATCGCCGGCGCGCGCGGCGCCCACCTGGTGGATGCGCACGGCGACCTGCGGGCCGAGCACGTGTGTCTCGAGCCACTGGCCGTCATCGACTGTCTGGAGTTCGACCGCGCACTGCGGCGCCTGGATCCTCACGAGGATACGGCCCTGCTGGCCCTGGAGATCGAGCGCTGCCGGCCGGCGCTGGCGCGGGCATTTCTTCGTCGGCTGGCGGCCCGGCTGAAGGACCCGATCCCCGCGAGCCTGACACACATATATATGAGTCACCGCGCCCTGACCCGGGCCAAGCTCGCGGCCTGGCACCTGGGCGACCCGCAGTTTCCCGATCCCGCGCCCTGGCTGGCGCGCACCGAATCGTACCTGCGCATCGCCGGGCGTCACGTCCGCGCGGCCCTGAGTTCGCGCTGACCCGCTCAGACCGGCGGCGCTGCCGATGCGTGCAACGCGCGGGAATTGCGCCGGTGCTTGTGGGCGTACATCGCCGCGTCCGCGTGCGCGAGCAGGTGCTGTGCGTCGGTGGCATCGAGTGGATACCAGCCGATGCCGACGCTGCAGCCCACCTGCAGCGGCGTGTTCGCCACCAGCACGGGAGTTGCGATGAGCGCCGCCAGGTGTCGCACGATGTCCGCGACGCGCCCGCGATCGGTCACCGACTCGATCAGCAGCGCGAACTCGTCGCCGCCGAGTCGCGCCACGCAATCGCTGGCGCGCAACACGTGCGAGAGTCGCTCGGCGATGACCTTCAGCACTTCGTCGCCGGTGGCGTGCCCACGGGTGTCGTTGATCTGCTTGAAGCCGTCGAGGTCGAGCAGCGCGAGGGCGAAGTTTCCGTTGCGCATGCGCCCGCGATCGATGGCGCGGTCCAGCCGTTCGTGGAACTGCTTGCGGTTGGGCAGGCCGGTGAGCGCATCGTGCAGGGCGTGATGCTCGAGCTGCTCGCGCTGCGCCTTCTCCTGCGTGACATCCCGCAGCTGCATCACGCGGCGTGCGGGCGCGACGCCCGGGACGGGGCTGACGTGCAGCTCGGTCCAGGTGTCGCGGCCGCGGCGCCTGGCGGTGCGCACCAGGGCGCGCATCTCGTGACCGTGATCGATGGCCGCCTGCACCAGTGCCGGCCCACTGGCCGTGGGCTGCGCGCACAGCACGCGCCAGTCGCACTCGAGCACCTGCGATCCGGCACGACCGAGGTGCCGCTCGAAGGCCGGATTGACGTACACCACGACCCAGGCCTGGGCGCGGCGCTCCAGCACCATCAAAGGAGTCGGGCTCGCGGTGATCGCGGCCCTGAAAAAAGTCGCCTCGCTCCCCGGGTCGACCAATCGCAATTTCGGGGTAGCCATGGGACGAGTCAGGCCCGGACGCGAAAGCGCGTGTCGAGCTCGCCGAGCTTCTGCGTGATGCCCGTGTATTCGAGCTCGCTCATGGGCAGCATCGCCGGGCCCATGAATCCCTGCCGGCGCATCTCGAGTCCCTTGGACGCGGCACGGTCGCGCACGTGATCCCAGAAAGGATGGGCAAAGGCGTCGAGCGGCTCGGTGAGCTTGCCCTCGTGCACGCAGAAGGCCGCACAGGTGATGAGCGGCGGTCCGTCGAAATAGCTCGTGCCGGTGGTCAGCGGCACCGGCATCAGCGGCATCTGGTGCGAGCCGCGCATGCCGCCGCCGACGTAGTGCGCCAGCGCATAGGGAGCCAGCACCTCGCCGGTCGCCGGAAAATCCATCTGCGTGCGCACCAGCATCACCGGATCGTCCTTGCCGGTGTAGCGCCCCGCGATGTTGTGCAGCCGCGAGGTGGCCACCGCGGCCGCCTGCGCGCCGGAGCTGCGCGACCACACCGACTCGACCACGTAGCGCTCCGGATCGCGCAGCAGCGCGGCCAGTAGATAGATTTCCTCGGGGGTGACGAGCTCGATGACGCGGTCGCCCTCGGTGTGATTCACGTCCATGACGACGAAGCGGAATCCCTTGCCGATGTTCGGCGAGAGCATCAGCCCCGGCGTGTTCATCACGTCGGCAAACGCCAGATACAGCGGCAGGTTGAAGGCGCCGGGATCGGTCTTGTCGGCCGCGAAGAACAGGAACGGCTCGCCGGCGCGTTCCTCGATGGTCATCTCCACGGCGGCGGGGCCCATGCCGCACGTTGCCCGAGAAGGCATCCTTCAGCAGGTCCTGCCCCGCGCCATACAGTCCCTGCGACTTGGCGATGCGCGTGCCGTCGACGAACGCGTCCCAGGCGAGCTTGTGGATGCGCGCATCGCCGGCGCCGTGCGTGTGGGTCATGAGGATGGCGACGTCGTCGCCGGTGAACCCCACCCAATGGTCGAGCAACAGGGCCCTGTGCACCCTGGCGCACGTGGCGCCTGACGCCATCGAGCAGGGCATGCGAGGGGGCGAGGTGCCCGCCGATGGACCCGATGTCCGCCTTGATCACGCTGAGCGTGGTTTTCATGTGCCGAGATTCGCCGCGGCAGGACAGCCTCACCATCCGTAGCACTACGGAACCGACTCAGGAATCGGCGAGCCTGTCGAGCACCTGGGACAGCGCCGAGGCGTCGCTGGTGTCGACGGCGATGTGCGTCAGCGCTTCGTCGGAAGTGAGGGGATCGGCATGCGCTCGCTGCCACGCGAGCACGTCGAGATCGGCCTCCGAGGCATCCGGCGTGCGCTCGCGCTGCGCGATGCGCGCCTGCAGTACGGGCAGTGGTGCATCGCAGAAGATCACCGTGAGCGCGCCACCATGGCTGCGCGCCAGTTCCGCGAAGCGTGCGCGCTCGGCGCGCCGCGCGAACGTGGCGTCCACGATCACGGCAATTCCGCCACTCAATGCGGCGTCCGCGCAACGGGCGAGGTGCTCGTACACGCGGGCGCTGGCCTCTGAAGAATAGAGGTCCTCGCCCACCCTCGAGTGCGAGTGTGCGGTCGGCTTCAGCCCCGCGAGGCGCTTGCGTTCCACGTCCGAACGCAGGTGCAGTGCATCGAGGCGCGGCGCGAGCTGGCGCGCCAGCCAGCTCTTGCCGGAGCCCGAGAAGCCCGACATCGCGATCAGCCGCGGCGGCCGCGGCGAGAGCAGCTCGCGCGCGCAGTCCAGATAGTCACGGTGCTGCGCGGCGGAACCTTCGAGCGCCGCCACCTTGGCGCGCACCAGCGCGCGGTGCCCACCGTACAGCGGCAGCAGCCGGCAGAGCTCATGATCCCCGCTCTCGTCCAGGTAGCCGCGCAGGAACGCCGTGGCCAGGTCGCGGCGGTGCCGCGCGATGAGATCCATCCACAGGAACGCGACTTCATCGGCCACGTCGATCCAGCGGAAAGCGGGCTCGAATTCGAGGCAGTCGAAAGCGGCGAGACGTCCCTGCCAGCGCACCAGGTTGCGCGCGTGCAGATCGCCGTGGCACTCGCGTATTCGTTGTGCGCGCCGCGCGGCGATCCGTGGCTCGAGGCTGCGCAGGTGCGCCTCGAGCACGGCGGATGCGGCGTCGACTTGCGCGGCCGTGCCGAACTTCCCGGCCGATTGGCGGCATTCGGCCAGGTTGGCGCGCAGCAGCCCGCTCACGCGCTCGAACGTCCCCCACGGCTGTGCACCGACGAGCGGCAGCCGCGCGTGAATCAACGCCAGCTCGCGCCCGAAGGCTTCGAGCTCGGGCGGCGCGACCTCTCCGGCCTCGATGAGTCGGTCCAGTTCCTCTTTCCGATCGAATTGCCGCATGCGCACCACGTGCTCGACGGCGGGTCCATCGCCGCCGATTCGCAGCCCGCCGTCCTTGGCGACCACGGGGCACACGCCCAGGTACAGTTCCGGCGCGAAGCGCCGGTTCAGCCGCACTTCCTCTTCGCACAGGAATGCGCGGTGCTCCGGTGCGCGCAGATCGACGAACGGGTAGTGCACCGGACGCTTCAGCTTGTAGGCGTACTCGCCGGTGAGCAGTACCCAGGAGATGTGGGTTTCCACCAGGCGGACCTCTGCGACCGGATGCGGGAACGCGTCCGGGCGCAGCAGGGAACTCAGGGACGCGGGCAAGCCAGGCATGGTGGCCTCCATGCTAGCGGGTCGCCTGGCCGCGGGCGCCGCCTTGCAGAGATGGCGGCGCTTCAAATCTCCGCTTCGGCGGGTACGGCTGGCGTCGACTTCTTTTCGGGCTTCTCGGTCATCGTGGCTTCCGTGAGCAGCAGGACGCTGGCCACGGAGACGGCGTTCTCGAGCGCGATGCGCACCACCTTGGCCGGGTCGATGATGCCTGCCTCGAACAGGTTCACGTATTCCTTGCGAGCCGCGTCGAAGCCGGTGTCATCGCCCGCGCGCAGCATGCGGTCGACGACGACACCGCCGTCGGCGGCGGAGTTCTCCGCGATCTGCCTCGCGGGCGCCTCGAGCGCGCGGCGCAGGATCTGCACGCCGGTGCGTTCATCGCCGCTGCAGGCGGCCTCGGCGGCATCGAGTGCGCGCGTACAGCGCAGCAAGGCCAGGCCACCGCCGGGCACGATGCCTTCGGCGATCGCGGCCTTGGTGGCGCTGATCGCATCATCGAGCGCGTCCTTGCGCGATTTCATTTCCGATTCGGATGGCGCTCCCACGCGGATCACGGCGACGCCGCCGGAGAGCTTGGCCAGCCGTTCTTCGAGCTTCTCCCGGTCGTAGTCGCCGGTGGCGCCTTCGAGCTCCTTGCGGATCATGCGAATGCGCGCTTCGATGTCGGCCTTCTTGCCGCCGCCCCCGACGATCGTGGTGTTCTCCTTGTCGACCACGATGCGCTTGGCATGGCCGAGCTGCGCCAGCGTGACGTCCTCGAGCTTGATGCCGAGGTCCTCGGACAGCAGCTGCGCACCCGTCAGCGTGGCGATGTCCTGCAGCATCGCCTTGCGGCGATCACCAAAGCCGGGCGCCTTCACCGCCACGCTTTTGAGAACGGCGCGCAGCTGGTTCACCAGCAGCGTCGCCAGGGCCTCGCCCTCGATGTCTTCGGCGATCAGCAGCAGCGGACGTGCGGCCTTGGCCACCTGCTCGAGCAGCGGCAGGAGGTCCTTGACGATGTTGATGCGCCGCTCGCTCACCATGACGAAGGCATCCTCGAGCACGGCCTCGAGCGTCGCCTGGTCGGTGACGAAATAGGGCGAGATGTAGCCGCGATCGAATTTCATGCCTTCCACGACGTCGAGCGTGGTTTCCGTGGTCTTCGATTCCTCGACCGTGATGACGCCTTCGTCGCCGACTTTCTCCAGCGCGTCGGCCACCATCTCGCCCACCTGTGCATCGTTGTGCGCCGAGATCGTGGCGATCTGCGCCGTCTCCTTGCGACTGGCCACCTTGCGCGCGCCTGCTTTCAGCGCCGCCACGGCGGCTGCGAGGCCCCGATCCAGGCCACGCTTGAGGTCGATGGCGCTGGCGCCGGCGGCGACGTTGCGCACGCCGTCGGAGAAGATGGCGTGCGCCAGGATGGTCGCGGTGCTGGTCCCGTCGCCCACGGCGTCGCCGGTTTTCTCCGCCGCCTGTCGCAGCATCTGCGCGCCGAGATTCTCGACCGCATCGTCCAGCTCCATTTCCCGGGCGATGGTGACGCCGTCGTTGCACACCACCGGCGTGCCCCACTTCTTCTGGATGAGCACGGACTTGGACTTGGGGCCGAGCGTAAGCCGCACGGCGTCGGCCAGTTGCGTGGCGCCGCGCAGCACGCGCTCACGCGCGCTCGAATGGAACAGGACCTGTTTGGCCGTCATTCGGCACCGTCGGCATGGGGACAAGTCTTGCCGCAGCCGAGCTCCCGGCAGATGGAGCCCGCCACGGGCTCGGCCCACTCGATGCCCACGCCATCGGGCGCATGGCGCACCACGGTGCCGATGAATTCGCCGCATCGCGAGCCGTCGTCGAGCACCACGGCGACGTCGAGCTGCGCGAACATCGGCAGCGGCAGCGCGGTCACGAGGAAAGCGCCGCTCATGCTCACATCCCGGAGCCGGCCGACGCCGGCGATTCCTCCACCGGCGGATACGCAGACACGGGCCCTGCACGGGCGACGGCGGCCCCAGCGGTGTTCCATGCGGAACTCACCGGGCATGGATTCGGCGGCACTGATGGCATTGGGTTGCCAGCCATCTGCCGCTTGGCTCGCGAATGTCTTCATGGATACGCTCCCTCGTTGGTGTGCCGGTCTCCATTGATTGTTGGATGCGGCCGCTGCCTGCGCATCGGGGCCATCGGCAGGAGGGTAGGGAGGAATGCGTACTGCGGCGCCCGGCTCGCGCTAGTCGCCGCGCACGCGCGTGCCATCGCGTACCGCATCGCTCGGGTAGACGACGACCGTGGCGTCGTCCGGCAAGCCGCCGAGGACCACGGCCTGTTCCGCGCCGCGCTGCCCGATGCGCAGCCGCGTGAGCCGTGCGCGCCCGCCGACCACGCGGAAGGCGGCCCAGTCCTCGCCATCGCGAAACAGCGCGGCGAGCGGCACCAGCAGCGCGTTCTCCTCGCGCGCCACTTCGATCGCCGCGTCCACCCGGTAGCCGTCGCCGACCAGCGGCAACGCGGCCGGGTTCGGCAGCAGGTCCACGAGCACGTCGACGCGCTGCTCTTCGATGCCGAGGGCGGAGACCTTGAGGTACCCCGAAGGCTCGATGCGCCGCACGCGCCCGGCGAGCTTCACGCCGCCCGCGTCGAGCGACACGTAGGCCTGCGGCTCGATGCGCGTGGCTTCGGTCGAGAGCACGTCGATGCGCGCTTCGAGACGCGACAGGTCGCCGATCTCGAGGATGGGCGCGCCGACGGTGAGTGCCACCTCGCTCTCCTGCACGACACGCAGCACCGTGCCATCGATGGGCGCGCGCAGCGTCCAGGCGTTTCCCTTGGCCTGCGCGTCGCGCAGCGTGCTGCCCTCGCGCGCCGCCGCGCGCGCCTGCGCCAGGTCGTGCTCGAAGGCATCCGCCTCGAAGCGCGCGGCCTCGACGTCCTTGCGGCGCAGCTCGCGCGTGACGGCGGCACGTTCCTGCTCGGTCTTCGATGCGAAACCCCGCGCTGCGAGCTCGGCGATGCGTCGATGGTCGTCCTCGGCCTGCACCAGCGAGGCTTCGGCCTGGCGCACCACGGCGCGCGCCCGCGAGGCCTGCGCCGAGGCGGCTTCGACCCGCGCGGCGAGCTCGGCGCGCGTGCGCGCATCGAACATCTGCGCCGCGTTCGGCACGATGACGGCCACGGCGTCGCCGCGATGCACGGCATCGCCGACGCGCAGGCTGGGACGCGTGAGTAGCCCGGCCACCGGCGCGGCCACCACGTAGCGGTCGCGAACGCGCGTCACGCCGTCCTCCTCGATGCTCGACTGGAACAGGCCCCGGGTGACGCGCGCGGTCTCGACGTGTGCGGGCGCCGGCAGCGCCAGCCAGACCAGCAACCCGATGAGCGCGGCGCCGGCGGCGGCGAGGAGCAGCGTCTTGTTGCGTACCTTCATGTCAGTCCCGTGTCTTGAGAACGCCGATGAGATCGAGCCGATCGATCCGCCGCCGCACGACGATCGCGGTCACCAGGCCCGCACCCAGCATCACCAGGCTTGCGAGCGTGTAGGTGAAGGAGTCTATGACCAATGGAATGCGGAATTCCTCGGAGCTGATGAGCTTCAGGATCAGCGCGGCGAGCCCGGTGCCCGCCAGCCAGCCGATGGGCAGCGCGACCAGCATCTGCGCACCGAGCTGGCCGAGCAGCGTCCAGGAGACTTCGGCACGCGTGAAGCCCATGACCCGAAGCGTCGCCAGCTCCCAGGCCTGTTCGGCGAGCGTGATGCGCGCGCTGTTGTAGACCACGCCGACCGCGATGCACATCGCGAATGCCGAGAGGATGGTCGCGAACATCAGCAGGTTGTGCTGCGAGGTGGCGCGGAAATGCGCCACCATGCGGCGCTTGTCCCCGGCCGCGGCGATCGCCGGCGTCGCGCGCACGGCGTCGAAGAAGGCCGCGTCAGCCGCCGGATCGAGCCGCACGCGCGCGAGATTGAAGGTGTCGCCTTCGCCCACCAGGCGGGCGGCATCGCGGCGCGTGAGATACCCGTACATGCCCATGAGGTCGCCAGTCTCGGCGCTGACGTGCATGCGATGCGGCTCGCGCGTGCCCTCGAGCGGCTCGATCTCCACCACATCGCCACTTCGCACCCCCAGCAGATGGGCGAGACGGTCCGTGAGGAACAGGCTGTTCGCGGCCAGCGGCAGCTCGCGATCCTGCGGGTCCAGCACGCGCCGCATCCTGGCGCCCGGATCGATGCCCATGAGCACGGTGCGGTATTCGCGCGCGCCATGCCGCAGCCGTACGGCGACGGTGCGCGTCGCCTCGGCCGTCAGCACGCCCGGCATGCGCCGGATCGCGGCGAGGCCGCCGATGGCACGCGGCTCGTTGAGCGCGATGAGCACGTTGGCGCGATCGCGGCGGAAAAGCTCCTGGTCGACCAGGTAGTCGAATGCTCCGGTCCACCAGGTGCCCGCGATGATGATGGCCACGGAGCTGGCGATGCCCAATGTCGTCAATACGGTGCGCAACGGGCGGCGTTCCAGTTCCCGCATCACCATGCGCACGGGCGCGTTCAGTAGTTTGCCGAGGCCGGCGCGCTCGAGAAGCGTGCGGCGAAAGCGCGCGGGAGCGGGCGGCCGCATGGCCTCGGCCGCCGGCAACCGCACCACCGCGCGCACCGACTGCAGCGCCGCGGCGCTGCCGGCGAGCGCCGCGAGCAGCACCGCCGAGACCACCACCCACGGCACCAGCGAGAACTGCGCATGCGGGAACGAGAACACACGGGTGTAGAGACCGGTCATCCAGTGTCCGAACGCATAACCCACGCCGATGCCGAGCAGCACGCCGGCCACCACCGTGACCGCCGTGAACGCGAAGTAGTGCACGCCGACCTCGCGGTCGGCATAGCCCATGGCCTTGAGCGCGGCGATCTGCGTCCGCTCGGTGGCGATGTGCCGGCTGATGAGCACGTGCAGCAGGAAGATCGCCACCGCCAGGAACACCGCCGGCAGCACCGTGCCGAACACGCGCTGCTCGTCGATCTCCTGCGTCAGTATCTTGTGCGAGAGCTGATCCTTGCGGGCGTAGGCGCCGACGGCGCCATAGGGCGCAAGCACGCGCTCGAGCGCGTCGATGACCCGCGGCGCGTCGGCGCCGCTGGCGAGCCGCACCGAGAGCAGGTTGAACGCGCCGCGCAGGTCGTATGCGGCGGCCAGCCGCTCCTCGGGCATCCACAGCACGCCGAAGCGCGTGTCGTCGGCGAATCCGCCCTGCGCGGCCGCGAACACGAAGGCCGGCGAGAGCGCAATGCCGTTGACGCGCACCTCCTGGTAGCGGCCATTCATCAGCAACGACAGGCGGTCCCCGGGCGCGATGCCGCGCGCGTTCGCGAACGACTTGCTGACCAGCACTCCGTTCGCTTCGTCGGGCTCGACCCAGCGGCCGCGCTCGAGCACCACGCGGTTCATGCCGGCGTCCGGGCGTCGCGGCAGCGAGACGATGAGCCCGGTCATCACCTCGATGCTGCCGGGCACGGTGAGGGTGGTCGGCGCCTGGATGCTCATGTCGATGTCGAGCACGCCGGGCAGGTTGCGCAGCCGGCCCGCCAGCTCGCGCGGCGCGCGGCGCACCGGCGCGAACACGTGCGCAAAGCGCGCCGATTCGTAGTAGCGGTCGCGCATCCCGGCGAGCGAGGCGTGCGCGGACAACGAGCCGATGTACCCGCCGACGCCGCTCGCCACCACCAGCGCGATGGTGATCACCTGGGATCGCAGTCGCCACAGGTCGCGCAGCAGCTTGCGATCCAGCGCCCTCACCAGTGCAGCTCCGCGGGCGCGAGCCGCTGCGCATTGCGCTGCTCGGATTCGATGCGCCCGTCGGCCAGGCGCAGCACCCGATCGGCCATGCCGGCGATCGCCACGTTGTGCGTGATGACCACCGTGGTCGTGCCGAGCTCGCGGTTGGCGCGCGCCAGCGCGCCGAGCACCACGCGGCCGGTCTCGATGTCGAGCGCGCCGGTGGGCTCGTCGCACAGCAGGCACTCCGGCCGCTTCGCGAGCGCGCGCGCGATGGCCACGCGCTGCTGCTCGCCACCCGACAATTGCGCCGGAAAGTGATCCAGGCGTTCGGCCAGTCCGACGAGCGCCAGCGCCTCGGCGGGCGCCATCGGCGCGGGCACGATGTCGGTGACCAGCTCGACGTTCTCGCGCGCCGTGAGGCTCGGGATCAGGTTGTAGAACTGGAACACGAAGCCGACGTGCTCGCGCCGGTACCGCGTCAGTTCCTTCTCGCTGGCGTGGGAGAGATCGTGATCGCGCCAGCGCACGGCGCCGGAGGTGGGCACGTCCAGGCCCCCCAGGATGTTGAGCAGCGTGGACTTGCCGCTGCCCGAGGGACCCAGCAACACGATGAACTCGCCCGCGGCGATCTCGAAGCTGACGCCGCGCAGCGCATGCACGTCGACTTCGCCGACGTGATAGACACGCGTGATGTCCGCGGCGTGGAAGACTGTCTCCATCGCCATGGCCGGCGCCGCGCGGCGGTTCAGGCCACGAGCGGCGTCGCCGGCGGGCGGACCACCCGCATGCCGCGCTCGCGCCGATCCACCGGCGTGCGAGTACCGCGCGGCTTGATGACCAGCACGTCACATGCCAGCGCGTCGAGTACGCGCTCGGCGGTGTGGCCGATGAACGCGCGCTGCAATCGCGAGCGTGACACCGCGCCCATGACCACGAGCGCCGCGTGCGTGCGGCGTGCCACCGCGGGAATGGACTGGGCCGGCGGGCCGTTCTCCAGGTGCCGGCGCTTGGGCTCGAGGTCCCGCGCGGCCATGAATCGCTCGAAGGCCTCGCGTCCCTGTCGCTCGAGCGCCTCGTAGGTCATCGATACGGTGCGCGCATCGATGCCCGGATCGCCGAGCGCGAGCAGGCCGAGCGGCGGTTGGTTGGCGAAAGTCACGTGCAGCCGGCCGTGCAGGGCAACGCTGAATTGCGTGGCCGCCGCCAGGATGTCGGCGTCGAGACGCGCGGGCTTGTCGTGCGCATGCGTGGGATCGATGGCGGCCAGGACGACGGGCCGGCGATACGGTCTCGCGTTGCGCACCAGCAGCACCGGCAATTCGCTGGCGCGCAGCAGCTCCCAGTCGGTCAGGCGGATCATCCAGCGGCGGGCGCGCGACCCGCGATGGCACTCGGCCACGATCAGGTCGGCACGCAGCTGCGCCGCGCGCCGCACGATGGCCTCGTGCGGTGGATAGTCCCAGGTGGCGGACACATCGAGCGTCACGCCGTGCTTGCGCGCGATGCCCACGTACCTGGCGAGACGCGTGCGCACGTGCTGCAGGGCCCGCGAGCGCAGCGCGTCGATGGATTCCCCGTCATCGGCCGGCACGGCGACGATCACCGGCGAGGCGAGCGCGTGGAACAGCTCGAGCGACGCACCGAAGGACCTGGCGATCCGGATGGCCTTGCCGATGCCGGGCTGGCGCGCGGCGTCGGGGTCCTTCACGGCGAACAGGATGCGGCGGATGGCGGGCATGGGATCGCTAACCTACGCGCGCATCCGGGCAGCGACGATTCGCGGCGGCCCTTAGCGCCATACGTAGTTCCCGCGATCCGGGCCGGCGAACCCGGCTGTTAGGTTGGCCCGCATGCAAACCCACCGCTACCTGCTGCCGCTGGTGCTGGCCATCGCCACCGGCGTGGCCTCGGCACAATCCCCGGAGCCGCGCGTGGCGCGCGATCAGGAATTCCAGGAAGGCGCCTGGCTCGAGCCGGATCTGGCACACGGCGCCGAGCTGTTCGAAACCTGCGCCGCCTGCCACGGCAAGGATGGGCGCGGCAGCGATGATGGCGAGGTTCCCGCGATCGCCGGCCAGCACGGCAGCGTGCTGCTCAAGCAGCTCACGGACTTCCGCCACGAGCAGCGCTGGAACGAGCGCATGCAGAATTTCACCGACCGGCACCACCTCACCGGCGCCCAGGACCTGACCGACGTGGCGGCGTACGTCGCCTATCTGCCGCGCTTTCCGCGTACCGCCACCGGCATCGGCGACGGCTCGTCGCTGCGGGAGGGCGCGAGCGTGTACTTCCGCTCGTGCGAGCGCTGTCATGGGCCGTTGGGGCAGGGTGACCTGCTGCATCGCCGGCCGCGCCTCGCCGGCCAGCACTACGGCTACCTGCTGCGACAATTGCAGGACACGGCCGCGGGGCAGCGACCCGGCATGGATCGCGAGCACGTCGAGCGCCTGAAGGCGCTGTCTGCCGCCGAGATGCGCGGCGTGGCCGACTATCTATCGCGCCTGAGCCCGGACCTGAGCTCGATCAAGACGCGGTAGATTTCAGCGCTCCGCGCCGGCGCTCAGTACAGGAGCGCGCTGGTGGGTGCGTTGACGCGCATGCCACGCGGCTCGGCCGCAATCTCGCTGGCGAACTTCGCGGGCTTGACGACCAGCACGTCGCATTCCAGCGCGTCGAGGATGCGCTCGGCCGTGTTGCCGATGAACACGCGCCGCAGCCCCGAGCGCGAGACCGCGCCCATGACGACGATGCCGGCGCCGAGCTCGCGCGCGAAGCGCGGAATCTCGACCGCGGGGTTGCCTTCGATCAGATGCGCCCGCGTGCGCGGGACCTCGACGCCGGCGCGGAATTCCTCGAAGGCCGCGCGCTCCTGCTCCTTCAGTTCCTGGAAGCTCAGCGTCGACCAGGTCTTCAGCGCCGGGCGCTCGAGCCCGACGATGGAGGGGTAGCTGGCATGCATCACGTGCAGCGAGCCGCGCAGTCCCTTGCTGAATTCCGCCGCCGCGGCGACGATGCGTTCATCGAGCCGCGAGGGCTTGGCGTGCGCGTGCGCGGGATCCACCGCCGCCAGCACCAGCGGCCGGTGGTAGGGCTTGCCGTCTCGCAGCAGCAGCACCGGCACCGGGCTGAGGCGCAGCAGCTCCCAGTCGGTGAGGTGGATCAGCCATGGCTGCGTGCGCCCACCCCGGTGCCACTCGGCGATGATGAGATGGGCGCGGATCGCCTGTGCGCGGCGCACCACGGCCTCGCCCGGTGGATAGTCCCAGGCCACCGAGTAGTCGCACGCCACCCCGTGCTCGCGCACCGATGCGCACAGCCGCACCAGCGGGATGCGCACCTCACCCTCGACCCGTTCGCGCAGCGCGTCCACGGTGTTGTCCTCGACTCGTGCGAACTCGATGAACACCGGATCGCAGATGGCGTGGAACAGTTCGAGCGAGGCGCCGAGCGCACGCGCCACCTGGATGGCTTTCGCCAATCCGGGCTGGCGCGCGGCTTCGGGGTTGCGGATCGCGAACAGGACGCGGCGCGCGGCCACCTCACTGCACCTTGATCTCGGTCGGCTTTTTCGGCTCGACCTTGCTCTTGGCGACGTGCACGGTGATCACGCCATCCTTGGACTCCGCGCGGATGTTCGCCGCGTCGGCATTGTCGGGCAGTGTGAAGCTGCGCGAGAACTTGCCGTACACGGTCTCGACGCGGTGCAGTCTCTCCTTCTTGTCTTCGGTCTTCTGCCGGCGTTCGCCGCTGATGGTCAGCAGGCCGTCATCGAGCGTGATGCTCACGTCTTCCTTCTTGACCGCCGGCAGGCTCGCGCGGATCAGGTACTCGGCGTCCGTCTCGCTGATGTCCACCGACGGCGCCCAGTCGAGCGCCTTGTTGCCCTCGTCGAACACGCGCGGCCAACGGCCGAACAACGATGGGAAGCTGGCGAAGGTGTCGTCGATTCCGGAAAAGGGTTCCCAGCGGATCAGGCTCATGGTCGTCTCCTCGTTGATTGTGAACGAAGTCAAGTTAGCCGCGCACGCGCCGAGCGGGGATTCGCAGCCGCGCGTAACACGATGCGCAGTTCTACGTAGCGCACCGCGCATCAGTCGAAGCGCATGCCCTGCACGTCGGTCATGACGCAGGTGCCGGCTTCGCAGCGCAGCAGCGCCGCCGCGTTTTCGAGCGAGCCGATGTGCGCGCGGCCGGCGGCATGCAGGGCGAAGCGCCGCGCGGCCTCGACCTTGGGTCCGATCGAGCCTGCGGGAAACTGCAGCGCCTCGAGCGCATCCGGATGCGCGGTGCGGATCAGGCGCGCCTCGGCCGTGCCCCAGTCCTGGAACACTCCGGGGACGTCGGTGAGCAGCAGCAGCGCATCCGCGCCCAGGCAGCGCGCGAGCATGGCGGCGACCAGGTCCTTGTCGATGACGCATTCGATGCCGTCGAGCGTCCCGCCGTCGCCTCGCACCACCGGAATTCCACCGCCGCCCGCGCAGATCACGACGAAGCCGCCGTTCTGCAGGTGCTCGATGGCACCGAGCTCGACGATGTCGATGGGCTGCGGCGACGCCACGACACGACGCCAGCAGTTGCCATCCTGCGCGAAGTGCCAGCGACGCTGCGCTTCGAGGTGCCCGGCCTGCTCCTTCGTGTAGGCGGGACCGATGAACTTGGCGGGCGCACGAAACGCCGGGTCGTCGGCGCGCACCTCGGTACGCGTCAATACCGTGGCGACATTGCGCGTGCCGAGCGCGTTGCCCAGCTCCTGCTCGAGCAGGTAGCCGATCATGCCTTCGGTCTGGGCGCCGAGCACGTCCAGCGGCCAGGGCGCGCCGCCGGCCTCTGCGGCCTGCAGCGCGAGCAGCCCGACCTGCGGGCCATTGCCGTGCGTGACGACGAGCGTGTGTTCGGCGGCAATGGTGGCGAGCGCGTGCGCCGCGCGCTTCACGTTGAAGCGCTGCGTCTCGAGCGTCGCCGGCTCGCCGCGCTTGAGCAGGGCGCTGCCGCCGAGCGCCGCGACCACCCTCACGCGTCCTCCCGATCGCTGCAATGTCGAACGCCGCTCATGTCAGCGAACCTTAAGTTTCGGCATTGGCGCAAGCTTCTGTAGCAGCGCGGACGCGCATGCGGTCAACCACGTATATGCGCAGGACACCGGCATGCTAGAAGAGACGGAGCGCAAGGAGCAGAACCATGAGCGCATCGGTCACCGAGATTGCCTGTACGCATGCGTTGCAGCCGAGCCGCGTACCGCTGGCGCGCATCCTCGTGGTGGTCGACCCGGCGGCCGCGGTGCATCCCTGCATCGAGAAGGCCGCGCGCATCGCGCTGCACACCGGCGCGGAGCTCGAGCTGTACACCTGCGACACGGAGCAGGACGGCCCGCACCTGGCGCTCAGCCGCGAGGCCCGTATCGAGCTGCATCATGAATCGCTGGAGCGCATGGCGCAGCCGCTGCGCGCGCAAGGCCTCGCCGTGAGCGTGCGCAGCGAATGGAGCGCGCCGCTCGAGCGGGGGGTGGGATACCACGTGATCCGCACGCGGCCCGATCTTGTGGTCAAGGACACTCATCTGCACACCCTGGCGCGCGCGCCGGTCACGATGACCGACTGGATCCTGATGCGGCAGCTGCCAACGCCGCTGCTGCTGGTCAAGCCCGAACCCTGGCCCGAGCGCATGCACATCACGCTGAGCTGCGATCCCTGTCATCCGGCGGCGCGCACGCCGGAAATCGACTCGGCCATGCTCGCCATCGGGTGCACTCTGGGCGAGGCATTGCGCGCGGATCTGGATGTGCTGCACGTGCTCGAATCGCCGCCGCATCTGCCGGGCGAGCCGGTGCCGCCGCAGGCGCGGCACGCGCATCACGCGGCGGCGCGCGCGCTGGTCGGCCAGCTCATCGCCGACGGCAATTTTCTCGGCGTGCGCATACCCGCCTGCTTCGAAGAAGGCCGCGTCGCCGAGAAGATCATCCAGTTCGCGAGCCAGCATCGGCCGCAGATCATGATGATGGGCGCCGCGCCACGCGCACGCTGGGTGTACGCGGCCGCCGGCGGCACCGCGGCGCAGGTGCTGGAAGCCATTCCCTGCGACATGCTGGTGATCAAGCCGCCGGGGTTCGTGAGCCCCCTGCTGGTCACCGAGGAATGAGCCGCGCGCGCGCGATGCGCCTGCGCTCGCCTCGCGCGCGCCTGTCGTGCGAGACCGTCACGCTGCCGCCGCCCGGCGCGCACGAGCTGCTGATCGACGTCGCCGCCTGCGGCGTGTGCCGCACCGACCTGCACCTGCTCGACGGCGAGCTGCCGCAGGCAAACTACCCGGTGACGCCGGGGCACGAGATCGTCGGGCGCGTGCGTGAGTGCGGCGCCGCCGTCACGGAGTTCAGCGTCGGCGACCGCGTTGGGGTCCCGTGGCTCGCACGCACCTGCGGCGAGTGCGACTACTGCCGCGCCGGCGCGGAGAATCTCTGCGATCGGCCCGCGTTCACCGGCTGCAGCGTCGACGGCGGATACGCGACGCAGGTCATCGCCGATGCGCGCTTCTGCCTTGCCATCCCGCCGCTATATCCGGATGACGAGGCGGCGCCCCTGTTGTGCGCCGGGCTCATCGGCTTTCGTGCGTATCGGGCGGCCGGGAAGTCGCGGGCCCTCGGCCTCTATGGCTTCGGCGCGGCGGCGCACCTGCTGGCGCAGCTCGCCGTGGCCGAGGGCCGCGAAGTGTTCGCGTTCACGCGCCCGGGCGATGCGCACGGACAGGACTTCGCGCGCGAGCTGGGCGCGGCCTGGGCCGGTGACTCGGACGCGGCGGCGCCGCGCGCGCTCGACGCGGCGATCATCTTTGCCCCGGTGGGATCGCTGGTGCCGGCGGCGCTATCGCAGGTCCGCAAGGGCGGGCGGGTAGTGTGCGCGGGCATCCACATGTCGGACATCCCGGCATTTCCCTATGAGTTGCTGTGGGGCGAGCGCTCCATCTGTTCGGTCGCGAACCTCACGCGCCGGGATGGACGCGATTTCATGGAGCTGGCGGCGCGCGTGCGCCTGCGCCCCGTGGTCGAAGGCTTCGCACTGGAGCGGGCCAACGAGGCGCTCGAGAGCCTGCGCGGCGGTAGACTGCGCGGCGCGGCGGTGCTGTTGGCGAATCCCGCGGAATCGAACCTTCCGGAGATGACATGAAGCGCGCAATTGCATTCCTGGGCCTCTGGATGCTCTGCGGAATCGGCAGCGCCGGCACGCCGGATCCCGAACACGGAGCGCGGCTGTTCGCGCCGTGCGCGGGCTGTCACGGGCCGCAGGGTGGCGGTACCCGCGAAGGCTCGACGCCGCGCATCGCCGGACAACATGCCTCGGTGTTGCAGAAGCAGCTCGCCGATTTTCGCGCGCAGCGACGCAAGAACTTTCGCATGGGCGAGGTCGCCGACCGGCATCACCTGCCGGCCGCGCAGGATCTCATCGACCTCGCCGCCTATGTGAGCGCGCTCAGCCCGGACGAGCCGCCCGGGACCGGCGATGGCTCGCGTGCGACCGCGGGCGCGCTCCTGTTCGGTGCGCGTTGCGCCGCATGCCACGGCGCGGACGGGCGGGGCAGCGCGCAGCGCGGCGTTCCGCGTCTCGCCGGCCAGCACTACGGCTACCTGGTGCGCCAGATGTACGACGCCGTCGACGGGCGGCGCGCCACGATGTTCGACGTACACGCCAACAAGCTCGATCCGCTGGACTTCGACCAGGTGCGCGGCATCGCGGACTATCTATCGCGGATTCGCTGAACATGCCTCCCGAGGACCTTCAGAACGGGCTCAGCGACGCGGAAGCGCGCCGGCGGCTCGATGCGGAAGGTTACAACGAGCTGCCCAGCCGCGAAGGCCGCTCGATCTGGGCCACGGCGGCGGCCGTGCTGCGCGAACCGATGTTCGCCCTGCTGCTGGCGGCGGCGGTCATCTACGGCGCCATCGGCGAGATCGCCGAGGCCGCCGTGCTGCTGGCCTTCGCCACCTTGTCCATCGCCATCACCTTCATCCAGCGCGGCCGCAGCGAGCGCGCGCTGGCCGCGCTGCGCGACCTGACCAGCCCGCGCGCGCTGGTGATCCGCGACCGCCGGCAGGTGCGCATCCCGGGGCGCGAGGTGGTGCGCGGCGACATCGTCATCGTCGGCGAGGGCGATCGCGTGCCGGCCGACGGCGTGCTGGTCGCGGGCGATCACGTGCAGGTCGACGAATCGCTGCTCACCGGGGAATCGGTGGCCGTGCGCAAGCGCGCGACGCAGTCGATTCCCGCGGCGCTCGATGCGCCGGGCGGCGAGGACAGCCCGGCGCTCTACGCCGGCACGCTGGTGGTGCGCGGCACCGGCCGTGTCGTGATCCTCGCCACCGGCCCGCGCAGCGCCGTCGGCGCCATCGGCGGCTCGCTCGCCGGCCTGCAGCGCGAGCAGCCGCGGCTCGAGCGTGAGACGCGGCGCATCGTGCTGGTCTTCGCCATCGTGGGCTCGGTGTTCAGCGTCGCCGCCGTGCTGCTGTACGGCTTCCTGCGGCACGACTGGCTCGAAGCGGTGCTCGGAGGCATCGCGCTCGGCATGGCGCTGTTGCCGGAAGAGTTCCCGCTGGTGCTCACCGTGTTCACCGTCATGGGCGCCTGGCGGTTGTCGCAGTCGCGCGTGCTCACGCGGCGCGCCACGGCCATCGAGACCCTGGGCGCCGCCACCGTCCTGTGCACCGACAAGACGGGCACGCTCACGCGCAATCTGATGAGCGTGGCGACCTTGCGCGCGGCGGGCGAGGAATGGCAAGCCGCTTCGCCGCCCGGCGCCATCGGCAACTCGCCCGCGCTGCACCGGCTGCTCGAAGCGGCCATGCTCGCCAGCGATTCGCATCTGGTCGATCCCATGGAACGCGCCATCGGCGTGCTGAACGACTCGGTGACACGCGAGCCCGACGACCGGCGCCTGCTGCGCGAATATCCCCTCAGGCCCCAACTACTCGCGATGGCGCGCGCGTGGGGCGCACCCGGCGATGCCGCGACCATCGCCATCAAGGGCGCGCCCGAGGCGGTGGCCGCGCTGTGCGGCCTGTCCACCGAAGCGCAGGCGGCGCTCGACGCCGACGTCGATGCACTCGCGAACCACGGCATTCGCGTGCTCGCCGTCGCCGTCGCGGACGCCGCGGCCGCCTCGCTGCCCGAATCGCTGGACGGCGTCCGGGCGCAATTGCTCGGCCTGGTCGGCTTCGCGGATCCGCTGCGCGAGTCCGTGCCCGAGGCCGTGCGTGAATGCCGCACGGCCGGCATTCGCGTGGTCATGATCACCGGCGACTATCCGGCCACCGCGCGCGCCATCGCGCGCGAGGCCGGCATCGAGAACGGCGAGCTCCTGACCGGCGCGGACCTGGCGCTGCTCGACGACCAGGAGCTCGCCGAGCACGCCAGCCGCGTGTCGGTATTCGCCCGCATCGCACCGGACCAGAAGCTGCGCATCGTCAACGCGCTCAAGTCGAGCGGCGAGGTGGTCGCGATGACCGGCGACGGCGTCAACGATGCGCCCGCGCTCAAGGCCGCGCACATCGGCATCGCCATGGGCGGCCGCGGCACCGACGTGGCGCGCGAGGCCGCATCGCTGGTGCTGCTCGACGATGACTTCGCCTCCATCGTGCGTGCGGTGCGCCTCGGCCGCCGGATCTACGACAACCTGCGCAAGGCCATGAGCTACATCCTCGCCATCCACGTGCCGATCGCGGGGCTTGCGCTCCTGCCGGCGCTGCTGGGCTGGCCGTTGCTGATGACGCCCATGCTGATCGCATTGCTGGAGCTGATCATCGACCCGGCATGCTCGGTGATCCTCGAAGCCGAGCCCGAGGAGCGCGACGTGATGCGCCGGCCGCCCCGCGATCCTCACAGCCATCTGCTCTCCGGAGCGCTCATTTCCTGGTCGATGCTGCAGGGCGTGATCGCGCTCGGCGCGGTGCTCACGGTGGTCGCGCTGGCCTTTCAGCGCGGCATGCCGCCGCCGGAGGTGCGCGCGGTCGGCTTCGTGATGCTCGTCGGCCTGAATCTCGCGCTGATCTTTGTGAACCGCACGTTCTCCGCATCGTTGGTGCAGGCATTCGCGCGTCCGAATCGCGCGCTCGGCATCGGACTCGCCGTGCTCCTCGTGCTGCTCACGGCGATCTTCGGCTGGCCTGCGGCGCGCGGCTTCTTCGACCTCGGGTCCCTGGGCGCGGATGATTTCGCGACCTGCGCGACCGGACTCGCGATCGCGCTGCTGTTGCTGCAGGTGGCGAGATTCGGGTGGCGTGGCCGATTGCAGGCCTGAGGCGCTGCGCGCCGAATTAGTTCGGCGAGCGGACGTTGTCGGCTTGCCGAACGTGCGTTACCGCCCGCTACTTGTGTGCTTCCATGAAAGCGCGCAACAAGGCATTCATCCGCGACTGATATCCAGCACCCTGTGAACGAAACCATTCGATCACATCCGAATCGACCCTAAGTGAAAGTAACGACTTACGCGGTACTGGCGCAAGCGATTTGCGCGCGACCGCCTTCGCGAACATTTCAGGTGTCCACTCAGGCGCATCGCGGTCGCGCACGATGGCCGAGTCTGACCGCTTCCTCAGACGCGTGAGGTTAGTACGGGATTTGCGAGAAGTAGAAGCGCGCTTCATGTTTCGTAGCCTTGCGGATGGATATGATTCGAATCTCTTCGCCACGTTCCGTGTGAGCCACCGAGACAACCTGATCCTCGAGAAGCCCCAGAGTGAGGAACCTGGGTTCGCCATAGGCCTCGCGATCGTCCTCGGCCGTAAACGTCAAGCCGCGAAATATCTTCTCTGCATCCGCAAAGTCGATCCCATGCTTCCTGAGATTTGCGAGCCGCTTCGCCTCGTCCCATGCGAACATGAGGTATTGTAGCTACGTTGTGTAGCTACGGCAAATCGACCAATTGATCGCCCGGCACGCGCTCCAACGGTTCAGCCGGGCGGCGCGCGTGCCGTCGTTCGAGCTTGATGATCCATCGCACGCAATTCCAGGCCGTCGTCCATTCCGCCACGAGATCGCAATGTCGCCCAACCCGCGCCTGCCCCGCGAGCAGGTCGAGAGGCAATTAGGTAATAGCGCGTACGCCCTGCGTAGTACGGCGAATGGCTCGCCGGCTCCCCGCGCTGCAATCTGCGTGCAACTATCGGAGGACGGGGCATGGCTTTACCCAAGCGAATTCTCGTCGTCTACTATTCGCTGAGCGGCAACACCGAGAGGGTGGCGAGAGAGCTCGCCGCGCAGCTCGGCGCCGATCTCGAGCAGATCCGCGAGCACGCCAGCCGGCGCGGCTTTCTCGGCTACCTGCGCGCCGCCTACGACAGCCTGCGCGCGAATCCGGTGCAGCTCGTGGGCCCGCGCAGGAATTCCGGCGAATACGCGCTGACCATCGTCGGCACGCCGATCTGGGCCGGCCGGATCACGCCCGCGGCCCGGGCCTATCTAGAGGCGATCCGTGGCGAGGTCAATGACATCGCGTTCTTCACGACCTCGGGCAGCACACCCGCCGATGTGGTGGTCCCGACCATGGAACGGCTGTCGGGGCGCAAGTCCGTGGCCTTCGTGGGCCTGAGCAGTCGCGAGCTGCGCGACAAAGTGATCCGCGAACGCAAGCTGAACGACTTCCACGCACTGTTGCGCGTGAAGGCCACGCCGCTGAACGTCCGGCAGGAACTCGAGCACGTCCACGCCTGAAGGAGAACGGTCATGAGAATCTTTGCCCCGGCAATCGCCTCGTCATTGCTCGCGTTGGCAGGTCAACCCGCCATCGCGCAGGCGCCCGCGCCAGACCAGGCTGAAGTCGACCAGCAATACGCGAAGATGCAGGAGCAGATGAAGCTCATGCAGTCGCAGATGGACAGGATCGGCAAGACGCAGGATCCGCAGGAGCGACAGCGCCTGATGGAGGAACACATGTCCTCGATGCAGGCGATGATGGCGCTGATGCGCAACGGCCCCGGCGGCATGATGGGCTGCCGCCAGATGAATCGCTGGATGCCGATGCAGCAGAACATGATGGACCAGATGAGGCTGCATCAGCACTGGATGATGCCGCCGCCACCTGCGGCACCGCCAGCCAAGAAGTAGCCGCGGGATCGCTTCAGATAGCCGCGGGCCCTGCGATCTCGACGGCCAGGGTGCGCGTACCGCGCAGCGAGTTCGAGACCAGGCAGGCGTGCTCGGCACGCTCGAGCAGCGCGCGCGCCCGTTCGGCATCCGCGGTGGCCGAGACCGTGAGCCTGGCGGTGGTCGCGAACCGCGTGAATTGCGCCTGTCCGTCCACGCGCTCCAGCGTTCCCTCGACGTGGCAGTCGAGCGCCGCCCATTCGAGGCGCGCGGCGCGGCTGACACTGCGAAAGGTGAGCACGAAACAATTGGCCACGGCGGCGCACAGCAGAGTCTCCGGTGACCAGAGCCCGCCGGGTCCGTCGAATTCGGGCGGTGGCGCCGTGGCGATGCCCGGCAGGGCGGGCGAGGCCACCGTGACGTTTCCGGCCGGCGCGCCGGCCGCGGCGGCGCGGTAGTGGTGAGGGTAGGGGTGCATGGCTAACTTCTCCGCGATTTGAGCGGCACGATGCCGAGCAGCTTGAGCACGTACTTCTCGTACACGGGTGTCACCGAGCCGCGCGCCACCTTGCGCAGGAAGTACTTCTCGAATGCGATCTTCGCCAGGTGCACCCACCGGCCGGTCTTGGTCCACGTCACGTTGCGCGGCGGGATCTCCGGCAGCGCGACGAAGGCCGCGCCGGTGTCGCCGAAGTCCGCGAGGCAGATGGCATTCCAGGTCGCCTCCGCGCCCGCGGGCTTGCCGGCGAGATCCGCGGCGATGTTCTCGCAAATGGCGCTCACCATGGATTCGATCATGTAGCCGGTCTTGGGAGCGCCGGTTGGCACCGGCGTGACTTCGACGGGCGGAATGGCGACGCACACGCCCGCGGAGAAGATGTTGGGATACTTCTTCGAGCGCTGCCCCTTGTCCACCAGCACGAAACCCCGCGGATTGCACAGCTCCGGCACGGCCGCGACGGCATCCACCCCCTTGAACGCGGGAATCACCATGGCGTACTTGAAGGGCAGCGAGTGCTCCTTCTTCGGCTTGCCCTCCTCGTCGTGTTCGGTCACGCGCATCGAGTCCGCGGTGACTGCGTCGATCCTGGAGTTCACCAGCCACTTGATGTGCCGCTGGCGCAGCTCCGACTCCATGAGGCCCTTGCTGTCGCCGACCCCGCCGAGGCCCATGTGTCCGACATACGGCTCGCTGGTGACGAAGGTCATCGGCACGCGGTCGCGAAGCTGTCGCTTGCGCAGGTCCGCATCGAGGATCATGGCGAATTCATAGGCGGGGCCGAAACAGCTCGCGCCGCCGGCCGCGCCGACCACGATGGGCCCGGGATTCTCGAGGAACCGCTGGTAATTCTCCCAGGCGCGCAGCGCATGTTCGTGCGTGCAGACGGACTGCGTGAACCCGTCCGGGCCGAGCCCCGGCACCTCCTCGAACGCGAGCTTGGGGCCGGTCGCGATCACGAGGTAGTCGTAAGAGAGGGTATCCCCGCCGCGCAGCCGCAAGCTTCTGGCGGGTGCATCGATGGCTTCCACCGGCGCCTCGCGCAAGCCGATGCCCTTGGCTTCCAGGGGCTCGCGCAACCCGACGCGCGTCTTCTCGCATTTGCGCCAGCCGACCGCGATCCACGGATTCGACGGGGTGAATTCGAACCACGGCGATGTGCCGACCAGGGTCACCTGGTGCGCCTTGCCGAGCTTCTTGCGCAGGCCGAAAGCGCAGGGAACGCCGCCGATGCCGGCGCCGACCACGACGATGTGTGCCATGACGATCACTCCTGGCGCCGCGCGGGCGCCCTTCGCTGCAAGTAGGCGTAGTAGAGGACCGGGATCACGACGAGCGTGAGCACGGTCGAAACCAGGATGCCGAAGATCAGCGACACCGCGAGGCCGTTGAAGATCGGATCATCGAGAATGAAGAACGCGCCGATCATGGCCGCGAGGCCGGTGAGGGCGATGGGCCGGGCGCGCACGATGCCGGCGCGCATCACCGCATCCTGCAGCGGCGTGCCGGCGCGGATCTCGGCGTCGATGAAATCCACCAGCAGGATGGAATTGCGCACGATGATGCCGGCGAGCGCGATCATGCCGATCATCGAGGTCGCCGTGAACTGCGCGCCGAGCAGCGCGTGCCCGGGCATCACGCCGACGATGGTCAGCGGAATCGGCGCCATGATGATCAGCGGCAACGCATACGAACCGAATTGCGCCACCACGAGTAGATAGATCAGCACCAGGCCCACCGCGTAGGCGAGGCCCATGTCGCGGAAAGTCTCGTAGGTGATCTGCCATTCGCCGTCCCACTTGATCGCGAGCTGACCGGGGTCCGCGGGGGCGCCGATGAAATGCTGCTCGATGGCGAGGCCGCCCGGCGGATGGCGGGCTATCTCGCCGACCATGGAGAACATGCCGTACAGCGGGCTGTCGAGCCGGCCCGCCATGTCGCCGGTGACGTAGACCACCGGCAGCAGGTCCTTGTGGTACAGGGTCTGGTCGTGCGGCGCCGTGCGCACCGTGACCAGCTCTGACAGCGGGATCGCCGTGCCGTCGGCGGCGCGCACTTCGAGCGCGAGCGCGGGCCCGAGATCGGCCTTGTCCGCGATCGACAGCTCGACGCGCACCGGGATGGCATGGCGTTCGCGGCCGGCGTGCACGTAGGTGGCGTCGCCGCCGGACAGCGCGGTCGCGAGCGTGGTGGTGATCTGCTGCTGCGTCACGCCGAGCTGCGCCGCCTTCTGCCGGTCGGCTGCGAGCACCACTCGCGGCGCCGGTGCTTCGAGGCTGTCGTCCACGTCGACGATGTCCGCCGTGCGCTCGAAGATGCCGCGGATGCCGGTGGCGACCCGGCGCTGCTCGGCGAAGCTCGGGCCGTAGACCTCGGCCACCAGCGGCGCCTGCACCGGCGGGCCGGGCGGCACTTCCACGATCTGCACGGCGGCGCCGTACCGGCGGCCGACGGCGGCCAGCGCCGGCCGTACGGCGAGCGCGATCTCGTGGCTCTGGCGCGAGCGGTGATGCTTGTCGACCAGGTTCACCTGCAGGTCGCCGAGCTCGGGACTTGCGCGCAGGTAGTACTGGCGCACCAGGCCGTTGAAATTGATCGGCGCGGCGGTGCCGGCGTACGCCTGGAAGTCGCTCACCTCGGGTAGTTTGGCGACCTCGTGCGAGAGCTCTTCGAGCAGGCGCGCCGTGGTCTCGAGCGTGCTGCCCTCCGGCAGGTTGACGACCACCTGGAACTCGGACTTGTTGTCGAAGGGCAGCATCTTCATGACCACCCACTTCACGCCCGCGAGGCCCACCGCAATGAAAATCGCGGCGAGCACGCCCCAATAGAGCTTGTGGCGCCGGCCGCGCGCCGCGCCCGCGCCGAGGAAGGGACGCAGCACGCGTTCGAAGACCCGCTGCAGACGCGGATTGGCGACGTGCTCTGCGGCCGGCACACCCTCGGGCCCGGGCGGGTGCACGCTCGAATGAGCCCCGAGCAGCTTGCGGCACAGCCAGGGCGTGAAGATCAGCGCCACCGCCAGCGAGATCACCATGCCCATGCTGGAGTTGATCGGAATGGGGCTCATGTACGGGCCCATGAGCCCGCTCACGAATGCCATCGGCAGCAGCGCCGCGATCACCGTGAAGGTGGCGAGGATGGTCGGTCCGCCCACCTCGTCGACTGCGCGCGGAATCACCTGCGCCAGCGGTGTGCCGCGATTTTCGGGCAGGCGCGCGTGCCGGTGCACGTTCTCGACGATGACGATGGCGTCGTCCACCAGGATGCCGATGGAGAAGATCAGCGCGAACAACGAAACGCGATTCAGCGTGAAGCCCCAGGCCCACGAGGCGAACAGCGTCGCCGCGAGGGTCACGACAATTGCCGCGCCCACCACCAGCGACTCGCGCCGGCCCATCGTCAGCATCACCAGCAACACCACCGAGGCGGTGGCGAACATCAGTTTCTGGATGAGCTTCTTCGCCTTGTCGTTGGCGGTGACGCCGTAGTTGCGCGTGACCGTGGCCTCGACGCCGGCGGGGATCCACGTGCCCTGCAGTTGCGCGACGCGCTCGATGAGCTGGTCGGCGACGTCGATGGCGTTCTCGCCGGGCTTCTTCGAGATCGCGAGCGTCACCGCCGGCGCGCGCGCCACCGGTGCGATGCCGCGCGCCGCGGCGCCGGGGCCGGTTCCGAACCACACGTAGGCCTGCGGTTGTTCGGGGCCGAAGCTCACCTGCGCCACGTCCTCGAGAAAGACGGGCTTGCCGTCGCGCGCGCCGATCACGAGGCCGGCGACGTCGTCGCGATCGGCGAGGAAATGGCCGGCGTCCACCGTCGTCACCTGGTCGTGGCGCACCAGCGAGCCGGCGTGCTGCACCACGTTCGCCGCCTCGAGCGCGCGCATGAGTTCCTCGGTGGTCAGCCCGAAGCCGGACAGTTTCTGCGCATCCAGGTCCACGCGCATCACGCTGCGCGGGCCGCCCACCGTGTAGACATTGCGCGTGCCCGGCACGCGCTTGAGCTCGGCTTCCAGCGAACGCGCCACCTGGCCGAGATCGTGCTCGCCGCGGGCCTGGTCGCGCGTCCACAGCGTCAGCGTGACGATGGGCACGTCGTC
>DASTRL010000264.1:0-23789 GCA_035761265.1 Steroidobacteraceae bacterium
TTCCTGATCGGCCTGTCGGGCGCCAACCCGTACTACCAGGACGATTTCGGCACGCTGTCGCTGACGCTCAGCTACAAGCCGACGGACTGGCTCAGCGTGAGCCTCGATGCCTTGAACCTCAACAGCCCGGAACTGAACTACTACCAGAGCGCCACGGCCCCGACGGCGTTCTACAACAACGGGCGGCAGTTCTACCTCAACGTGCGCGCCAAGTTCTGAAGCAAAGGCCCGCAGCCCCCGCACCCCCTCCTCCCAGGGGGCTGCGGGTTCAAGTTGCGTCGAGAGCGCCAGGATCAGGCAGGATTCAGGTTATCCGCACAACCGGTCCGGGCCGCACCATGAAGACCCACGAGAATCCGCTTCCGAAACTGGCCGTGGCCACCTTGTTCGTCGCGCTGACCGCCTGTGGTCCCGGCGGCGGCGAACGCAAGGGCGTCGCCACCAGGCCCGCGCCGAGCCCGTTCGTGATTCCGGTGCCACGAGAATTCTCGGCCGGTACCGGCGCGTTCCGGGTCAGCGCTGCCACCACGGTGATCTACTCCGGCGGGGCGGGCGCCGCGGATGCCGCCGGCTACTTCGCGGAGCTGGCGAAGAAGGATCCGGAGATCACGGTGCGCGCGCCGCGCGAGGCCGATTCGGCAGCGGATTCGATTTCCTTCGTGATCGCGGCGGCGGACGACTCCTTCGCCGCAGAAGGTTATTCGGTGTCCGCGACGCCGAAAGGTGTCGTGGTGAAGGCGCGCACGCCGGCGGGGCTTTTCCATGGCGCCGTGACGCTCTGGCAGATGCTCACGGTGACGCCGCTGCAAGGTGGCGTCGGTCAGATACCGGCCATCGAGATCCGCGACGCGCCGCGCTTTGCCTGGCGCGGGCTCATGCTGGATTCGGTGCGGCACTACCAGTCCCCCGAGTACATCAAGAAATTCATCGACGACATGGCCCGGCACAAGCTCAACGTGCTGCACTGGCATCTCACCGACGACCAGGGCTGGCGACTGCAGATCAAGAAGTATCCGAAGCTCACGTCAGTGGCCGCCTGGCGCGTGCCCGAGGGCCAGGCGCCGCGCGCGGACATCGATCCGAAAACCGGCAAGCCGCGACTGCACGGTGGCTTCTATACGCAGGACCAGGCGCGCGAAATCGTGGCCTATGCGGCCGCGCGCCACGTCACGGTGGTACCGGAGATCGAGATGCCCGGCCATGCCACCGCCGCCATCGTCGCCTATCCGGAGCTGGGTGTTTCACCGGCGGCAAACAACCTGAAGGAAGTGCCCTCGGACTGGGGTGTCTACGAGAATCTCTTCAACGTCGAGGAATCCACATTCGACTTCCTGCAGAACGTGCTCACCGAAGTCATCGACGTCTTCCCCAGCGAATACATCCACGTCGGCGGTGACGAGGCGGTGAAGCCGCAGTGGGAGGCGTCGCCGCGCGTGAAGGCGCGCATGAAGGAGCTGGGCGTCGCGGATGCACACGCGCTGCAGGGTTATTTCATCCAGCGCATGGCCAGATTCATCGAGTCGAAGGGCCGCCGCGTCATCGGCTGGGACGAGATCCTCGAAGGCGGAATTCCGCCGAACGCGGCCATCATGTCCTGGCGCGGCATCGATGGCGCCATCGCGGCGGCCAAGGCCGGGCACGATACCGTGCTGTCGCCGGCGCCGGACCTTTACTTCGACCACTGGCAGAGCGCGGGCGATCTGTCACCGGGCCGCAGCAACACGCTGTCGCTCGAGATGGTCTACAACTTTCAGCCCATGCCCGCCTCGATCCCGCAGGAGCAGCGCGGGCACATCCTCGGCGTCCAGGCCAATCTGTGGACCGAGTTCATGCGCACCGAGGCGCGCGTCGACTACATGACGTTTCCGCGCATCGCGGCGCTGGCCGAGGTGGCCTGGTCGGCGCCGGAGCGCATCAACTGGGCGGATTTCCAGCGGCGCCTCGATCCGCAACTGCGCCGCTACGACCGCGCGGGCATCGTCTGGGCACGGGAGCTGGAGCTGCGCCCGCAACCGCTGCGCCGCCTGAGCCACGACCTCGAGCAATGCGGCGATGGCTATCTACTGTCCCTGGAGGATGACGCGCCCATCGAGGGCGAGCGTGGCGTGTTCCTGGTGAACATCTCCAATCCATGCTGGATCTGGCGCGGCGTCGACCTGTCGCAGCCGCGCTCGTTGCGCGCCGCCGTGGGACAGATTCCCTTCAACTTCCAGATCGGCAAGGATGCGCAGGGCATTCCCCTGCCCAAGCCTGCCACCCGTGACGGCGAGCTCGAAGTGCGCATCGATGGCTGCACCGGTGCGCCCGCGGTCACGGCCTCGCTGTCGCCGGCCGTGGACCGTTTCGGGATTACCGCGCTGCCGCCGATCGGGCTGCCGGCGAAGGAGGGGACACATGACCTGTGTTTCATCTTCACGCGCAGCAAGCTCGATCCGATGTGGGTCATCGGCAGTCTCGAGCTCAGCGGGACGCGGTAGCACGTGCTGAAGATTCTCGCGCCGTTCTCCGGCTGGAGCAGTTCGCTCGCGGAAATCCCGGACGAGGTGTTCGCGCGCGCCATGCTGGGCGAGGGCGCCGCGCTCGATCCCACGGGCAACGAGCTGCGCGCGCCCTGCGACGGCGAGGTCATCTCGGTGGCCGCCGCGCGGCACGCCATCGCGCTGCGCGCGCCGGGCGGCGCGGAGATCCTGGTGCACGTCGGCGTCGACACCGTGATGCTGCGCGGCGAGGGTTTCGAACCGCTGGTGCGCAAGGGCGATCGGGTGCACGCCGGCGACCTGCTGATGCGCTTCGACCTCGACCTGCTGGCCCGCAAGGCGCGCAGTCTCATCACGCCCATCATCATCACCAACGGCGAGCGTTTCCGCATCTCGGGCGCGCGGCTCGATCGGCGGCTCGCGAGCGGTGACGTGCTGTTCGAAGTCGAGCCGCTGGGCGAAGCGAAACCCGGCGGCGATGAGGCATCCCCGGCCGCGGCGAGTGCCGTGGTCAGCGAAGCCCTCGTCATCACGCATGCGCATGGACTGCATGCGCGGCCGGCGGCGCTGGTGGCGCGCGTGGCCAAGGGGCTGCCTTACGACCTCGAGGTCCGCGCGCGCGGTCGCGCTGCCAATCCGAAGAGCACGGTGGCGCTCATGTCGCTGGGTGTGCACGGCGGCGATGAGATCGTGATCGCGGGGTTCGAGCCTCGCGCCACGGCGGGAATCGCGGAGATCGCGCGCGTGATCCGGAACCTCGATTCAGCGCCCGCAGCAGCCGCATCCATCCCCGCCCAGGCCATCCCGGTTCAGCCTACCCGGGAACCCGCCGATCCGGCGCATCCCACCGGCGTCGTCGCGAGCCGCGGATTCTGCGTCGGGCCCGTGCATGCCTTCGAGGCCGACGATATTGCCGTCGATGAAAATGGCGCCGGTGCGGGCGCCGAACGCGATGCGCTCGAGCGTGCGCTGTCGGCCGTGCGGTCACGCATCGAACAGCGCGCCCGTTCGGCCACCGCGGCCGCGCGCGATGTCATGGCCGCGCATCTCGAACTGCTCGAGGATCCGCAGCTGCTCGCCGCAGCGCGCGCTGCCATCGAGGCCGGCAAGGGCGCAGGCTTCGCCTGGCGCGCCAGCCTGCGCGCCAGCGCCGCGGCGCTCGCGGCCACCGGCGATCCGCTCCTCGCCGAGCGCGCCGCGGACCTCGCTGACCTCGAGCGCCAGGTGTTGCGGCAACTTGCGGGCCACGCAGACCAGCACACGCCGGTCGCCGCGGGCAGCATCCTCGTGGCGCGCGACCTCACGCCTTCGCAGCTCATCGACATCGACGCCTCGAAGTTGGGCGGCATCGCGCTCATCGGCGGCGGGCCAACCTCGCATGTCGCGATCCTCGCGGCCACGCTGGGCGTGCCCATGCTGGTGAGCGTGGGAAGCGCGCTGGCCAGCCTGCGCACCGGCGCGGTCGTCATTCTCGATGCGGAATCCGGCGTGCTCAGCGTGGCGCCGACCGCGCAGGAGGTGGAGGCGGCGCGCACACGAGTGGCGGCCGGGCGCGAGCTGCGCGCGCGGCAGCTGGCCGATGCGCAGCAACCCTGCCGCCTGGCGAGCGGCGAGCGCATCGAAGTATTCGCGAATCTCGCCGGCACGCCCGCCGACACGCGGCTCGCCATGGAGCAAGGAGCCGAGGGCTGCGGGTTGCTGCGCACCGAGTTCCTGTTCCTCGACCGCGCCACGGCGCCCGACGAGGCCGAACAACTGGCGAGCTACCAGCAGGTCGCCGACCTGCTGGCCGGACGACCTCTCGTCATCCGCACGCTGGACATCGGCGGCGACAAGCCCATCGCCTATCTACCGCTGCCGCCCGAGGACAACCCGGCGCTGGGCCTGCGCGGCGTGCGCACCAGCCTGTGGCGGCCGGAGCTGCTGGACGCGCAGCTGCGCGCCCTGCTGGGCGTGCAGCCGGCGGCGCGCATCCTGCTGCCCATGATCACGGACATCTCGGAGATCGCCACCGTGCGCGCGCGTCTGGAAAGCCTGGCGCGCGAGCGCGGCGTGCAGGTGCCCCTGCTGGGCGCCATGATCGAAACACCCGCGGCCGCCATGCTGGCCGATCAGATCGCCCGCGAGGTCGATTTCCTGTCCATCGGCACCAACGACCTGGCGCAGTACGGCCTGGCCATGGACCGCGGCCACGCCGAGCTCGCGGCGCGCATCGATGGCGTGCATCCGGCGGTGCTGCGGCTCATCGATGCCACGACGCGCGGTGCGGCCGTGCACTCGAGGCCAGTGGCGGTGTGCGGCGGGCTGGCGTCGGATCCCGAGGCCGTGCCGTTGTTGTTAGGCCTCGGCGTCACCGAGCTTTCCGTGGTGCCGGGGCAGATTCCACGCGTCAAGGCGTTGGTGCGCGCGCTGCGCCGGGATGACTGCCGCGCGCTCGCGCAACGCGCGATGGCGCTGTCCACCGCCGCCGAAGTGCGTACGCTGGTGAGGTCCTCATGAAGCAGTTCATCGCGAAGCTCCAGCCCATGGGCCGGGCGCTCATGCTGCCCATCGCGGTATTGCCGGTCGCCGCACTGCTGCTGCGCCTGGGGCAGCCGGACCTGCTGAACGTGCCGGCCATCGCCGCCGCGGGCGACGCCGTCTTCTCGAATCTCGGCCTGCTGTTCGCCATCGGCGTCGCGGTGGGACTGGCGAAGGAGAACCACGGCGCCGCGGGGCTCGCGGCGGTGGTCGGCTACCTGGTCGCCACGCATGCGGCTCGCGTGCTGATCGAGGTGCCACCCGAGGCGACGGCCGGCTTCACGGGGCGCGCCGCGGAGCTCGCCGCGGCCGCATTCCGCGACAAGGAGCTGTCCAAGCTCTCCGTGCCGCTGGGGCTGCTGAGCGGCCTGATCGCGGGCTGGGGTTACAACCGTTTCAACGATTTCCGCCTGCCCAGCTACCTGGCCTTTTTCGGCGGGCGTCGCTTCGTTCCCATCGTGTGCGGCTTCGTCGGACTGGGCCTCGGCCTGTTCTTCGGCGTGGCGTGGCCGGTGGTGGAGCGCGGCATGGACGTCGCAAGCCAGGCGGTGCTCGGCTCCGAGTCCTGGGGATTGTTCGCCTATGGCGTGCTGAACCGCGTGCTCATCGTCACCGGCCTGCATCACATCATCAACAACATCGCCTGGTTCCTGCTGGGCGATTTCAATGGCGTCACCGGCGACCTCAAGCGCTTCTTCGCCGGCGATCACAGCGCCGGCGCCTTCATGTCGGGGTTCTTCCCGGTGATGATGTTCGGGTTGCCGGGTGCCTGTCTCGCCATGTATCGCACCGCCGCGCGGGAGAAGCGCAAGGCGGTGGGTGGTTTGCTGTTCTCGATGGCGCTCACTTCATTCCTCACGGGAGTCACCGAGCCCATCGAATTCTCGTTCATGTTCCTGGCGCCGTTGCTGTACGCGGTGCACGCCGTGCTCACCGGATGCGCCATGGTGCTCATGCATGCGCTCGACGTGCACCTGGGCTTCGGCTTCTCGGCCGGGCTGTTCGACTATCTGCTCAACTTCCCGCTTTCCACCCATCCGCTGGTGCTGATCCCGGTGGGGCTCGGCTATTTCGGCCTGTACTTCGTGCTGTTCCGCTGGTTCATCCTGCGCTTCGATCTGAAGACATTGGGCCGCGAGACCGATGAGGTGGCAACGCCGGTGGCCGAAGCCGGCGCGGGCGCCGGTGCGCCCGCCTTCGCGTGGATCCAGGCGCTGGGTTCGGCTTCGAACCTGCGCTCGGTGGAAGCGTGCACCACGCGGCTGCGACTGGTGCTCGCCGACGCCACGCGCATCGACGAGAAGGCGCTCAAGTCGCTGGGCGCTCGTGGCGTGCTCAAGCTCGCCGAAGGCGCCATGCAGGTGGTGGTGGGTCCCATCGCCGATCAGCTCGCCTCGGAAATCCGCGCAGGACTGCGGCACGCTGGCGGCACGGATGCGAGTGCGCGGGATCGCGCCCTTGCCGCGCTCGGCGGCCGCGGCAACATCGCGGCACTGCACCTGAGCACCAGTCGGCTGTGCGTATCCGTGCGCGAGCCGGCGGCTGTGGACGAGTCCGCGCTCGCCGGCGTGGTGCGCGCGGTCGCGCGGCCCGCGCCCGGCAGCATCCACCTGGTGGTGGGGCCGGCCGCCGCGCAGTGGTTCGCCGAGCTGAAGACTTCCTGAGACGGGCCGAATCCGGGGCGACATAGTGCCCCGCCAATGTGCGGAAATTCCTCAGGCGCGCGCCCGGTTTGCGGGTGGCGTGCCGAAAGGCGGGGTTTCCATGGCTGCCGCAATGCGAAAATTTCGCCGCCGGTGGCACGTCGCGCTTTCAAACGAAACGGCGCCTCACTAAACTCCCGGCCTCCTGACGCAGGTTGATCCGGCAACCGGCGTTTTCCCAATAGAAACAACTCATTTAGTTGGTACGGCGTGCAACCCATTGGGTTGCTGGAGCGTCGTATATCGAGGTCTTCGAGGAATCTCCGTGAGCACAAGAATCCGAAGCTTTGCCAGTCTCAGTGTCATCTTCTTCATCGCCGGCGTGATCGTCGGCACCGCCGGCTGCAGCAAGGGCGATGGCAAGCAGGCCGAAGCCGCCGCGCCGCCGTTGCTGGTATCGCAGGAGGATGTGCTGGTGGTGCGCAACAGCGCATTGACCTCCGGTCCTTCGATCACGGGCTCGGTGGAACCCGAGCGCCGCGCCGATCTGCGCGCCGAAGTCCCCGCGGTGGTGCTGGCCGTGCTCAAGGAGAACGGCGACAGCGTGAAGCGCGGCGACTTGCTCGTGCGTCTCGACCAGACCTCGATCCGCGACAGTCTCATGTCGGCGCAGGCGGCGATGAGCGCCGCCTCGCAGGCTTATGAGCAGGCGCAGCGCCAGCTCGAGCGCATGCAGAAGCTGCGCGAGACCGGCGTGGTCTCGGCCCAGCAGGTGGAGGACGTGGAGATCCGCCGCAACACGGCGCAGAGCGATCGCGAAGCCGCGCGCTCGCGCCTGGTCACGGCCCGCCAGCAGCTCGAACGTACGGAAGTGCGCGCGCCCTTCGACGGCATCGTCAGCGATCGCAAGGTGTCGGCTGGCGACACCGCGCAGGTGGGCAAGGAGTTGCTGAAGGTCATCGATCCGTCGAGCCTGCGGTTCGAGGGGTTCGTGTCGGCCGACAATGTGGGCGAGGTGCGCAACGGCCAGCCCGTCTGGTTCCACATCCACGGATACGAGAACAAGGAATTCACGGGCGCGGTGACGCGCGTGAACCCGGCTGCGAACGTCACGACGCGCCAGGTGGAAGTGCTGGTGGCCTTCGACGATCCCAAGCAGCAGCCGGACGTGGCGGGCCTGTACGCGGAAGGACGCATCGAGACGCGCAGTGCCGCGGTGCTGGCGCTGCCCGCCGCCGCCGTGGTGCGCGAAGGCGACAACGCTTTCGCCTGGAAGGTGAATGGCGACAAGCTGCAGAAGGTGGCGCTCGGCCTCGGCGAGCGCGACGCACGCAGCGGCGCCTGGGCGCTGCGCTCGGGACTCACCGAAGGCGACAAGATCCTGCGCTTTCCGAACGCCACGCTGAAGGAGGGACAGGAAGTCCGCTCCGCCTCCGACGAGAAGCCCGCAGTCGTCGCGGAGAAATAACATGTTCCTCTCCAACTTCAGCATCAAGCAGCCGGTCACCACGGTGGCCATCATCATCGTGCTGATGTGCCTGGGATTGCTGGCGCTCTTCCACTTGCGCGTCAACCAGATTCCGGACGTCGAGATGCCGGTGATGGTGGTGACCTTCCCGTACCCGGGCGCCTCGCCCGAGTCCGTGGAGCGCGACATCATCAACCGCGTCGAGAAGTCGCTGCAGAGCATTCCGCAGATCTATGAGCTGAATTCCACGGCCTCCGACGGGCAGGCGCAGTTCGTCATCGTGTTCGATTTCAAGAAGGACATGTCGCAGGCGGGCGATGAGGTGCGCAACGCGATTGCCGGTGTGCGCTACAAGCTGCCGCTGGAAATGCGCGAGCCGGTGCTGTTCCGCGTCGATCCCGCCGCGCAGCCCATCATGAACCTGGGTCTGTCCTCCGAGCGGCAGTCGCACGTGGAGATTTCGCGCCTCGCCGAGGACGTGCTCGCCGATCAGCTGCGCGGCATCGACGGCGTCGCGGTGGTGAACGTCGACGGCGCGCTGCAGCGTCAGCTTTCGGTGCTGCTGCATGCGCAGAAGCTGCGCGAGTACAACGTCTCGGCGGGCGAGGTGGTCAACGCGCTGCGCGCGCAGAACACCAACGCACCGGTGGGCCGCGTCAAGGGCGAGCTCGACGAGCAGAACATCCGCCTCGTGGGCCGCATCGAGCGCCCGGCGGATTTCAACGACATCGTGGTCAAGCGCCAGGGCAACGAGGTGGTCAGGCTCGGCCAGGTGGCGACGGTGCAGGATGGATTCGCGGAGCCCTCGAGCTATTCGCTGCGGACCGGCAAGCCGAACGTCGGTCTGTCGGTGATCCGCCAGCGCGAAGCCAGCACCGTGACCGTGGCCAAGCGCGTGCGTGAAAAGGTCGACGAGATCAACAAGACGCTGCCCGAGGGCACCAAACTCGAGATCACCAACGACGGCGGCAAGGACGCGCAGGACAGCCTCAACAACGTGATCCACGCGCTGGTGTTCGGCGCCGGCCTCACCATTTTCGTGGTGTATGCCTTCCTGAATTCCTGGCGCTCGACGCTGATCACCGGACTGTCGCTGCCCACCTCGGCAATCGCCGCGTTCATCGCCGTGTGGTTGTGCGGCTTCACGCTGAACTTCATGACGTTGCTCGGCCTGTCGCTCGCCATCGGCGTGCTCATCGACGACGCGATCGTGGTGCGCGAGAACATAGTTCGGCACATGGAGCGCGGCGAGGATCGCGTGACGGCGGCGCGCAACGGCACCGCGGAGATCGGTCTTGCGGTGACGGCGACCACGTTCTCGATCGTCGCGGTGTTCGTCCCGGTGGCATTCATGAGCGGCGGCGCCGGCGAGTGGTTCCGGCCGTTCGCGGTGACGGTGGTGGCCTCGGTGCTGGTCAGCCTGCTCATCTCCTTCACGCTGGACCCGATGCTCTCGGCCTATTGGGGCGATCCGGTGGGCCACTCGCAGCGGCCGCGCCGCGGCATCGAAAAATATTTCGCGAAGTTCAACATCTGGTTCGATCACCAGGCGAACCGCTACGGCAACGTGATCGCCTGGGCGCTGCACCACCGCAAGATCATGATCATGGGCGCGTTCTTCCTGCTCACGAGCTCGTGCGCCTATCAGTTCACGCTGGGTGGCAGCGAATTCCTGCCGGCCTCCGACTACGGCACGCTGGTCATCGACGTGCGCACGCCGTCGAGCACCAGCCTCGAATACGCGCGCAACAAGGTTGAGAGGGCCGCCGAGCTCGCGCGCACGCTGCCCGAGGTCAAGGCCACCGACAGCCGCGCCAACGCGTCCGGCGGGCGCGTGTGGGTGGACATCGGCGACAAGTCGGATCGCGATCGATCGCTCAAGGAAATGGCGAGCGCCTTGCGCGAGAAGCTGCAGCAGCTCGTGGGCGCCGAGTACGTGGTGCTCGAGAACCTCAACAACGGCGCGCGCAAACCCATCCAGATCCAGTTCTATGGCGAGGATTCGCGCAAGCTCATGGAGATCACCAACGCCTTCATGGACAAGCTGCGGCAGGTCAAGGGCGCGGTCGACGTGGGTTTGTCGGAGCAGGATCCGAAGGATGAGCTGCGCATCGAGCTGGATCGCGGGCTCGCCAACCAGCTCGGCATCTCGGTGAACGACGCGGCCCAGACGCTGCGCGTGGCATTCGCCGGCGTGGAAGTCGGCGACTGGGTGGATCCCGTGGGCGAATCGCGCGACGTGGCGGTGCGACTCGCGCCCGAGGACCGGCTGAGCGCGGACAACATCGAGCATCTGCCGATCGCCGTCACCGGCACGGACATGATGGTGCCGCTCGAGCAGATCGCCACCATCACGATGGACAAGGGACCGGCGAAAATCCAGCACCTGAACGGCAAGCGCACGGTGACGGTGTCGGCCAACGTGCAGAACCGCGACGCGGGCGCCGTGACCGCCGATGCCATGAAGATCACCAACAACATCACGTTCCCGCCGGGATACGGCGTGGGACTCGGCGGCTCGTCGCGTGACCAGAAGGAGCTCGGCACGGAGATGGTCATCGCGCTGGTCATGGGCATCGGCGTCATGTACCTGGTGCTGGTGATGCAGTTCGGCTCGTTCACCGCGCCGATTCCGATCATCCTGTCGTTGCCCTTGTCGCTGATCGGCGTGGTGCTGGCGCTGAATCTGACCGGCAGCACGCTGAACCTCATGAGCCTGATCGGCGTGATCATGCTGATGGGCCTGGTGGCGAAGAACGCCATCCTGCTGCTCGACTGCACGCGCGCCGAGGAGAAGCAGGGCGTGGATCGCGAGGAGGCGCTGATGCACGCCGGTCGCGTGCGCCTGCGCCCCATCCTGATGACCACCTTCGCGCTGATCGCGGGCATGATGCCGGTGGCCATCGGCCTGGGTGAGGGCGGTGAGTTCTACAGCCCGATGGCGGTGGCCATCATCGGCGGCACCGTGATCTCCACGCTGCTGACGCTGCTCGTGGTGCCGAGCTTCTACGACAGCATCGAGATCAACGTCGAGCGCATGGCGCTCAAGTTCCATGCGCGCACCGCGCTGTGGAACGCCTTCCTGGCGTTCTTCGCGACGCTGTTCGAAGTGATCCTGACGCTCACGCTGCTGCGCTTCCTGTACCGGCTGGCGCGCTGGGTGTTCGACATGAACTCGCCGAGCGAGCACCCCGTGGAACGCGCCATCCGGGAGTCGGATTTCAAGGCACCCGCCACCTGGGTGGCCCGCCCGCAATGGTGGCAGCGCTCCCGCAGCGGACGCGCGCCCAAGCCCAAGGAAGGACGCATCAACCCCTACGCCACCGCCGCCGATTAAATGGGGACATTCCTCGATTCCTAGCAAACGGGGACAGAGCTGTGCGCCCCAAGTCCGTCCCCGTTTGCTAGGAAACGGGGAATGTCCCCATTTCTGAATGCGTGCACGGTGGGGCGCAGGGACTGCAGGTCGCCGGCGTGATGCGTGGTGATCAGGATCACGCGTTGCGCCGCGATCTCGCCGACGAACGCGATGAAGGCGGTGATGGACGCGGCGTCGATGTCGTTCGTGGGCTCGTCGAACAGCATGACGGGCGGCGCGGCGATCAGTGCGGCGGCCAGCAGCAGCTTGCGCGCCGTGCCCGCGGATAGCGTTCCCAGCGGCGCGTCGAGGAACGCGTCCAGACCCAAAGCTCCCACGACGCGCGCCGCATACGCAGAATCCCGCCGGCTCGCCGGATACAGCGAAGCGATGAATTCCAACAACAGCCCGGAACGGATCCACGGCATGTCGGGTGGCGCGTTCGGCGCCAGCACCACACGCGCTTCACGATGATCGAGCGGGCGCCCCGCATAGAGCATGCGGCCGCCGGCTGGCGGCAGCGAACCGGCGATGACATTGAGCAGCGTGGTCTTGCCCACGCCGTTGGGCCCGGTGAGTACATGCAGTCCGCGCCCGAATCGCAGGTCGAGCTCGCCCAGCGTGCCGCGCGGCAGCCGCATCGCCTTCAGTTCCAGCACGGGTTCCGTCTCGGTGGCATTCACGTCATGGCTCCGAGAACGATCACGGCCACCAGCGCCGCGAACGGCATGAACCAGGACGTCACTTTCAGTTCCAGCCTCGAGCCCGCGACGCCCAGGACATACAGCGCGGAAAAAATGCCGGCCTCGAGGCCGGCGCGTCCACCGCGATCGAACGCCCCACCCAGCAGCAGCGCAGCGCCGAACAACGCGGTCGGAATGAAATACGCACCGGGGCGCATGCGTTGCACGAACGCAGGCTGCCCGGCAAGGAAATGCAGCCGGGTCAACAACGTGTTTCTGATCAGGGTGGGCAGGGAGTAGAGCGCCAGCGCGGCCGAGGCCGCGACGAACAGCAGCACGCTGGCGGACGAGGTGTCGTTGGTTCGCAAGGCGATCACCGCGAGGCAGGCCGCCAGCGTGCCCAGCACCGCGCCGACGCGCACCAGCAGGTTGGCACGCAGCTCGTTCGCCAGCAGCGGGACCACGAGGCCGCTGCGCACCGCCAGTCCGCCGGCCATAGCGTTGCGACGACGCTTCGATGGCGCGCGTGCCGCGCCGGGCTGATAGGACTTCCAGAGTGCCCACATCGCGAGCGATGCGCAGAGCACGCGCAGCGATTCCATCCATCGAAGTTCGCCCGGCAACGCAAAAGCCGCGAGCGCCAGTGCGCAGATTCCCGCATGGAAGAGCCGGCCCCGCAGCCAGGTGAGATTCACGGCAATGCTCAGCACGACCAACGCCGCGAGCTCGGTGAGCGCGACGGGCAGCGCTGCCCGCCGCTCGCCGAACGGATCGATCAGCACCCAGCCCACCGGCATCCACAGGAACGAATACGACAGCAACGCGAGCACCGCATCCGCGCGCAGCTTCTGCCCCGCCGGCACCGGCAGCGAATCGAAGAACGCCGCCGCCTTCGGCATGAGAGCCGCCTCGCGCAGCGCGCGCAGCAGGATCAGGGTCAACGCCTGCCAGGCGGCGATGACGGCCAGGCGTCGCGCGGGTCCGGTGGCCGGGTCGGCCAGCATCGACAAGGCCTGCGCCATTCCGTACACGATCATCGCCACGATCGCGGTCAGGAGAAAGGTGAGCGCGGAGGCGATGGCGATCAGCGCCCGGTCGAGGCCCTGCAGCCAGCGGCGCAACGTGATCCGGAAATGCGAATGCCGGATGGCAAGGTAGTTTGGCGCCATCCGGCGGGATCAGACCACAGGCCAGCGTCAAGCGCCACTGCCGGACGCCGCCTCGTGCCGGCCGAGCGGCGTCCGTACAGTTCAACGCAAGTCGTTCAGTTCGCGACGCTCAGCCACTGCGCGCTGGTCATGCCGATCTTGCCGGCGCCCGCGCCCTGCGGCCCGGTGAGCAGCGTGCCGAGCGAGCTCACCGGATCCTTGGCGTACAGATAGCCGGGTCCGCCACCGTTGTGCCACACGAACGGAATCTGCGGCGCCTGCGCCGGACCGAGCGTGCTCGCCGGGTCGTCGCTGTTGCCCTGCCAGGTCGCCCAGGTGAAGCCGCGATCCTGGAACGACGACTGCTGCGAGGCCTCCGGCATGAACTGCGTGTCGGTCGCGAGCAGGATGTGCAGGATGTTGCTGCCGCGGATCGCGCCCGTATACGCCGGGTTGTTGACGTTGGTCTGGTTGTTGCGCAAGGGCGTGAGCACGCCCCAGAACACGCTGTCCTCCACCTGCACCGCGCCGCCTTCCGTGGAGATCGCGCCGTTCGAGGTGATGCCGAAGCTGTACGTGGAGCTGAGCGCGCTCGCGAGCGGCGGATTCGCCGCGACGACGTCATCGCGCATGGCCTTGACGATGCGCGCATTCGACACGTCCACGTACAAGTTGTAGGCGTGCACGTCGCCGCCGCGCAGCCGCGGCATGCGATCCTGCAGGTCCTTGTAATAGTTGTGATGCAGCGTGACCGTGTAGCTCGTCAGGCCCTCGAGGTCGGTCGAGCCGATGAGGTGGCCCTTCTTCTGCGGAAGCGCGATGGCGACGACCTGCTCCTGGGTGAAGTAGTTGCGCAACAGGTTGTACATCGCATTGCCGGCGCGATTTGCCTCGAGCGCATCGAACTGCTGCTGCACGAAGCTGCCCGGCCCGGTCGCGGCCGGCACGACCTCGCTCCACGAGACGGTGATGTTGCTGGCGCCCTTCTTGATGTCGAGCACGCCGTCATAGGACTTCGTGAACGTGCAGTGATCGACCCAGATTCCCGAGGTCACGCCACCCCCGTCGCCGATCGTGACGAAATCCCAATCGTTGGTGTCGTACGCGCCGCGCGTGCCTTCGTCCCATTCCCAGAGCTCGTCGAACCTGAGATTTCGCAGGATGAGGTTGGTGCCGTTCTTGATGTTGAACTCGGCATGGCGGATGGTCGCGCCGTTCTTCGAGTAGATGGTCAGGCCGTTGAAATCCTGGATGTCCAGCAGCGTGACGCCGCTCGCGATCAGCGCCGGATGCTTGATCGCGGGCAGATTGGCGCGCAGCGGATTGCTGGCCTGCGAGGTGAGCAGCGTGCCCACCTCGTTGTAGCCCATGTTGAGGTCGTTGAGGATCTCGATGACCTTCACCGGGTTGGCGCTCGACGCCTTCGCGTCCCGGAGCGCTGCAACCAGCTCGGTGGCGGTGCTCACCTTTCGATAGCGCGCGTCGGTCTCGTCAATGTTGCCGCCGCCGGTCACCAAGCCCGCGGCATAGCCTTCGAGGTCATAGCGGAACACGTCGCCCGCCTGCGCGGGTTCCGGCGGAGTCGCGCCGCGCGACAGGTCTTCCGGATGCGTGGGGCCAGTGGGCGGAATCGGTGTGCCGCCGCCTTCGGTCGGCGAGCCGATCTCGCCGGTGAAGGAGTTCGGCGCCACCAGCAGGTTGCCGGCCGGATCGCGGATCTGCACGTCGCTGAACGTGGCCGACGCCGCCACGGTGTTGCTGCTCGAGCTCATCGCGAAGCCGACGAACAGGTCTTCGGGGAGGCCGGCGGTGAAGGTCTGCGTCGCGGCGGCCACGTAGGTCGCGCCGCCGTCGAGCGAACCGGCCGCCGTGTAGGTATTTCCGGTGCGCGTGAGCTTGAGATAGCGCGGACCCGCGCCCGTGGTGATGCTGATGGAGCTGTTCGAATTGTTGCTGCCGGCGGCGAGGCGGTGGCTGCGGCCGAAAGGCACCGTCGACGCATTGAACATCGAAGAGCCGTAGATGAAATTGGTGCCGGTGGTCGCGATGTCCGGCGTGAGCAGCAGGGCGGCGCGGCCCTGGTTGCTCGTGAGGCCGGCGAAGTCGACGCCGTCGAGGCGCGCGGTGAACACGAAGTCGCCGTGGATCTTCGTGTAGACGAAGTGGAACACCTGCTGGGTGCTCTCCACCTTGCCGCGGCTGGAGATGTTCAGCGCATCGCCCGCCTCGTTGGTGCTGTGCGTGCCGGCGGCGAGATTCGCGCCGTTGTTGAAGTCGACGGCCTGCCACACCGACTCCTCCGGCGGAATGGTGATGTCATAGCCGCCGCTCGTGACCGGGCTGTCGGAGTTCACCGGCGAGCAGGCCACGGCCTTCAGCGTCAGCGAATTGCTGATCGCGATGGGGCCGCCGTAGTTCGTGCCGACGCTGCAGTTCGGAGTCGAGCCATCCGTCGTGTAGCGGAACGATGCGCCGGGCGTGGCCGACGTGAGCGCGATGTTCTGCGCGCCGGTGTACGCGCCGGGCGCGGGATCGAACACCGGCGCGGCGGCGGGCGGCCGGATGGTGTACGACGCACTGGTGACGGCGCTGTCGAGCTTGCCCGTGGCACAGGCAATCGCATTGAGCGTCACGTCCTGCGCGACCTCGATCGGTCCGGAATAGATCGTGCCGCTGGCGCAGCCCGGCGTGCTGCCATCGCTGGTGTAGCGGATGGTGGCGTCCGCCGTGGCACTGCTGATGCTCACGTTCTGCGTGGCCAGATAGAGACCACCCTCGGGTGAGAATACCGGGGCGGCGGCCGGCTCCGGCGGCTCGATCACGTACTTCGCGGTGACGATGGGGCTTTCGTCGCGCAGCAGCGCGCAGGCCATGGCCTTGAACGTGGTGTCCGCGGTGACCGCCACGGGTTGCGAGTAGATAGTGCCGTGCTCGCGCACGCAGCTCGGCGCGCTGCCGTCGGTGGTGTACACGACGATGGAGCCGGGCGTCGGCGAGGACATCGCCACGTATTGCGTGCCGGTAAAGGTTCCGGGAGGCGGGGAGAATGCGGGCGCCTGCGCCTTCTTGCAGGCGGTCAAGGATCCGGAGACACAAAGCGCGAGCACGCAAAGGCGTGCGGCAGAAGTCCAGCCCTTCATCGCATTCCCCCTGTTTTCGAGACTTGTCGTTCGATCGTGGGCATTTCCGGGTCCGCGCGGAAAATGCCACCGGTGTCATACTAGGGATGAGCGCGAATTCCCGTCAACCGCGGGTTTTTACGTAATGGGGGGCTTCATGGCGTCACCTCGACGATCACCCGCCGGTAACGGGTGAGCGCCGGGTTGCCGTGGTCGGTCACCGCGAGGATGACGTGCAGCGTGCCCGGCTTGAACGGATCGGCCGGCACCGTCAACGAAGCCTCTGCTTCGTCCGGGTGCTCGATCGTCACCGGTGCGCCGCTTCGTGCCGTGGCCACGACCAGCGTGCCGGCTTCCGGGTAGCAGAACCACCGGTATGAGAGCGCATCGCCGTCGGGATCGGTCGAGCCGCGCGCGCTGAGCGTCACGCGTTCGCCGGGTCTTGCGTGCAATGTCTGCGCGTGAGCCAGCGCGGGAACGGGCGGATGATTCGCGGCCGCATATGGCTCGATGGTCCAGTCCATGCGCGCGGCAAAGTCATTCTGGAAAGCCTCTCGCCAGCGCCAGATCGTCGCCTGGTCGGAGCTGTGCCAGGCGCCGTCGAGTCCCTGCACTTCATCCTCGGCGTTCGACCAGATGGGCCGCGTCTCGGCCTCTGCGAACCAGGGGCGCATGCGCGGCGTGTAGAGTTCATAGCGTCCGCCCCAGCCACCCCATTCCGGATGTTCGGGTTCGTTGAGCCCGTTGCCGATGAGTCCGAGGAAGCTGGGCGTGTCGCCCTCCATCATGTACTTGACCTGCGGGTACTGCGCACCCAGCGGGCCCTTGGCGCGGACGTGTCCATCGAGCCATGGATTGTCGACGATGGCGAAGTCCGCGCCGGTGAAGCGGCCGTGAAAGCGGTCGCCGCTGATGCCGCTCCAGGTGGAGTGGTGATACGCGCCGCCGGCGTGGAAGCCCGGACTCACGATGTAGAAGAGGTCGGGAAAATTCCGGCGGATCCACGGCCCGCTGTCGTCCTGGTCCGAGATGGTGTAGACGCGCAGCTTCGAGATGAACTCGCGCAGCTCGCGCTTCGAGCGCGTCGCTCGCACCTTCCACAGTGACTGCGCCAGTACGTTGGGTCCGCCCCAGACCGTCACCCACACCGGCCGCGGGTCCGGACGATCCACGGCCGCGATCAGCCGCTCCGAGCCTGGCGAATCGAGCCCCTTTCCCACGGCCTGCATGCCGTACGCTGCACGGCCTTCCACGATGATGGCGCGCAGCGCGTCGGCGGCCGGAAAGCCGTGCTCGTGAAGCTCGAGGTTGTCGCGCACCTGGGCGTAGGCGTCGACGATTTCGCGAATGCGCCACGCGGCCACCTGCTTCTGCTGGTGGATCGACGTGGTGGCCACCAGGCCTTCGATGTCGAACTGGTTCGAATACACGAGGAGTCGCACCATCGACATCGCATCGTCCGGCTCGTTCTCGATGTCGGTGAGCACGACCACGCGCGGCCTCGCGGCCGTGGCAATGGCGAATGCACTGAGCAGCAGTGCGAGCAGCAGCGCGCGGGGCTTCATGCCCGGGAGCCTAGCGCAGTGCGAATTGCCGCGTGTATGCCAGGCAAACGATCGCGGCCAGTCCCCATTGCGCGCTGGAGTTCGTCGAGATGCCGGGCCCTTCGTCCACGGGATTCAGCACGGCGGGAGGTTCGATCCGCCTTGCCACGAAGGATTTGCCAGGCCCATAGCCATTGCGACCCCCGGTGAACTCCTGCCAGGCGCGCGCGGCGAGCCGGGCATCCTTGCGGCGCCAGGCCGCGTAGGCCGTGAGCCGGGAGTGGCCCTGCTGCAGGTTGAGCGGCCCGAGCTCCTGACCGAGGGCTGCCTTCTGCTCCTCCGGCGGTGCATTGTAAAGCTCGCAGTATTGCAGCCAGGCGCGCTCGAACTCCGGCACGCCTAACAACTCGATGAGTTCCGCGCAGACTTCGGGCAGGCCGAAGGCCGCAGACAGGTGCGACACGCTGATCTCGGCGCCGCGCGCCCGATCGAAGGCGCCCGTGACCAGGTTCAGGCGTGCACCGCCGGTGAAGAATCCGCGCGGCTGCGCGGCGATGCTGCGCATGCTCGCGAGCAGGCGAGCGCGGAATCCCGGATCGCGGGTGCGTTCCCATTCGGTGAGCCAGGCGCTGGCCTGCGAGCCCCAGTCGGTACCGAAGCCGAGATATGCGTAGTCCCCATGCGGGTCTTCCGCCGGTCGCGAGGCGGCGTCGGGCAGCTTGCGTCCGGGCTGGATGGTGCGCAGCGTGCGCGCGGCTTCGTTCTGCTCGCGCATCAGGTCGCCGACGCGTTCGTCGGCGGTCAGGTAGTAGTAGAAGCGCCGGTTCAGCGCGGTGCTGATGCGCAGTTGTTTGGCCGAGCAGCCCCAGTGCTGCACGTTGTGGCGCGATCCGAGCGGAGCGAAGCGGCCCAGGTGATGCACGTCGACTTCACCCGTGTGGCGTGTCATGGCCTCCGCGAAGCGGAACGCCTCCGCGCGGCCGCTGCGCAGGAAGTACATCCACAGCCACACGTCGGTGGCGAGCTCGGAGTTGTCCCACGCAAATCCGCCGACGTCGTAGCGCCAGGTGTGGCGGTCGAAGTCATAGGTGTGCATGACGTCGCCGTAATTCCAGTAGCCGTACCAGCGACGCTGGTCCTGCTGCCCCCGATAGAAATCGAACATCCAGTCGAGCTCGCGCTCGAGCGCGGCATGTTCCGGCGGAGTCTGCGAGGGCAGCGACAGCGCGTGCGCGAACACGCCGGATTCGGCGGTAGTTTGCGGGGTCGGCACCATCGTCGGGGGCTGGCGCAGAGCCTGCGCGAATTCCGCGAGCCGCGCGTGCGATGGCGTGGCGGGCAGGATCCACAACATCATCTCGCTGGTGCGGGCCACACCCAGGGGCGTGCCGAAGCCGGGTTCGTAGTCCTCGTAGGTGATCTCGAGACCGCCCTGCGTCTGCTTCTCGTAGGTGTCCTGCCCGAGTCCGTCGTGATAGAAGCGCAGGTCCATGGGTGCGGCTTCGGGCGCCCACATCCACATCGTGACCGTGGCCGCCTCACCCTGCGCCGCGCGGATGTCGAGCTGGGCCGGATGGCTCTGCCAGAAATTGCGGAGACCGAAGGCGATGCCGCCCGTGGGATCGCCGAAGTAGCCGAGCCCGCTGGCGCGCGCGCCATGCCCGCTGTCGAGCCAGGCGTGGCCGTCGCCGGTGCGTTTGCGAATACGGAAAGAGTCCGCGGTGGGTTGGAACAAGGTCCAGTCGCCGAACGCCGGGACATACTGCAACAGGTTCTGAACCGACGGTGCGATCGTTGGCACGACTTCGCCTGCGATCTGCGCCTGGCGTGCTGCCGCGCCGGGGTCGCGCCGCAACCCGGTGAGACCACGTACCGCTTCACCGAACACCCCGTCCCCGTCGCCGACGAACCGGACGTGTCGATCGCAAAGCTCGGCTTTCATGGGCACCGTGAATCGCAGGCCCAGGCCACGGATGAAATCGCGGGATTCATCGCCGTCGAAGACGATGGTGTGCAGGACGCGCAGCGCATCGCTGCCGGCATAGAAATAGAAACGCAAGGTGAAGGGCAGCCAGCGGCGCTCGCCCTGCGCGTGCCGTCCTTCCACTTTCACGACGGCGCGCGCGGGACCGCGCTGCTCCGCCGTGACTTTTTCCACCAGGCTCTCGAAGTTCTGCTGGGTGACACGCGCATCGCCGCTGTCCGGCGCGCTGTCCTGGCACAGCAGCACCAGCCGGCCGCCGCGCAATGCGTCGCGGCCACCGCGAGCGATCGATTCGATGACGTTTGCGCCCGTGCGCGCGAAGCGGCAGACGAAGACGCCGGTGTCCACGTCGATGCCGCGTTCGCTCTCCCGCACCTCAACCTGGCTTGCGAACTTGGGCAGGACACGTTGTGGCACCACCTGGAAAGGGCCGTCGCCAACCCGTGCGTCCGGGGGCAGGGCGTGCGCCGTCCACTTGATCGAACCGTCGGGCCAGTACGCGAGTGGCCAGGATTGCAGCGGGGCCAACCTCTGATCAGCCGCGCGCAGCGCAAAACCCTTCGCTGACTTCTGCTGTCCCCGGGGCCACGGTGTGCCCCAGGTGACGCCGAGCGCGGCGGGCGCCTGACGATCGTCGAGCCAGCGCACCCAGGCACCCGTGCCCGGATTCTGCGGAGCGGATGCCGGCGGCGCTGCCGCCGAAGCCTGTGCGCTCATGGCAAGTGCGGCGCCGCTGGCGGTGCCCGACAGGAAGTCTCTCCGGCTGATCCGATGGCTCATCGCATTCCCCCGTGATTGCGAGTGCGCGATTGTGATTGAAAACGGTAGGTTTTGCGCATCTTCGAGAGGAGCGAAGTCGCGGTACCCGATATGTCAAATACCGTACGGGGCTTTTGACACCGGCACAGGGACCGCGAGGCGCATCACGTCGAATCCGACGAGATTCTGTAACCCTGCGCGTCGAGGAATCTCTCGAGAAATTCAGGGAATGGATCCACGACCCTCCACATTGGCCGCTGCTTCGATAGAAACGGGCCAGACCACCATTCGTGCGTCTGTGCTCAACGAGCAGGTCATCGAAGTCGCGCCGGGCTGGGTCGCCAACCTCGAACAGGCGCTGCCGCACGCGCGCTATCGCGCCATCGCGTTGTACGACGCGCGGGGCGAGGTGCTCCACTGCACCTCGACCGACTTCGGCATCGAATTCCGCCAGGCGTTGAACGATGCGCTCGACGCGTTCGTGCTCGGCGCCGCGCGCGAGTCGCGCTTCCTGCGCGGCGAGGGCACGCGTACGGCGGTGATGCTGGCGCTGCGCGACCTGCACTCCGCGCTGCAGGGCGTTTGCCTGCTGGTGGTCGAAGACACGCCTCCCGAGGACCAGGATCCGGCCGCACGCTTCCTCACGCCGGCCGTGCAAACCATCCTCACCGACATTGCCTCCGAGGTGGCGCAGACCCTGCACGCGATGCCGCAGCAGAAGCCGCAGAAGCCCAAGCCTCCCGTGCCGCTGCCGCTCGAAGCCGTGTACGCGCAGATCCGCGAACAGGAAGTCGTGTTGCGCGTGCAGCAGCTCGTACGCCTGCGCAAGGCGGAGGGCATCCGCCGCTTCGAAGTGCTGCTGCGCCACATGGTCGACGGCGAAGAGCAATCCCCCGAACGCGTCATGCAGACGGCGGCGAATCACGGCCTGGCCTCGATGATCGATCGGCGCGTGATCGGCGAACTGATCGGCTGGCTGCATCGCAACCCTTCGGTGTGGAAGCGCGATCCGCCGGCGTTCTCGGTCAATCTTTCCGATGCGGCCGTGATCGAGCCGCACTTCATCAACTTCGTCGAGAGCTGCCTGCAGAAATCGCAGCTGCCGCCCGGGCTCATCGGCGTGGAATTCTCCGAGCGCGTGTGCCTCACGCATCCCGACGAGGTCGTGCCGGCGCTCGACGTGTTCGCCCGTTGCGGCGTTCCCGTGGCCATCGACGATTTCAACGTGGTGGGCGCGGGCATGCCCATCCTCGATCACCCGGCGGTGCGCCTCATCAAGCTCGACGCCGAGCTCACCACGCATGCGCTGGAACACCGCCTCACGCAGGCGCGCGTCGTGGGCCTGGTGCAGACCGCGAAGGTCATGGGATTGCAGACCGTCGCCAAGCGCGTGCTGGGCGGCGATCACAGCAACTGGCTGACGGCGCTCGGCGTGGACTTCGTGCAGAGCTTCGATCTGTCACCGCCTGTCGCCCTCGACACGCTGCTGGCAACACCGGCCGCCCAGGCCGGCTAACAAGCAATCAATGGGGACATTCCTCGTTTCCTAGCAAACGGGGACAGGCTTGCAGCGCGCAAGGGAACAGGGGCCGTAGCGAAGTGGTGGATGCTGGCGCCAGGCTCTCGTCAATTCATTCGCGGGTGAACTGTGGCAGCGCGCTGGTTCGCGGAGAGTTGGCGCCTTACAGCTCTGTCCCCGTTTGCTAGGAAACGAGGAATGTCCCCATTAACGAGCCGTATAGGCATCCATCATGAGGCCCGTGCCGCCGCGCGACACGTGCGCGACGACCGCCGTTCGCCGATGCAGCTTGGTGACGGCGCCGAGATTGATCGCGAACGCCAGCTCGACCTGCTGACCTTTGCGCAATCCGAGGTTGGTGGTTTCGACGAAAACTCCGGTCGCGGAGAGATTGATCGCGCGGCACAGTTTCTTTCGTCCCGCGGGCGTCGTGATGTACACCGTGGTGCGCGCACGATGCCTGGTATGCAATCTGCGCTCCACCGACTGGATCCCCGCTGTTGTCGTTTTACTCATCAGGCTCTCCTGAGAGGATTATTGCCCTGCGAGACGGGTGATTGACGGGAACTGAACTTAATGGAGTTCGCGAAAAATTTCACGTCCCCGGGTTTACGACGGCGCGGCGGTGGCGTCTGCCACCCGCAGCCTGATGAATACCGGGCAATGATCCGACAACTTGCGGCGCTGGGCGTCGCGCGGTCGGTAAAGTGCCCGCCCGAATGAGTTTTCCACCAGTCCCCGCGCCATCCGGCGGCCCAGCACGATGTAATCGATGTAGCCGCTGAAGGTCTGTTGTGGCATGCAATTCTGGAAACTTTGCCCCTCGGCGGTATTGACGAGGTCCGCGTCCGGTGGGTCCTGGTCGTCGATCTCCCCCCAGAGCGAACTGCCGGCGGGCTCACGGCGCAGGTCACGGTTGAAATCCCCGAGCACCGCGAAGGCCTTATGTACGCTGGCCTGCGCGTCGATCCACCGCTCGAGCGCGGGGATCTGGCGTGAAAGTTCGCCGCAGCTCGGCCGGTCGGCCGTCAATGCGTCTCGCGCGCAGCCGGACTTGAGGTGCACGGACAGCAGCCGCAGCTCGCGATCCGTGCCCGGAAACAACCGCAGCTCCACGCCGCGGCGCACGTCGTCGTTCAACGAAAGCGTTTGCAGATCCGGTCCGCAGGAGAAGGGCAGACCGCGACGAATGGCGAAGCCATTGTTCTGTACCGCGACGCGGCCCGAGAAGCAGAACTCGTGATTCGTGAACAGCAGCCGCGCGGCGTCCGCGCCGTCGACCTCCTGCAATGCCACCACATCCGCGCCGAGTTCACGCGCGTAGCGGCGCATCGCCGCGATGTCTTCGCCGCTGCGCGCCATGTCGTTGGCGACGTCGCAGGGAATCGCACGGCGGGCACCGTCCCGGGGCGCATCGGGCGGCGTGCAGGCCGGCGCGAGCGCGCGCAGCGTTTCCGGTTTCATGAACCATTCGAGGTTCCAGGTGGCGAGCTTGAGCTCGGGCAGAGCCGGCTGGGCGCCGGTCGCAGCGAGAGGAAAAGCCAGGGCAAAAAAAATGGCGCGCATG
>DASTRL010000265.1:0-7520 GCA_035761265.1 Steroidobacteraceae bacterium
CGCTCGCCGATGCGACCCCAGTCGACGAACTGGATGCCGAGCTTGAACGTGCCGCGCACCGCGCGCACGAACTCCGCCTCGTCGATGCGCAGCGTCTCGTTGAAGGCGCGCAGATGCGGCACGGTGGTCTCGCCCACGCCGACGGTGCCGATCTCCTCGGACTCGATGAGCTCGATGGCGATGGACGCGGTCGTGCGCGCCAGTGCCGCCGCGGCCATCCAGCCTGCGGTGCCGCCACCGACGATCACGATTTTCCGCAGCAGCCGCGCCTCGTTGCTCACGAAACCGATTGTGGCATCCGCCGGCGGGAAATGCCCGCGCTAACAACGTCAGCGCGGGCCGTCGTCAGAACCTGATGCCGAAGGAGCCACGTATAGTGCGCGGATATCCCGTGATGTTGCCCACGGGATTCAGCCGCCCGCCGGTGACCAGGCCGTTGTCGCCCTGCACGTCGATGTAGTCGACCAGGTTGTGCTCGTTGGTGACGTTCAGGAGGTCGAAGCGCAGGTAGAACGACGTCACGTCCTTGATGGTGAAGTCCTTGGTGATCTGCAGGTCGAGCGCCTTGTAGCCATCGTTGCTGTCGGCGGCATAACCGAAGGCCGTGCAGGGCGCGCCGTTCGCGAACACGTTCGGGTCGTTGAGACAGGTGATCACGTTGTGCGGCACGGGCGTGGACCAGGTGAGCTTGCCCGCCAGTGTCAGGCCCCAGGGTGCGCCGTACGAGCCGGTGGCCACCACGCGATGCTTGGCGGCCGCATTCGACAGGATGAACGGGTATTCCTTGATCGACACCTGATCGAACGCGTAGTGCTCGTTGATGTCGCGGTTCTGGGTCGCATCGGTGTAAGTGTAGGAAACCGTCGCGCCCCAGTGCGACTCCTCGTCGTAAGGCTTCTCGGCCGACAGCAGGATCTGCGTGCTGCGCGTTTCGATGCCGCTGTTGCCCACCAGCAGGTTGCCGGCGAGTCCCGGCGGCGAGTTGCCCCAGGGCTGCGAACGGTTCTGCCAGAAGTCGCCGTTCGGATAGCGGTTGCCCAGCGTGAACACGAAGCCATCCTTGCTGAGCACGCGCGTGACGGCGGCGGTGGTGTTCCAGTCGCCGAGCCGGTTGCGCATCCCCAGGCTGAACTGATCGGAGTACGGCGTCTTGATGTCGTTGTTGATCAGGTTCACTTCGCCGGCGCGGCCATTGAGCAGCGCGGGCAGCGCGTTCGGGTCCGAGGCGAATGCCGGATCCCAGGCGACGCAGGAGGCGCTCGGCGTGCAGGGGTGATCCGGCGTGTTGAAGCGCAGCTCGGTGCTGGCGAGCGAGAACTTGGTCTGCTCGACCTGCAGATAGTCGTACAGGTTGCGGTCGTAGGCGCGGCCCGCGCCGCCGAAGATGACGTGGCGCTGGTCGGCGCCGATGTCATACGAGAATCCGAGGCGCGGCTGGATCGCGCCCTTGTAGGGCTCGCGATTGTTGCCCGTGCTGATGTAGTCGTTGATGTCGATGGTCGTATTCGGATCGGAAGACAGGCCGAGCGATTGCCCATAGGTGACGCCGGGGGCGACCTCGGTGTTCAGCGCATCGATGAGGAACTGCGGCGTCTGGAAATCGAGATACGAGTCCACCCACTCGATGTCCCAGCGCACGCCGAGGTTCAGCGTCAGGTGGTCGTTGACGGCCCAGTCGTCCTGCGCGAACACGCCGAACTGCCGGTCGTTGGAGGTGACCGTCGAGCCATAACCTTCGAGCGGCAGCGCGAACACGGTCTTCCACGGGACCGTGGCCGCGCCGGCGGCGGACACGTCGTAATAGAACACCGGCCGCCCGGGGATCGAGTCCGTGGCGATCAGGTCGAGGTCCTTGTATTTGACGCCGGCCTTGATGGTGTGGTCGCCGGTGAACCAGCCGATGTCCGTGAACGTGATGATGTCGGCGACCGACCAGCCCTTCTGCGTCTTGTTCTGCGAGGCGCGCGGGTCGGCGCCATTCGCGATCAGGATGTTCTGGTCGTTGGCGTTGTTGTCGATGAACGTGTATACGGCTCCATTCTGATCCGAGGTGCGCAGCTGCGGTAGATAGGGGGCCTTCTCGTAGCCGAGCTGTACTTCGTTGAGCCAGCCGTTGCCATTGCGCTTCCACGACAGCTCGTAGCGATCCTCGTTGTTGGTGGTGTTGATGGCGGCGGACTGCGCGACGCCGATGCCGGCCTGGTCGCCTTCGCTGTGCTCGCGGCGGAACTTCGCCGTGAAGTCGAAGCGATCGACGTCGGTGGGTTCCCAGTCGAGCTTGCCGAAGTACAGGTCCTCGTCGAACAGGATCGAGGCGGGTCCGAGCTGCGCGACCGCATCGGCCGGCAGGTTGGCGAGCACCGCCGGCGGCGGGCTGTGATCCACCGCCACGGTGACCGGCGTCTGGTAACGCTTGGCCTCGTAGGTCAGGAAGAAGTGCATGCGGTCCTGGATGATCGGCCCGCCGAAGGAGACGCCGTATTCCTTCGACTCCGACGGCGTCTTGGTGTCGCTGTCGATCTCGGCCGGCGTGCGCGCGCGCCAGTTGTCGGCCGTGTAGGTGCCGAACGCCTCGCCGCGGAATTCGTTGGTGCCCGAGCGCGTGATCGCGGTGATGGCGGCGCTCGAGATCTGGTCGTACTCGGCCTTGTAGTTGGACGTGATGACCTTGTACTCACCGATGGCGAGCTGCGGGAAGGGATTGCCCTGCGTGTCGCCGGTCTGGCCGCTGAGACCTGAGCGCACGTAGCCCTTCTGGCCCACGCCGTCGATGTAGACGTTGATGCCGTTGCGGTTCTGCGCGCCGGCGTTGATCAGCGTGCGTCCTTTGGAGTCCACCTGGAAGGCGACACCCGGCACGGTGTCGGCGAACTCGAGGAAGTTGCGCGTCATCTGCGGCACGGTCTCGATCTGGTGCTGCGAGACGACGTTGGCGACCTCGGAGGTCTTCACCTCGGCGAGCCGGCGGCCGGTGACCACGACCTCTTCGGTGGCTTCCGTGGTCGGCGGCGCCGCTTCGGCGACCGCGGCTTCGCCGAAGTTCAACGTGGCGGTGGTGGCGACGCTCAGCGTCACCGTCTGTTCGGTCCCGGGGCCCGCGTCGACGCGGTACGTGCCCGGCGGCAGGCCGGCGATGGTGTAGCTGCCATCCTGTGCGGTGTGCGCGCGACGCGTGAAGCCGGTCGCGACATTGCGCGCGGTCACGTCGGTGTCGGAGGGTCCCTTGCCGCGCAAGGTCGCGTCGGCGGATTGCGCCCAGACGATGGCAGGAGACAACGCCGCGGCGATCGCCGCACCCAGGATGGTCCGGGAAAACGAACGCGGAAGATGTTTCATGAAAATCCCTCTCGTGTGGTGGCCGCGCGTCACGGCGCGAAGCGGCCCACGGTTCCTTGGGAACGGATTCTTGCACCGTCCGGAGCGGGAATCTCGATTGTTACGAGCGCGTAATGTAGGACTCGATGCCCGAGTGAGTGCGGCATCGTCGGACGACGCGCCGCAAGGTTGTTAGGCGTCAGCGGCTTGCAATGGGCCGTGCTGCGGCGCGGTCCGCGTCCACGAGCTCGAGCGTGCCGGCGAGTCCGCCGCGCGAGCTCGTGCCGAGCGTGATCTCGAAGACCCCGGGCTCGAGCACCCAGCGGTTCCCGGGATCGAGGATGGCGAGCGCGCCGGCCGGCAGCGTGAATTCGACGATGCGCGATTCGCGCGGCCCGAGATGCACGCGCTGGTACGCCGCCAGGCGCTTGCCATTGACCGTGCTCGCGACGCGCGGCCGCCAGTACAGCTGCGGCACCTCGTCGCCGGGGCGGTCGGACTCGTTGGTGAGCCGCGCGCGCACCGTGATCGTGTCCTGCCTTCCCAGGCGCGCGGGCAGCGACAGATCGCTGAGCGTGAACCGGCTGTACGACAGCCCGAAGCCGAAGTCGAACAGCGGTTCGTCCGGCTCGTCGAGCCAGTGCGCCTTGTAGTCGCCGCGCTCGGGAATGTTGGGCCGGCCGTTCGGCGGATCATAGAAATGTATCGGCAGCTGGCCGACGTCGCGTGGCCAGGTGACGGGTTCCTTGCCGCCCGGGTTGTAGTCACCGAACAGCACATCGGCGATGGCGTGGCCGCCTTCGGTTCCCGGGAAGAACGCATGCACCAGCGCGCCGGCGTGCTCCGCCAGCGCCGGCACCGCGAGCGCGCGGCCGGTGAGCAGCACCACGATCACGGGCCGGTGCGTGCCCGCCAGTGCGTCGATCAGCGCCTGCTGGTTGCCGGGCAGATCCAGGTGGGCGCGATTGTTCGCCTCGCCGCTCTGGCGTTCGCGCTCGCCCACGACGGCGATGACGAGATCGCTGTCGCGTGCGGCGGCCACGGCCGCGGCGATGCGCGCATCGTCGCCCGGCATCGCGGCGCCGCGCTCGTCCAGCGCCACGCCTTCGGAGTAGCTGATCGTCGCGCCACCCTTGACGGCAGCCACGTGTTCGCGCACTGCGGCGAGCACCGTGACGGCGTCCCTGGCTTCGCCGCGCGAATGCCACGGGCCGAGCATGTCGCCGGCGGCATCCGCCAGCGGGCCGGTCACGAGAATGCGGCGTGCCGCGCCGCGCGCATCGATGGGCAGCAGCGCGTGCCGATTCTCGAGCAGCACGATGGACTTGCGCGCGATGTCGCGTGCCGCGGCGCGGTTGGCGGGCGACAGCCGCACGCGTTTCTCCAGGTCCTCGGGCACGTAGGGCTTCTCGAACAGGCCTAACTTCCGCTTGAAGGCCAGCGCGCGCAGCACTTCACGGTCGACTTCCGCGAGGCTCACGCGGCCGGCCTTCACGGCCTTCGCGAGCTGTGCGTAGTAGACGCCGTCTTCCATGTCGAGCGTCACGGTGCCGTCGTGCAGCGCCTGCACGGCGGCCTCGAAGTCGTTGGCGGCGGTGCCGTGGTTGCGCATCTCGGTGATGGCCGCGTAGTCGGAAACGATCACGCCGTCGAAGCCGAGCTCGCCCCGCAGCACGCCCTTGAGCCAGCGTTCGTTGGCCGACATGGGCACGCCGTCGAGGGCATTGAAGGCCGGCATCACCGCCGGCGCACCCGCCTTCAGGCCCGCGATGTACGGTGGCAGGTGGAACTGGCGCAGGGTGCGCTCGCTGAGATCGACGTACGCGTAGTCCTTGCCGCCCTGTGAGGCGCCATAGCCGAGATAGTGTTTGAGACAGGTGGCCACGCCGAAATTCCCGGGCGCGGGATTGCCCGGCAGGTCGGCGAGCGAGCGGTGGAATCCTTCGATGGTCGCCACCGCGTAGTCGCCCGATACCAACGGAGACTCGCCGAAGGTTTCCACCACGCGACCCCAGCGTGGATCGGCGGGATGGTCCACCATCGGGGCAAAGGTCCAGCGCTGGCCGTGCGAATAGCCTTCCAGCCCGGCGATCCTCGCGGCCACGCGCGCGTCGTCGGCATCGAAGGTCGCGGCGAGCCCGAGCGGCACCGGGAAGACGGTCCAATAGCCGTGGATGATGTCGGTGGCGAACACCACCGGAATGCCGAGGCGCGACTCCTTGACCGCGATGCGCTGGATGCGGTTGATGTCCTTCGCGGAGAACTCGAACGCGGACATCTGGAAACCGATGCCGTTGCGCGCCAGCTCCTCGGCGGAGTAGCTCGGTCGTCCCGCGGAGTCCGGGCCCGTCATCGTGCCCTTGCTGAGCAGCATGAGCTGGTTGACCTTTTCGTCCAGGGTCATGCGCGCCAGCAGCGCCGCGTCGCGTGCATCGGTGCCGGCCGGGACGTCCGCCGGAGCCTGGGTGCACAGCGAGATCGCCAGCAGGGTCGCGGGAAGACGCAGGTGGGTCCGCATGGATGTTCCTTGTTTGTTGGTCGCGATTGTAAGGGAGCGTTCGATCGGCGAACGTCGGCACCGGCCTACAGCGCGTGCGAGAGGATGCGCCGCAGCCGCGATGCGTGCTCAGGACGGGCGGGTTTGCCGGCCGCTGCGCAGGAACTTGCGCACCAGGAATACCGTGAGCCAGCAGATCAGCACCACCACCGCCACCGCGATCAGCGGCGCGAGCAACGCCAGCGCGCAGATGATCAGCGCCGTGATCATTTCCATGGTGGACACCACCGGGTTGCCGAGACCGGCGGTGAAGGCGGTGGACTTGGCGCGCACCAGCGTGGTCACACCCTGCGTGATGGCAGCCACTCCGCCGCCGGCGATGATGGCCGTACTCCACTTGATCAAGGGCGGAAGATCGGTGATCACGGCCGCCGAAACGATGGTGCCTGCGATCAGTGCCAGTGGCGCGGTCACGGTGTCGAGCAGGTTGTCGACGGCCGGAATGTAGTAAGCCAGCACTTCGACGGTCGCCGCGACGCCGAGCATGGTGACCGCGGTCAGCGAGCCGAGCCACGCGAAACTCTCGTTGAGATGCAGGTGCCCGGCATGCGCGGCGACGCTGGCGATGAGCAATGGCAGGAACACGCGAAAGCCCACGGCCGCCGCCAGGCCGATGCCGAGTGCGATCGAAAGCACGGTGTCCATTCCCGACATGTGCATGAGCATACGCGCCTGCGCGGTTCCACACGTTCCTCGCACAGCGTCTCGCACAGGCCGGGCACGTGTACGTGGCTTCACGTGATCGCCACCTGCTGCTCATCGGCGGCACCATCCGGCTGGGCGCCGGGCTGCGAGAGAATCTCAGTCGACCGTCCATCGATCCGATGTTCCGATCGGCGGCGCTGTCGTTCGGTCCACGCACGGTCGGTGTGATCCTGAGCGGCTTGCTGAACGACGGGGCTTCCGGCCTGCATGCCGTCAAGGCGGTGGGCGGCACCGCGGTCGTGCAGCATCCGCTCGACGCGGTGGAAAGCGAGATGCCGCGCACGGCCCTCGGGACGGTGGCATCCGATCACGTCGTCACGGTCGCGGAACTCCCCGCGCTGCTGGTGGAGCTGGCGCAAACCGAGGCCGGGCCATCCTTGCCGGTGCCCGACAGCCTGGCGTTCGAGGTCGAGGTCGCCGGCCGGCGCGCAGCGGCTCCGAGAATCTGCGCCGCTTTGCCGACCCCGTGGCGCTGACCTGTCCCGATTGCCAGGGAGTTCTCAGCGAGGTCCGCGACGCGCAGCCGCTGCGATATCGCTGTCAGATCGGCCATGCCTTCACGGCCGGGCAACTCGCGGCCAAGGACGAGCTGCTCGAGGACGCGGTGCGTATCGCCATGCGCATCATGGAAAAGCGCCTGGAACTCGTGAGCCGCATGGCGCGGGATGCGCGGCAGTGCGGACGTCACGCCGTGGCGGAGCTCTACGAGCAGCGAGCCGCCGAATACCGTCGCTACGCGCTCACGCTGCGCGAGGCTGCCTCGTTCACGCAGCGCCCGCCGGGAACCGAATCGCCGCGGTGAACGCCGGCATTTCCCGGACCCGCGGACGTATACTCGCCGCCATCGGCAGGCGAGCGGCGAATGGCGAAGAAGACCGGCAAACGCGACGTGGAAGCCCTGGCGGCCAGACAATCCCGGATCACGGCCTGCGTGGCGATCGCG
>DASTRL010000266.1:0-7800 GCA_035761265.1 Steroidobacteraceae bacterium
AGATCGAGAACCAGTACACCTCGGGCCTGGTCACCGCCGGCGAGCGCTACAACAAGGTGGTCGACATCTGGTCGCGCGCCAATGACCAGGTCGCCAAGGCGATGATGGAGAAGCTGGGCACCGAAGAAGCAGTGGACAGCCGCGGCAAGCCGCAGCGCCAGAAGTCGTTCAACTCGATCTTCATGATGGCCGACTCGGGCGCGCGCGGTAGCGCGGCCCAGATCCGCCAGCTCGCCGGCATGCGCGGCCTGATGGCCAAGCCTGACGGCTCGATCATCGAGACGCCCATCACGGCGAACTTCCGTGAAGGCCTGAACGCGCAGCAGTACTTCATCTCGACACACGGCGCCCGCAAGGGTCTGGCCGACACCGCGCTCAAGACCGCGAACTCGGGTTACCTGACGCGTCGCCTCGTCGACGTGGCGCAGGACCTCGTGGTCACCACCGTGGACTGCGGCACCGACAAGGGCCTCACCGTGATGCCCCTCGTGGAAGGCGGCGACGTGGTGGAAGGCCTCGGCGAGCGCGTACTCGGCCGTACGGTCGTGGAAGACATCATGAAGCCGGGCACCGAAGACGTGCTGCTGCCGAAGGGCACGCTCATCGACGAAAAGATGGTGCGCCTCATCGAGCAGGAAGGCGTCGACGTGGTCCAGGTTCGCAGCCCGATCACCTGCAAGACGCGTTATGGCGTCTGCGCCACGTGCTACGGACGCGACCTCGCTCGCGGACGGCAGATCAACATCGGCGAGGCCGTCGGCGTCATGGCCGCGCAGTCGATTGGCGAGCCGGGCACGCAGCTCACGATGCGTACCTTCCACATCGGTGGTGCCGCGTCACGAGCTGCTGCCGCTTCGTCCGTCGAAGTGCGCAACAAGGGCACATTGCGCTTCCACAACGTCAAGACCGTGCAGCACGAGAAGGGCCACCTGGTGGCGGTCTCGCGCTCGGGCGAGCTGGGCGTGGTCGACGAGTTCGGCCGTGAGAAGGAGCGCTACAAGCTGCCGTACGGCGCGCAGATCACCGCGAAGGAAGGCGACAAGATCGCGGGCGGCCAGATCGTGGCCACCTGGGATCCGCATACCCACCCCGTGATCACGGAAGTGGGCGGCTTCATCAAGTTCCAGGACTTCGTGGACGGCCTCACGGTCACCACGCAGGTGGACGAAGTGACCGGCCTGTCCTCGACCGTGGTGCTCGATTCCAAGCAGCGCGGCGGCAAGGACCTGCGTCCGACCGTCAAGCTGCTGAACGCCAAGGGCAAGGAAGCGACCTTCGCGAACACCGAGATCCCGGCCGTGTACACGCTGCCCCCGGGCGCGCTCATCGCGCTCGAGGACGGCGCCCGCGTGTCGGTGGGTGACGTGATCGCGCGCATCCCGCAGGAATCCTCCAAGACCCGCGACATCACCGGCGGTCTGCCGCGCGTCGCGGATCTGTTCGAAGCGCGCAAGCCGAAGGACCCGGCAATTCTGGCCGAGAAGAGCGGCACCGTGAGCTTCGGCAAGGAGACCAAGGGCAAGCGGCGCCTGGTCATCACCGGCGACGACGGCGAGAAGTACGAGGAGCTGATTCCGAAGTGGCGCCAGCTCAACGTGTTCGAAGGTGAAACCGTCACGCGCGGCGAAGTCATCGCCGACGGCGAGCTGAACCCGCACGACATCCTGCGCCTGCAGGGCGTGGAGTCGCTGGCCAACTACCTGGTTCGCGAGATCCAGGACGTCTACCGCCTGCAGGGTGTGAAGATCAACGACAAGCACATCGAGGTGATCATTCGCCAGATGCTGCGCAAGACCGAGGTGCTCGAGAGCGGCGATACCCCGCTGCTGAAGGGTGAGCAATTGGATCGCGCGCGCGCCATGGCGATGAACGACCGCATCACGGCCGACAACAAGCAGCCCTCGAAGCTGCAACCCGTGCTGCTCGGCATCACCAAGGCGTCGCTGGCCACCGAGTCGTTCATCTCGGCGGCGTCGTTCCAGGAGACCACCCGCGTGCTCACCGAGGCGGCGGTGCGTGGCCTCAAGGACGATCTGCGCGGCCTGAAGGAAAACGTCATCGTGGGTCGCCTGATCCCGGCCGGCACCGGCTTTGCTGCCCATGAGCATCGCCGCGCCAAGGCCGACGCCAACGATCGCGGCAGCTTCATGGATGTGGGCGGCTCGGTCGCCGACATCGATGACGGCGGCAGCGTCGGCGAGACGGCGGCCTCCGAGGGCTGATCCCAGGCGCAATGTCGATCGAGGAGGCCGGCCCTTCTTTGAAGAAGGCGCCGGCCTCACTTTTTTCCGGGGTCGAAGCGGGTGGCGGCCTGGCGCTGGGGGTAGACTCCCGCGGCGTGAACCAGACGATCAGATTCGTCACTGCCGATGATGGCGTGAAGCTCGCCTACGCGAGCTCCGGTGCCGGACCGCCGCTGCTCAAGACCGCCAACTGGCTCAATCATCTCGACTACGACTGGCAAAGCCCGGTGTGGAATCCGTGGTTCACGCTGTTTTCGCGCCATCACACGCTGTATCGATACGACCAGCGCGGCAGCGGGCTTTCGGATCGCGTCGACTCGGACCTGAGCTTCGAGCGGCAGGTGGCGGATCTCGAGCAGATCGCCGACGCGGCCGCACTCGAGCGATTCTCGTTGTTGGGCATCTCGCAAGGTGCGGCGGTGGCCCTCGAATACGCGGTGCGCCATCCGCAGCGCGTCGACCGCATCGTGCTGCACGGGGGATTCGCGCGCGGCTGGGGACAGCGCTCGGCCGAGTCGTTGCGCGCCGGCCGCGCGATGACCGAGATCGTGCGCGTCGGCTGGGGTGCGGGCACCGCGGCGTATCGCCGCATGTTCGCGGAGCTGCTGATGCCACAGGCCGACGACGAGCAGGTGGAGTGGATCTGCGAGCTGCAACGACGCACGACCACGCCCGAGATCGCGGCGCGCATCATGGAAGTCTCGGGGCACATCGACGTGAACCACCGACTGGCGCACGTGCGGGCACCCACGTTGGTGCTGCATCCACGACGCGACGCGATGGTGCCTTTCGATGAAGGAAGGAGCATCGCCGCGTTGGTTCCGGGGGCGCAGTTCGTCGAGCTCGACAGCGCGAATCACGTGTTGATCGACGGCGAGCCGGCCGCCGAACGATTCAAGAATGCGATCGGCGAGTTCCTCGGCTGGCGCCACGAGGAGCCGCGGCGCCGCGCGGCCGACGTGGTGTCGCAGTCCGAGGAGCTATCCGTGCTGACGGCGCGCGAGCGCGAAATCCTCGACCTCGTTGCCAGCGGCGCGAGCAATCAGCAGATCGCCGCGCAGCTCTTCATCAGCGAGAAAACCGTGCGCAATCACCTCACGGCCATCTTCGACAAGATCGGCGTGAGCTCGCGCTCGCAGGCGATCGTGTTCGCGCGCGACCGGGGCCTCGCGGGCCGGCCTCACTGACGGTTCCCGGGACGTTTGTCCCAACTGCTCCCGCCGCAAATTGAGCCGGTTGCCTCAGGCATACCGAGGGCCCGATCACCAGAATTCACGCCACTTTGCCAAGGGAGTGAATTCATGTTCAGACGAATCCTGATCTTCGGCTACGGCGTGGCCTGTTATGCGATCTTCTTCGCGACCTTCCTCTACGCGCTCGGCTTCGTCGGGGATTTCATCGTGCCCGTCACCCTGGACGGCGCGCCGCGGCTCGCGAGCGGCCCCGCGCTGGTCATCGACGTGGCGCTGCTCGCGCTCTTCGCCCTGCAGCACAGCCTCATGGCTCGCCCGTTCTTCAAGCGCTGGCTCACGCGGTTCATCCCCGCGTCCGCGGAGCGCAGCACCTATGTGCTGTTCTCCAGCCTGGCACTGATCGTGCTTTTCGCGTTCTGGCAGCCGCTGGGCGGCGTGGTGTGGGACGTGAACGATGCGCTTTGGGGTACCGTGCTGTATTCGCTGTTTGCCTTCGGCTGGCTGCTCGTGTTGGTCGCCACCTTCCTGATCAACCACTTCGATCTGTTTGGCCTGCGCCAGGTGTGGCTGCAGCTGCTCGGCAAGCCGTACCAGCCGCTGAGATTCGGCACCCCGGGCCCCTACAAGCTGGTGCGCCATCCGTTGTATGTGGGCTGGCTGTTCGCCTTCTGGGCCACTCCCACGATGACCGGTACGCACCTGCTGTTCGCGTTCATGACCACGGCCTACATCCTGGTGGCCATCCAGCTCGAAGAGCGCGACCTGGTCGATACGCTGGGCGAGGACTACCGCCGCTACCGCGAGCGGGTGCCCATGCTGGTCCCGGCGATCCGACGGACCCGGCGTACCGCCTCGATCATCGAGCGCTGAGACTCGGAAACGGGCGCCGGCCGGCGATTGTGAATCGGCGAAACTCCGAACGCGCTCAAGCTCTTATGATGCGACGCACCAATGCGTTGACACCCCTCCGGCACATACCTAGAATCGCCGGCCTTTGTCGCCCCACCCCCAAACCGGGCAGGGCGTAAATAGCGGAAAAATGCACCGGGCCGTCCCCCAAAAGGGGTCGGCCCGGTGTTTCTTCATCCGCGCAGTTATCAACTTGGAGTATGCATGGCCACAACGAGCCAGTTGATCGCGAACCCGCGTCGCATCAACAAAGAGAAGACCAAGGTTCCCGCCCTGGGAGCTTCGCCGCAGAAGCGCGGCGTGTGCACGCGCGTGTACGCGACCACGCCGAAGAAGCCGAACTCGGCCATGCGCAAGGTGGCGCGCGTCCGCCTGGTCAACGGTTACGAAGTCACTTCGTACATCGGCGGTGAAGGCCACAACCTGCAGGAGCACTCGGTGGTGCTCATCCGCGGCGGCCGCGTCAAGGATCTTCCCGGCGTCCGTTACCACACCGTGCGCGGTACGCTCGACTGCGCGGGCGTCGGCAACCGCAAGCAGGGCCGCTCCAAATACGGCGCCAAGCGCGCCAAGAAATAACGGGGACTCATAATCTATGTCACGTCGCGCGCAAGCCCCGGTCCGCCACATCCTGCCGGACCCGAAGTTCAACAATGACATGCTGGCCAAGTTCATGAACGTGGTCATGCAGAGCGGCAAGAAGTCGGCCGCCGAACGCATCATCTACGGCGCCATCGACCGCATCGTCGAGAAGACCGGCAAGCAGAACACCGACGCCGTCGCGCTGTTGACCACGGCCCTGGACAACGTCAAGCCCGTGGTCGAAGTGAAATCGCGCCGTGTGGGCGGCGCCACCTACCAGGTGCCCGTGGAAGTGCGCGCCGCGCGCCGCCAGACGCTCGCCATGCGCTGGCTCATCGAGGCGGCGCGCGAGCGCAGCGAGAAGTCGATGGCTTTCAGGTTGGCGCACGAGCTGATGGACGCCGCCGAGAACCGCGGCGCCGCGGTCCGCAAGCGCGAAGACACGCACCGCATGGCAGAGGCCAACAAGGCATTCGCTCACTACCGCTGGTAATCCAGTGTCACGAGCTCTAAATGCCGCGCACCACGCCCATCGAACGCTATCGGAATATCGGAATCTCGGCGCACATCGACGCCGGGAAGACGACCACGACCGAGCGCATCCTTTTCTACACGGGCGTCTCCCACAAGATCGGTGAAGTCCACGACGGCGCGGCCGTCATGGACTACATGGAACAGGAGCAGGAACGCGGCATCACGATCACCTCCGCGGCGACCACCTGTTTCTGGAAGGGGATGGACAAGCAATTCCCCGAGCACCGCATCAACATCATCGACACGCCCGGGCACGTGGACTTCACCATCGAGGTGGAGCGCTCGCTGCGCGTGCTCGATTCGGCGGTGGCGCTGTTCGACTCGGTGGCCGGCGTGCAGCCGCAGTCGGAAACGGTGTGGCGGCAGATGAACCGCTACCACGTGCCGCGCATCGCCTTCGTCAACAAGATGGACCGCGCCGGCGCGAATTTCCTGCGCGTGGTGGAGATGATCCGCCAGCGCCTGCGCGCCAACCCGGTGCCCATCCAGCTCGCCATCGGCGCCGAGGATGCCTTCGAGGGGGTCATCGACCTCATCAAGATGAAGGCCATCTACTGGGACATGGAAACCCAGGGCATGAAGTTCGAGTACGGCGAGATCCCCGCCGAGCTCGAGGCGCAGGCCGAGGAATACCGCGCCAAGATGATCGAGGCCGCGGCCGAGGGCGACGACGCGCTCACCGAGAAATTCCTCGAAGGCGCGCCGCTCTCGGACGAGGAAATCAAGCGCGGCCTGAAGGCGCGCGCCGCCAAGAACGAGATCGTGATCTGCATGTGCGGCACGGCGTTCAAGAACAAGGGCGTGCAGGCGTTGCTCGATGCCGTCATCGAGTTCATGCCGTCACCGGTCGACATGCCGCCGACCAAGGGCCTGAGCGATCGCGGCCAGCCCGTCACGCGTACCGCGCAGGACGATCAGCCGTTCGCGGCGCTGGCGTTCAAGATCCTCAATGACCCGTTCGTGGGGAATCTCACCTTCTTCCGCGTGTACTCCGGCACGCTGAACTCCGGCGACACGGTGTACGTGCCGACCAAGGACAAGAAGGAGCGCATCGGGCGCCTGCTGCAGATGCATGCCAACGAGCGCAGCGAGATCAAGGAAGTGCGCGCCGGCGACATCGCCGCGGCCGTGGGCCTCAAGGACGTCTTCACCGGCGACACGCTCTGCGACCTCGAGAAGGTGATCACGCTCGAGAAGATGGTGATCCCGGTGCCGGTGATCTCGGTGGCCGTCGAGCCGAAGACCAAGGCCGACCAGGAGAAGATGGGCATGGCGTTGCAACGCCTCGCCAAGGAAGACCCGTCGTTCAAGGTCTCCACGGACGAGGAGTCCGGGCAGACCATCATCAGCGGCATGGGCGAGCTGCACCTGGAAATCATCGTCGACCGCATGCGGCGCGAGTTCAAGGTGGAGGCCAACGTCGGCAAGCCGCAGGTGGCCTATCGGGAGACCATCCGCGGCACCATCGAAAGCGAAGGCAAGCACGTCAAGCAGTCCGGCGGCCGCGGCCAGTACGGCCACGTGTGGCTCAAGATCGAGCCGAACGGCCAGGGCAAGGGCAACGAATTCATCAACGGCATCGTCGGTGGATCGGTGCCGAAGGAATTCATCCCGGCCGTCGAAAAGGGCATCAAGGAAGCCCTCGAGACCGGCGTCATGGCGGGATATCCGGTCGTCGACACCAAGGTCACGCTGTTCGACGGTTCGTACCACGACGTGGACTCGGACGAAATCTCGTTCCGCATGGCCGCGATCTTCGGTTTCAAGGACGGCTTCCGGAAGGCGAAGCCCGTGATCCTCGAGCCCATCATGAGGGTCGAGGTCGTGACGCCCGAGGAGTACATGGGCGACGTGATCGGCGACCTGAATCGCCGACGCGGCCAGATCCAGGGCATGGAAGACACGCCGGCCGGCAAGACCGTGGCGGCGGAAGTGCCGCTGTCGGAAATGTTCGGTTACGCGACCAACGTGCGCTCGATGAGCCAGGGCCGCGCGACCTTCACGATGGAATTCTCCAAGTACATGGAGGTTCCGTCGCACATCGCCGATGGGATCATCAACCGATGAGCCGTCAGTGGTCGTGCCTCGAATTCAATCGCGGTTCGCTGCGCGAACCACGTCCGTAAATAGTTAGAGCGCCCATATCAGGAGTCAGCGCCATGTCGAAGGAAAAATTTGAACGCACCAAGCCGCACGTGAACGTCGGCACCATCGGCCACGTCGATCACGGCAAGACGACGCTGACGGCGGCGTTGACGAAGGTGATGGCGGAGACCAACGGTGGCTCGTACATGGCGTACGACCAGATCGACAAGGCGCCGGAGGAGAAGGCGCGCGGC
>DASTRL010000267.1:0-4311 GCA_035761265.1 Steroidobacteraceae bacterium
CGGCACATTCCCGGTGTATCCGATGTCCTTCATGCCCACGGGCGTCGTGTAGAAGCCACCCGCGGTGAGGTCGCGGAACTTCGAGAAAAACCGCGCAGCCTGCGCAAACTCCGCCTTGGCGCGCGCCGGCGCGCAGATGTCGTCGGCGATGGCGTTCTTCTGCCCGTCATCGAGCGAGGCAAATCCCTTGGCGAACCGCCGCTGCGCCTCGGCATCGATCCAGGCGAGGCCCGACAGCACGATTTCGCGATCGCCACGCTGCTGCGGATACGGCGCGCTGATCCACTCGTCGATGAATTCCACGACGCCGACGGCCGATGCGGCGGGCGAGACTTCGTCCGCCGGGATGATCAGGTCGCAGAGGGCCGCGGTAGTCAGCCTGGCGTTCGCGCTCAGCGTCAGCGGCCACGGGCCACCGGGCTTCCATTCCCTGATCAGGTCGGGGTCCGTGCCATAGCCCGCCTGATTGGCGGCGACGTCGCTCGCCAGCGGCGCGCCTGCGTAGCCGTAAACGCGCAGCGCGGGCACCGTCGCCGCGGCCGCGAGCATCCACTTGAGGGTGGTACGCCGGTCCATCACAGCTCCTTCTTTTTCATGAGGCCCAGCATGTGATCCGACGCGCGCCAGGCGAGCGCCATGATGGTGAGCGTGGGATTCTTGTCGGCATTCGAGCAGAGCGTGGCGCCATCGGTGATGAAGAGATTCTTCATGTCCCAGCACTGGCCGTAGCTGTTGGTCACCGACTTCTTCGGATCGCGGCCCATCATCGCGCCGCCCACCTCGTGGATGATCACGCCGCCCTGCTTGATGGCTTTCTCGCCCGGCTGCGGCTTGCTCGAGGTCCTGCCACCCATGGCCTCGATGATGTCCGCGGCCACCTTCTGCATGTGCGCCGCCTGGCGAAGCTCGTGCTCGGACCACCTCCAGTGGAACCGCAACACCGGAATGCCGAAGCGATCCTTCACCTTCGGATCCAGCTCGGCGTAGGAATCATCGTTCGGGATCATCTCGCCGCGACCCGAGAAATACACGAACGATCCGAAGTAGCGTCGCGCGTCCTCCTTGAACTTCCTGCCGTAGGTGCCGCCGTTCAACCACTCGAGGCCGGAGGCCGTGCCCATGTCGGGCATGCGCCGACCGCCGCCAAATTCGAAGTGATAACCCCGGGCGAAGCCGAGCTTGCCGGCAAGCTGTTCCTGGTACAGCCACCATGGCGAGTACATGTGGCCGAAATCCGCGCCGTCTTCGTTGTGCAGCGGCATGTTCTCGAGCAGCGGGACCTGCCCGCCGATGCCGGCGCCGACCGTGTCCATGATGTACTTGCCGACCTTGCCGCTGGAGTTGGCGACGCCGGAGTTCAGCAGGATGCGCACGGACTCCAGCGCGCTCGCGGCCAGCACCACGATGCGCGCCTTGGCGCGATGCTCGGCGCCGGTCTTGCGATCGATGTAGACGACGCCTTCGGCCTTGCCGTCCTTGCGCCTGGTGACCTCGCGCACCATGGCGTCGGTGACGATGTCGAGATTGCCGGTGTCGAGCGCCGGCGGCAGGTGCACGGTGGTGGACTGGTAGTTGGCCCGTATGCTGCAGCCGCGGCCGCAGGGCGTGGCCCAGATGCAGGCGCTGCGCTTCTGCATGTCCGCGGCGAGGATGGCCTGTGCCCTGGCGTTGCCGGGATGCAGGAGCTTCGGCAGGCGAAGATGATCGAGGCGCGTGGTCATCACCGCCCGATGCATCGGAATCACGGGCACGCCGACTTTCGCCGCGCGCTGCTGGATCAGCAGGTCGGAGACGCGCGGTTTCGGCGGCGGCAGCAGCACGCCGTTCGGCGAACGCGGCGTGTTCTCGAGGTCGTCTTCGCCGCCGTAGACGCCGATCAGCATCTCGACCTTGTCGTAGTAGGGCGCGAGATCCGCGTAGTCCATGGGCCAGTCGAACCCCAGCCCGTCGCGCGTGTGCGGCTTGAAGTCATAGGCGCCGTTGCGCAGCGAGATGCGGCCCCAGTGATTGGTGCGGCCGCCTAACATCCTGGCGCGCCACCACTGGAATTGCCGCGCCGGGTCATCTGAGGCGCTGGTGTAGGGCTCGCCGGGCACGTTCCAGCCACCGTCGATGGTCGCGTCCCAGAAGCCGAAGGGCTTCTCCGGGGTGCCGGCGCCGCGCAGCGGCGCTTCGGAATTGTCCTGCAGCATGGCCGTTTCGCTGGCCGGGTCGTAGCGCCGCCCGGCCTCGAGCATGAGCACGCGTGCGCCCTCCATGGTCAGCGTGTAGGCCGTCTGCCCTCCGCCGGCACCGGAGCCCACGACGATCACGTCATATGTATTCTTGTCCGCATCGGCGCTGCTGATGAAGGGCATGGGCCGATTGTAGGGCGCTGCCGCGAGGCGTCATAGACGCAGGCTATGCCGGGCTCGGATAACCTGCCGCGCAATCTGCATGAGTGCGCACATCCCCGGTCGACGTGATTTCCTGCGCGCGGCCGTGGCCGCAGCGCTGCCGCTGCCGCTAGCGCTCGGTGGCTGTGCATCGGGCGAGAAGTCGCGGAATCGTCTCGTGGTCGGCGGGCTGCCCGTGACCTGCAACCTCACGTTGCCCGTGGCGTGCGTGGCCAAGGACGTCAGCCTCAAGGCCGGATCGGCTTCGAACGATTTCCAGTTCGAGTACAGCAAGTATTCCGGCTGGCCCGAGATCAAGGAATCGTTGATGGCCGGGCGGATCCAGGCGGCCTACATGCTCGCGCCGCTGGTCATGGACCTGGCCGACAAGAAGATCCCGGTGAAGACGGTGTCGCTCGGCCATCGCTCCGGCGCCGTGATCATGGTGCGCACCGAATCGCCTTACGAACATTTCGCGCAGCTGCGTGGCAAACGCATCGCCATCCCGAGCCGCTTCGCCGTCGATTTCCTGTTCCTGCGAAAACTGCTGGCACGCGAGAACATGACTCCCGCGGACATCCAGATCATCGAGATGCCGCCGCCGGACATGCCGGCCGCACTCTATGCCAATGCCGTCGATGCGTACTGCACCGGCGAGCCATTTGGCGCGGCGGCGCAGAAAGCGGGTTACGCGCGCGTGCTGCGCATGACGCGCGACTACTGGCCGAGCTACATCTGCTGCGTGCTCACCGTACGTGACGAACTGATCGCCGAAAACCGCCCGATGGTCCAGGACCTGGTGAACCAGATACAGGGCGTGGGCCTGTGGCTCGACGCCAATCCCGCGAACCGAACCAAGGCGGTACAGATCGCCTCCGGTCGCGAGTTCTTCAATCAGGATCCGAAGATCCTGCAGTTCGTCATGGACAATCCCAGCGATCGGGTGACCTACGGAGATCTGCGCATGATCCGCGCGGAGTTCGAGGAGCTCATGCAGCTGTCGATCGATGCCGGCACGATCAAGCAACCGATCCCGTACGAGAAGTACATCGACGAGAGCTTCGTGCGCGGGACCAAGCCTGCGACCATCCCGCTATGATCCGCGGCCTCGCATTCGCGCTCTGGTTTTTCGCGGGCGCCTCGTTGGCCGCGGCGCCCGCACCGGTGGCGCAGCTGAAGGCAGGCACGCTGTCACCGGTGATGCCCGCGCCGGATGTCGCGTTGACCGGCACCGACGGCAAGCCTTTCTCGATCTCGCGTTTCCACGGCAAGGTGGTGCTGCTTGCCTTCGGCTTCAGCAACTGCGGCGAGGTCTGCCCGATCACGCTCGCGACCCTGGCGGCGGCGCGCCGGAAGCTCGGCGCCGACGCCGCCGGCGTGCAGGTCGCGTATATCACGGTGGATCCGGAGCGCGATTCGGCGTCGCAGATGAAGAAGTTTCTCGGCAGCTTCGATCCCACGTTCATCGGTGGCGTTGGTACGCGCGCGCAGCTCGAGGCGGCTTACAAGAGCTACGGCATCTCGATCAACAAGATCGCCTACCCCGACGGCAGCTACACCTTCGGTCATTCGTCATCCATCTACATGATCGATCGCGCAGGGGGATTGCGCGCCGTCATGCCATACGGCCACCCCGCCGACGATTTCGTGCATGACCTCAGGATCCTGCTGGGCTCATGAGCAGGCGGGCCTGGATATTGGCCGCGCCGTTGCTCGGCGCGGGACTCGCGGCGCTCGGCTGGGCGGGGTTCGCGCCGATCGAGGCGGGATCGCGCGAGCACATTTTCGAGATCCCGAAAGGCACGTATGCGCGCCGCCGCGCGGGCGATCTGGTCGAGATCCTTCCCGACAGGATCCGGCTGACCCTCGGACTGCAGGACGTACTGCTGATCCGCAATCTCGACGATGTGCCGCAGACGTTCGGCCCGACGATCAT
>DASTRL010000268.1:0-17676 GCA_035761265.1 Steroidobacteraceae bacterium
TGGCTGTAGCGCGTCAGCAGGTCCGCGATCTGCCGCGCTTGTGTGTCGCCGAACGTGGCGCGCGCCCAGCGCGCCGGGTAGTCCGCCAGCGCGTCGGGCGTCATTGCCTCCGGATCCCAGGCCTGGTCCATGAAGAAGCTCAGCGGGAATTCCATGGGCTTTATGTCGCCCACGTTGACGATCCACAGCGCGCGGGCGCCGCGCCGGTACGCGAGGTCCATCTGCTGCCAGGTCTTCTCGATCTGGTTGGTATTCAACCACTTGTAGTTGCGCGGTCCGCCGACGTAGTCGAAGTGGTAGTACACGCCATAGCCGCCCTGGCGCGCGAGATCGCCGGTGGGCAGCCGCCGGATCTGCCCCCAGTTGTCGTCCGCGAAGAGCAGCGTGACGTCGTCGGGCACCTTCATGCCGTGGTCGTAATAGTCCTGCACTTCCTTGTACAGCGCCCAGACCTGCGGCTGCATTTCGGCGGGGCGGCCCGTGACATCGCGGATGATGTCGCGCTGCGCGGCCACGATGGCCTCCAGTAGTTTGGTGGCCGTGCCCTCGGCCATCGGCTCGTCGCCGTCGCCACGCATGCCGACGGTCACCACGCATTCGTATGGATGCCCGTGATTCCACATGCGTTCGATGCCGCCGCGCCAGAACTTGCGCAGGTTGTCGCCGTTGGTCGTGTAGTCCCACTTGCCGCCCGTGACGCCCTGGTCCTGGTTGCGATGCCACTCCGCCTGCGCGCGCGTCATGGGCTCGTGGTGCGAGGTGCCCATGACCACGCCCATGGCATCCGCCAGCACCATGTTGTTCGGGTCGTCGTCGTTGAAGGCGCGGGGCTGCCACATCGCCGGCCACAGGTAGTTGCCCTTCAGGCGCAGCAGCAGCTCGAACACGTGCTGGTACATCTTCGAGTTGGCGCCGCCGAAATGCTTCTGCGCCCAGGTGCTGAAGGCCGGCGCCTCGTCGTTGATGAAGAAGCCGCGGTAACGCACCTTCGGCTGGTCGCGCCGCGCGCCGGCGGTGAGGTACACGTCGGACTGGTGCGCCACGGGCACATCCGCGAACCACACCCAGGGCGATACGCCGATTTTCTGCGAGAGATCGTAAAGCCCGAACACGGCACCGCGGCGATCCGAGCCGGCGATGACCAGCGCGCGCGGCACGTTCCGGAATGGTTTTTCGACGACGATTTGCTTGTACGCCTCCCACTGGCCCGCCAGATCCGAGACCTTGATCTTGCCGGCGCGGGCCAGCTCGTCGATGGCGGCGCTGTGCCCCACCACGCCCGCGATGATGAGCTCGCCGCGCGCCGCGGAGAGGTCGGACGGCCGCTGCGGCGCCTTGCCTCCGACGCGCTCGAGATCGGTCGCAAAGTTTTCCGATGCCAGCTTCACCGCGGAATTCGCCGACGATTCGATCAGCAATGCCGCGGGCGTGCCCTGCCGTATCAGCGGGAAGCTGGTCTTCGTGGGCTTGGCGCACACGGAGACGGGCTCGTTGCAGGCGAAGGCCGGCGAGCCTGCGGCGAGGACGAGGATGGCTGTGAGGCGGACGATGGATTTCATGGTCCGCGAAAGCTACCGGGGTATGCGCGCTTTCGCTACCCGCCCGACAGGCCGGCCATCCAGCGACCGACGTGCCCCCAGGCCTCCGAGCGCGCCACCCACACGCGGAAGGGCCAGGACAGTATGAGCAGCGTGCCGCCGATCACGTAGACGGGATGCAGCAGCCGGTACTTGACCCAGTCGTACGCCACGCAGCACATGACGAACGCGGCGGTGACGCTGGTCTGCAGGAGCAGGAAATGACCCGTTGCGCCCGACAACATGATCAGTCGTGCCACGGCCGGGGGCAGCACCACGATCATGGCCAACGTCATGAGTCGCTTGTGATATTGCGCGCGCCGGCGCAGCAGAACGGCGGCGGTGACCAGTGACGCGAACGTGACGATGATGAAGAGCGGCACGAACACGAAGTGAGGCGAAGTCATACCCATGGGGCGCGGCCGCGGCGCGCTCGCCGACGCGATGACGGTGAGCATCCCCAGCACGAATACCAGCGCGGCCAGCGCCGCGCCCGCCACCCCGAGCCGCATGTGCGCGCGCACGTTGTTCGCGGCGATGAGACGGGTCTGCACGATGAAGAGGATCATCCAGCCCGTGAACACCACGCCATGCAGCAGCGTGATCACGTCGATGGGCGGCACGTCGAACCAGTACCGCAGGTATAGCGTGCGCGCGAAACCGGCGAGCACCACCAGTCCGAGAGCGATGCCTATGGCGGGATAGAAGCGGGGGCGGACGACGGCTGCCATGTGGCGGGTCCTTGTTCTTTTGAGCGGATGCTACGCCCGCGATCGCGATGTGCAAGGTGTTCGCGACCGCGCTGGCCGGGCCCGCGTGTGCCGCACCGCGCACGCGCTGCGGGGGTCGGCAGCGCGGCGCAGGCGGTCTTCACCAGCCGGGTATTGCGTGGGACTGGCAGCGCAAGGGTGCGCGCGTGCTGCTTACGTTCCGCTTACGCGGCCGCCAGCCAGCGCGCGAACGCCCCCAGGGCGCGCGCACGCAAACGGCGATGCGGGATGACAGCGCACATGGCTCACATCCCCGCGCCGACGCACGCGATCCATTCGCCGATGAGCTGGTACCACTCGCTGCGCCCGGCGAGCAGGCGCAACGGCCAGAGAGCCACGATCGCGAGCCCGCCGATTGCGAATACCGGGTGCACGATGCGATGTCGGCGCCAGTCGTGGATCAGGCACCAGGCGATGAACAGCGCGGGGACGACCGGCACGAGGTAGGTCCAATGCTCGCGCATGCCGAGCAGCGTCAGCACGCGTGAGGACGGTGGCGTGAGCACGGCGATCATGGCCAGAACCATGAAGCGCTTGTGCAACCCCGCGCGACGGCGCAGCGCCACTCCGAGACTCACGAACGTGGCGAACATGCCCAGGCTGGTGACTCCCACCACCGTGAACTGCGGCGGCGTGAGCCCGGAAGGGTGGATGCGCGGCTCGTTGGCCTTCACGGCCATGGTGGCAAAGCCCACCGCCAGGATGAGCGCGGCCAGTGCCACGGCGGCCGTGCCCAGCTTCATGTGCAGGCCCACGCGATGCGCGGCCACCAGCCGGGTCTGGGCGACGAATATCACCAGCCAGGCGGTGAACACGGCGCCATGCAGGTGCACCAACGTCGTGAGTGGCGGCAGGTCGGTCAGGAAGCGGAAGTAGTAAGTCCGTGAGAATCCAATGAATATGAGCAACGCCACTGCCAGCCCGATCTGCGGGTAGAAGCGCTTGCGTACGACGGCAGCCATGGTTGCGACTCCAGTAGTGCAATTCGACGGCTGGACGGTCAATCGCGTCTCCGGCGAGATCGCGCGCGAAGGTCGCCTGGCGCGCCTGCCGCAGCGGCCGCTGCGCATTCTCATCGAGCTCTACGACCACGCGGGTGAGGTGGTGAGCCGCGAGCATCTCGTGAAAGTGCTATGGCCCGCGGGCGTCGTCTATTTCGACAACGGTCTCAATGTGGCCGTGAGGAAATTGCGGGTGGCGCTGGACGATGTCGGCGACGTGCCGCGCTACATCGAGACGCTGCCTCGCGTGGGATACCGGTTCATCGGCAATCGCTCCCGGGCCGACGCGGGTTCCGCCGATGCCGGGAAAAGGGGTGGACCCTATACGCGCATCACCCTGGTGATCAGCATCGCGGCGCTGGCGGTCGCGCTGGGGCTGGGCTGGTGGCTCGGCACCGGGGGTTCGATCACGAATGATGCGCCGCAGGAGCAGCCGCATCACGTTCCGAGCATTCGCGCGCGCGAGCTGTACCTGGAAGGATTGAGCCTGCGTTCGCGCCGCGATCTGCCGGGCGCGCAGCTCCTCTCGCGCGAGAAGTTCGAGGCGGCGCTGCAGGAGGATCCCGAATACGCGCAGGCCTGGGCGGCGCTCGGTGAAAGCATCTCGGCCGCGGTCATTCGCCAGGACCTGACGCCGGGCGCGGGCGTGCCGCGGGCCCGGGCGGCGGCCGAGCGCGCGGTCGCGCTCGACGACAGCGTGGTCCCGCGGTGTCCTGGGACGTGCTTTGGTCGCGAGCGGTGACCTGGAAGGCGCGCTTGAGCAGTATCTCGCCCGCCAGAATCCGTCTATCTACCAGGGTGATCTGGGCGTGGTGTACGCCAGACTCGGGCGACGCGAGGAAGCGCTGCGCGAGATCGAGCGGCTGGAGCGGCACGGGCGCGAGGGTTACAGCGTCGGGTATGACCTCGCGCTCATCTACACCACGCTCGGCGATCTCGACCGGGGCTGCGAGATGCTCATGCGCGCGGTCGGCGACGGATCGGTGCTGGTGAACTGGATACGGCTGGATCCGCCGCTGGACCCGCTGCGCGGGCGGAAGTGTTACTCGGACGCTGAGGAACGTTTGTTCGGCGGTTCCTGAGGGGACAGCCCGTTCAGGTCTGTCCCCTTTTGCTAGGAAACGGAGAATGTCCCCATTATTTCAGGGCGTCGGAGAGGCCGGGGACGTTGTTGGCGCCTTCCAGCACCTGCAGGTTCGCGCCCTTGAAGTCGTCGCCGATGGGCTGGTAGCGGCCGCCGAGGCATTGGCTGAGGAAGCCTTCGGCGATGGCGTAGAAGGAGGTGCGGTTCGTCGGGCGCGCGAAGCCGTGGCCTTCTTCGGGGTACAGCACGTAGGTCACCGGCAATCCCTTGGCCTTCATCCCGTCGACGATCTGCTGCGACTCCGCCTTGTTGACGCGCGGATCGTTGGCGCCCTGCGCGATCAGCAGCGGCTTCTTGATCGCGGCGACGCGCGAGATCGGTGAGCGTTCGGCGAGCAGCTTCCTGCCCTCCTCCGTGCGCGGATCGCCGACGCGCGTCGCGAACTCCTCGAAGAAGCTCTTCCAGTATGGCGGGATGGACGCCAGCAAGGTGTTGAGGTTCGACGGACCGACGATGTCCACGCCGCAGGCGAAGGTGTCCGGCGTGAAGGTGAGGCCGACGAGCGTGGCGTAGCCGCCGTACGAGCCGCCATAGATCGCCACCTGGTCCGGCGTCGTGATCTTTTCGTTGACGGCCCACTGCACCGCGTCGAGCAGGTCGTCGTGCATCTTGCCCGCCCACTCCTTGTTGGATGCGTTGATGAAGTTCTTGCCGAAGCCGGTGGACCCGCGGTAATTCACGGACAACGATGCATAGCCGCGGTTCGCGAACCACTGCGCCTCGGCGTCGAAGCCGTAGTTGTCGCGCCCCCAGGGGCCGCCGTGCACGTTGAGCACCAGCGGCACGGGCTTATCGGGCCGGCCGTCGCCGTTCGAATCCGAGCCCGGCGGCAGCGATAGATAGGACACCAGCGTGAGCCCATCGCGTGCCTTGAGCTCCAGCGACTGCATGGGCACGAGGGGCGCGCTGGCCAGTGCCGGCCGCTGGTCGAACAGCTTGATGATGGCGCCGGTCTTGCGCTCGTACAGATAGGCGACGGCCGGCGCCTGCGCATCGTCGGTGGCCAGCGTCCACATGGAATCGTCGAGCGTGCGGTTGGTGATCACGAAGCCGTCGCCGAGCTTGTTCGTCAGCAGCTCCACGTCTTTCTTGACCGAGGGATTCAGCACCGTGATCTCGGGCTTCAGATAGTTCACCGTGTACGCCTGCGGTGCCGCCGTCTTCGGCTCCAGCCACACCTGCTCGACGTCGGCGAGATCGCTCGAGCCCAGCACCGTGGTCTTGCCGGTGGCGAGGTCCACGCGCTCGAGCGCGGCCTTGTCACGGCCCACGGAGGACTGCAGCAGCGCGGTCTTGCCGCCGGCTTCGATGGCGAGCGGCGCGGAGGTCAGCGAATCCTCCTGGCCGATCTTGAGCAGGGTGACCCACTTGTCGCCGACGCGGCGGAACAATTCCGTGCCCTCCGGGTCGTTCTTGAGCGCGAGCCTGGGCTTCAGGTCGAAGTCCACCAGGTAGCCGGCCATCTCGTCGTCGTTCTTCTCGACCATCGTGCGGTTGCCGGTGGCGATGTCCACCAGGTACAGGTCGTGCCACTCGGCCACGCGATCGTTGAGGCCCACGGCAACGACGCCCGGCTTCTTCCACGACAGGTCCACGATCTCAGCGCGCGCGCCCTTGTACGGAGTGATGTCCTTGTCCGTGTCGGTGACGACGTCCACGGCGTGCACGTGGAAATTCTCGTCACCGTCGTCGTCCTGCAGGTAGAGCACGTGCCGGTTGTCGAAGGCCCAGAAGTGCTGGCGGATGCCGCGCTTGCGATCGTTGGTGATGGGCTTGGCCGCATCGAGCTTGCCGCGCTCGGCCAGCCACACGTTCAGCACGCCGTCGCGCGGCGCGATGAAGGAGATGTACTTGCCGTCGGGCGAGATGCGCGCCTGCACCTTGTCGGGGTTGCCGAACAGCGCCGAGCGCGGGATGAGCGGCACGCCGGCGACGGCATCGGCGGCCCTGGCGGCTGCCGGCGTCTGGGCGGCGGCGATGGCGGGAATGGCGAGGATGGCGGTGAGAACGCCGGAAGCGAGCTTGTTCATGGACATCGGACCCCTGAAGCCGTGTGTCGTGGCGGTGGAGTATATCGACCGTGGCCGGCGCCGTTTGGTTGCCGCGACGTCACGAGGGAATTGCCGGACCAGGCGTTGGCATCATTCGGCGCGTGTGCTACTTTTGTGTCGCCATGGCAGAGACCACGACCATCCGGCTGCCACCCAAGTTGCGCGCGCGCCTGCGCGCCATCGCAAAGGACACCGATCGCTCGGTGCACAGCCTCATCATCGAGGCCGTCGAGAAGCATGCGGCCTACGAAGAACAGATGCGCAGCCTCGTGAAAGAGGCACTCGCGGCGGATGCGGAGATCGAGCGCTCGGGTGAGGTCTACAGGGCCGAAGACGTGCACGCCTGGGCGCGCAAGATCGCCCAGGGAGTGGCGAGTCCGCGACCCCGACCGTGGCGCAAGTAATCTATTCGGCGCGCGCGCTGGAGAATCTCGAGCACGCGTTGCAATTCTTGTTAGCGGAGAATCCGTCGGCGGCAGTTGCCGCCGCCGCGGCCATCGAATCCGCGGTCAACGCGCTCGCCGCGCATCCGCTGCTCGGCCGCCGCGTCGAAGGCGATATCAGGGAATTGGTCATCTCTTTCGGGGCGACGGGCTACATCGCGTTGTACCGCTTCGTGGTCGAGGAGGACCAGGTGCGCGTACTGGCACTGCGGCATCAGCGCGAGATCGGGTACCTGCCTTAGCGGAATTTCCGCCGGTGCGCGACATCCAATGTGGCATGCTCGCCGCCGGCAATCCCAGGGAACGTCCGATGAAACACGCGCTCCTCACCGCCACCCTCACCGTCCTTCTCACCAGTTTCGGCACGCACACCATGGCAAAGACATCGCTGCTCTATATCGCCACGCAGGATCCCGACAAGATGGGCATCGCGGTCGCGGAGTTCGATTCCGGTACGGGCCGGCTCTCCACGCCGAAGATGATCATGGAGACGCGCGATCCGGCGCATTTCACGCTGTCGGCGGACGGCAAGCGCCTGTACCTGTGCAACACCGGCACACCGGGTGGTGTCAGCGCCTTCGCGGTGGCGGACCGGAAGACCGGCGCGCTGCGGCTTCTCAATTACAAGGAATCCAGGGGCCGCGGGCCTAGCTACGTGAGCGTCGACAAGTCCGGGCACTACGTGCTCGACGCCAACTACGGCGGCGGCTTCGTCGAGGTCTATTCGCTGGCGGCCGATGGCTCGCTCGACCGGCAGACGGCATTCGTGCAGCACGAGGGCTCGAGCGTGCATCCGCAGCGCCAGACCAAGCCCTATGCGCACTGGATCCGCACCGACCCCACCAACAAGTTTGCGCTGGTGACCGACCTCGGAACCGACAAGGTGGTCATCTACCGATTCGACGAGAAGACCGGCACGCTCACGCCCAACGACCCGGCGTTCACCAAGGTCAACGGCGGCTCGGGGCCGCGCCACATGGCATTCCATCCGAATGGCAAGTGGCTGTACGCAGTGCAGGAACTGTCGAACGAGGTCATCGCTTTCAACTGGGACGCGGGCACGGGAATGGCCACGCAATTCCAGCAGGTGAAGACACTGCCGGCGGATTTCACCGAGCCCAACACCGCGGCGGAGATCGCGGTGCGCAGCGACGGCAAATTCGCGTACGTGAGCAATCGCGGCCACGACAGCCTGGTGGTGTATGCCGTCGATGCACGCACCGGCGAGCTCACGCTGCGCCAGCGCGTGCCGTCGCGCGGCAAGGTGCCACGCTACTTCGCGTTCGATCCGGGCGAGAAGTGGCTCATCGTCAGCAACCAGGAAGGCGGCAATGTGTCCGTGTTCTCGATCGACGCGAAAAGCGGTGAACTGGCGCCGGTGGGCGAGCCCGTGGCGATTGCGAAGCCGATGGGAGTCGTTTTCCTGAACTGACCCGCCCGATACATGTTAGGCGTCGGCGAACGGCAACGCTCGCCTGTCGCCGGTTTCGCGGTGAGGATGACAACTTAGGGGGACATTGACCGGCGATGTCGGACTCAGCGGACCGGCGCATCCAGCCGATAGGCGTTACCCTGCGGCGCGTTGCCGAGTATCGTAGGAGCCATGTCCATCAACCCTCGTTCGCACTGCGTGCCGATCGCGCCGCCATGAACGACACGCGCCGCCCTGCTGCTTCGGCGGACGACAAGCGCAAACAACTCATCCAGCTCTTTCTGCAGCGCACGCTTGGGGACGTCGAGCAGATGAGGCGCAACGTGCCGCAGCTGATCGCCGGCGACCCGGCGACCTGGCAGGAACTGCGCTTTGCCGCGCAGCGCGCCGCCGGCATGGCCGTGAGCCTGGAACTGGGCATCCTCGGAGCCTGCGCCAAGGAACTCGCGGATCTGGCGGACCAAAAATTCTCGGGCGCCGCGCTCGATGCGCAATTCCTGCTGTCCGCCACCACGGCCATCGAGATGGTGGCGATCGAAATCGATCGACTGCTCGCCGAACGTTGATCAGCGCGCGCCGAGGACGCGCAGGATCGATTCGCAGCTCATCGACAATTCGAGGAACGTGCACAGCAGCCCCAGCAGTGAAAGCTGCACGCCAAACCTCGCCCGCAGATCATTCAGTCGGTACAGGTCGGAAACCATGCGATGCGCGAAGGCGGGCGAAAGCGACTGGATCAGCTCCGCCCGACGAGCTGCAGACAGGTCGAGCGCGTCGGCGAGCAGGGTCACGATGCTCACCGCCGTCCTCACCTGGCTGCCCGCCACGCGATGGGCCAGATAGAAAGATTGGCGCGCGCCGATGTATTCGGCCGCGCTCTGATCGGCAGCGCAATGCCGGTTCCAGAACGGCAGCAACACCTCGCGCAGCAATGGATCGAGCTTCTGCCGCTCCTCGGCGGTCAAGGTGGAGGCGTCCAGCGCGAAGGTCATCGCCGCCGAAACGGCGGCGCACACTTCCCGGCGGCGCGCAGCCACACGTTCGGCCGGAACATCGTTTTCCAGGCGCGCGAGCAATGCCAATACCTCGTCGGTGAACTCGTTGAGACTCACGCCGTAGTTGCGTGCGAGCTCGCTCGCGGAAATCCCACTCTTCCCTGGCATTCCTGAAGTATGCCCCTTCCGGGGAAGCGCGGGCCGTCGTGCGTGCCGCGCATCCCGACCGAACCTGCACGAATGTTACGAACGCGTACGGGGCCGCGGATCGAGAATCAGCACGCGGCGGTATCCGATTGAGTTGTTTGCCTACATGTGCATGGGCTTCAGGGCCGCAGCCAGCGCACGAACCACGCGATGCCCGCGTCGATGGCCTCGGGATTCACACGATGCGGCGTGTTCTCCTCGATCAGGAGCTGCAGCCTGTCGGCATTGGCCGCGGAGTACAGCGGCCGCGCGCTCTGCACTGCGAGTCGCACGCCGGCAATCGGCGTGTTCGCGTCCGAATCCGCATTGACCACCAGCAGCGGCCGCGGCGCGATCAGCTTCAGCATTTCCGGACCGTCGAATCGTCCATCGATGCCGGGCGCGACGCGCGCGTAGAAGGCGCGCACGAAGTCGACGCTGTCCGGCGACTGCCCGGCCCCGGCCGCCGCGGCATCGAAGCCGTCCTGGATGGTCGCGATGCGCGCGCGCCATTGGCCGTTTTCCAGCGCCCATTTGAAGCTCTGCACGCCAATGTACGGCACGGCCGCGGCGATGCGCGGGTCGGCCGCGGCCGCGAAATAGGTTTCGATACCGCCCTTGGAAATGCCGGTGAGCCCGATGCGGCCGGCGTCGACGTCGTCGCGCGTGGCGAGATAGTCGATCAGCCGCATCACGTCCCAGGCGCTGTCGTAGTAGAAGGGGTGTCCCTCGCCGGTCTTGAACGCGCGCGCGATGGCTTCGTTGTATTCCGTGGCGCCGTGGCCCGACCTGGTGCGCTCGCCGTGGAAGCGGCCGTCGATGGCCACACCGATGAAGCCCGCCTTCGCGGCCTTGAGCACGAGCTGCGCGATCTGCTCGCTGTCCTTGTTGCCGCCGGTGCCGTGCAGCGCGATGACCACCGGGCGCGGGCCTTTGAAGGCTTGCGGGTCCGGCAACAGTAGATAGCCCGGCACCCGCTCGGTGGCGTCGGATGAGAACCAGAAGTGGAATTTTCGCAGACCCTCGACCGGTGCCAGCTCCGCGAGCTCGGCCTTCGGGGGCACGTGCGGCCGCTCGATGACGGCAAGATAGGCGGCGCGCGTGTCGGCCAGCGCATCGGCCGACGCCGGCAGCGCGAACAGCAGCGCCAGCAACGCGAGGACGAGTTTCTTCATGGCATGAACATCCGCAATCTCCCGATGCCGGATTATGCGACACCGGTGACGTCGTGCGTCACCGTGAGCGTCAGGCGATCTGCACGAGCTTGAGGCGCGCCGCGGCCCCGCTCTTGATGGTCACCTGCGATTTGCGCACACCGAAGTGCGCGGCGACGAGCTCGATGACGGCCGCGTTGGCCTTGCCATCCACGGGCGGCGCCTTGACGCGTGCCTGCCAGGTGCCATCGGCGAGCTCGGTGAGCTCGTCGACACGCGAGCCTGGCTTCACTTTCAGTCTGAGTGTTCGCATTCGTAACAATTGAGCCAAGGCGCGCGCCCGGAGTCAAAATGGCGACATGAAACCCAGCGCCAGCGGCCGCATCCTCATGTGGCGCGGCGGCAGCCTCTGGATCGGCCAGGCCGGCGAGCCGGCGGAGATGCACGCCCATCACGCGGTGCAGGTCTCGTTGCCCTTTCACCGCAGGTCCGCGCGCCTGCGCCTTCCGGATGGCGAGTGGCAGGCGTATCCGGCGGCGATCGTCGCGGCGGAGCAGGCGCACGCTTTCGATGCGCGCGGGCTGTCGATGGCGCAGCTCTTCATCGAACCGGAATCGCGCGAAGGGCGAGCGCTGCAAGTTCTTTGTCATGGTGAAGGAATCGTCGCGTTGCCGGATGGCGCCCTGACCGATGACGTCCAGGCGCTCGCGCGCGCGTTCGATGCGCGCGCTCCGGATGAGGCTCTCATCGGGCTCGCCCGCGCGGCGATCGAGAAGCTCGCCGGCCTGCGCCCTGTGTCCACCCATCCACCCGACGCCCGCATCACGAGGGCGACCGATTTGATCCGCGCGCGGCTGAGCGGTCCGATGACGCTCGAGTCCATCGCCAGGGCCGTGCACCTGTCGCCGGATCGCTTCCGGCACCTGTTCGTGCAGGAAACGGGCGTGGCCTTTCGTCCATATGTGCTGTGGCTGCGGCTCGAATCCGCGCTGGCCGCATATGTCGGCGGCAGCTCGCTCACCGAGGCAGCGCATCGTGGCGGCTTTGCGGACTCCGCACATTTCTCCCGCACGTTCCGGCGGATGTTCGGCATCGCGCCCGCAAGCGTCCGACCCGAATAGCCGCTTCGTTCAAGTCCGGCGGGCGGTGCGCCCGTAGATTGCGCACATCGTCAACACCCAACCGGAGAAACGTCATGAACGAAGCGAACAAGAGCCCCTGTGGATGCCAGAACTGCGCCGGCGCCCGCTGCAATTGCGGCTGCCAGAAGCCTGCTGCGCAGGCTTGCGCGTGCGGCGCGGATTGCCGTTGCGGCGATGCGTGCGCGTGCGAGTCACAGCAGTCTGCGGCCAGGTGAAGCCATCGAAGGGTCGCTGGAGTGGCTGGTATTTGCACTCTTGCGGCCCTTCGGATTTCCGGCGTCCGCAAAAGGTGCACATGCCGGAGGATTCCGAAATGGTAATGCGCATTGCTAATGCGCATCGCAATGTGATATTTTCTGCGCAGCCAGTCTCGACCAGAAACTCACATGTCCCGCCGCAGCCTCAAGACCCCAATCGTCAAGCGAGCCACCAACGTCAGCGTACGCACTGACTTGCTCACGGCGGCCCGCGACGCGGGCGTCAATCTTTCCGCGACACTCGAACGTGCGCTGACCGAAGCACTGGCCGAGAACAAGAGGAAGAAGTGGCGCGAGGACAATCGGGAAGCGATCGCGGCCTACAACGAGCACGTCGAAAAGCAGGGCACGTTCTCCGACGACATGCGGAGTTTCTGATGGCGCAGTTCTCGGTCTATCGGAACAGGAATGCGCGCAGCAAGAACACCTACCCTCTGCTCGTCGATGTGCAGTCGGATCTCCTGGAAGACCTTCAGACTCGGGTCGTCATTCCGCTCAGCAAGGCCGCTGGACTCACGCGGAGGCCAGTCGGCCAATTGATGCCGCTCATCGATTTTGAAGAATCAACTTATGTCCTCATGACACCACAGCTCGCGGGGATTCCGCGAAACGAGCTCGGTCCGCCGGCCGGAAGCCTTGCACGGAATCGAGACACACTGCTGGCGGCGCTGGACTTCCTGCTCACTGGATTCTGATCGAGGGACCGCGGGCCCGGCCGGGTAGCTCACTCGTGGAGCCGACTGAAGTTGGCCTGCGGCCCCTCGAATTCTCGCGTCATCAGACCAGCCGCGCGGCGCCGGCCTCGAGCAGCGCATGCGCCGCGTCGGCAAACGTACGGCCGAGATCGCGATCCAGCGCGATCATGGCCGACTGCTGGAACTGCGTGCCCATCACGATCAGATCCGCGCCGTTCAGGCTTTCGGAAAACCAGGGCGGCGGCGGCCAGGGCAGCGGCCACTTGATCTTGAGCCCGTTGCCGCAGACCTCGTCGACGAACCGGGCCACGTGCCCGGCCACGATGAGGTTGCCCGGCTCACCGCCCGCCCGCGGGATCAGGTCCGCCAGTTCGCAGACATCCGTCATGCGTTCCGTGAACTCCAGGATCACCGAGGCCAGGAACGCCGAGCGCGGGGGCAACGGCTGCTGGTTCATCGTGCTGGATTGCGGATCCCCGCCGATCACGTCCCAGATCTCCGGATGCTTCTCGGCGATGACGCGCCACAAATTGGTGCCGTGCCCCGCGCCGAGGACGGAGCGCTCCAGCGCCTTGCGGATATACGGCGCCAGTGGGCCGGGCGGCTCCTCGGGGCTGTCTGGATTGGCGTAGCCCGTGGTCAGCTGACTCACCAGTGCCGCCAGCGCCCGCACCGAGAGGTGCTTGGGTGGCGGCTTCGGGCCGGGCTTGCCGGGAACCATGCTGAAAGGCGCGGCTGCGTTCATCGTTTCCTCCTTTTTCGTGCCAGCGACGGGGGCGGAGACTGGACCCGCGGGCGCGCCCGCGCGATGTACGGAGTCTGATCCTGCGCTGACTTGTCTATGATTCGCCTTAGGAGAATCTCGGCGGGTGCATGGAGAGGCGTGAAATCCAATTCGACGGCTGGCGGGTGGATTTCACCTCCGGCGATATCACGAAAGACGGCCGCACGCAGCGGCTGCAGGATCAGCCGCTGCAGATCCTGGATGAGCTGACGCGCCACGCCGGGCAGGTGGTCACCCGCGAGACGTTGATCGCGCGGCTGTGGCCCAAGGGCGTGGTCGAGTTCGACACCGGGCTCAACACCGCGGTGCGCAAGCTGCGCCAGGCGCTGGGGGACGATCCCGACGCGCCGCGGTACATCGAGACGCTGCCGCGCAAGGGCTATCGGTTCATCGCGCCGCTCGCGGGGAGCGCGCCGCCGAAGCCACCGGCGCCCATTGGCGGCGCTTCGACGGAGACGAATGAAGGCGCGGGGTCCGGACGCCGCGCCTCGGACCGTCATGCCCCGATCAAGCGTCTGGCCTGGGGCTTTGGCAGCCTGCTCGCGGCGCTCATTCTCGCGGTCGTCGCCTGGCGCCTGCCGGGCAAGCTGTTCCAGTCGAAGTCGGCGGATGCGCTACCGACCATCGTGGTGCTGCCGCTCGTGGACATGTCCCTCGAACAGAACGAGCAGGCGCTGTGCGACGGCCTCACCGAGGAGCTCTCCAACTGGCTGGCGCACATCCCGACGCTGCGCGTCGTGGCGCGCACCTCGGCGTTCGCGTTCAAGGGCAAGGCCACCGACGTGCGCGAGATCGGCCGGCAGCTCGACGCCACGCACGTGCTCGAAGGCTCGCTGCGTCGCTCCGGCAACCAGCTACGCATCACCACGCAGCTCGTGGAGGCCGATACCGGCCTGCACATCTGGTCGAAGTCCTTCGACCTGCCGATCGGCGACATCTTTCTCATCGAGGACACCGTGTCGCGCTCGGTGGCCGACGCGCTGCACCTGCAACTCGCCACCGAGACGCCGCAGCGCTGGGCCGAGCGCCAGCCAGCGAAGATGGAGGCGTACGAGCTGTACCTGCTCGGCAAGGCGCGGCAGCGCAAGCGCACCGCCGAGGACAATCTCAAGGCCGTGGAATTCCTGCGGCGCGCCGTGGATGCCGATCCGCAGTTCGCGCTGGCGCAGGTGGGGCTGGCGGAGACACTGCTGAACAGCCTTTCGCTGAATCGCGCGCCGCTCGAGGACGTGACCGCGGAAGCGGAGCCGCTGATCAATCGCGCGCTGGCGCTGAACCCGGAACTGCCCGATGCGCTGGCCGCCAAGGGCTGGCTGTATACCGAGGAGTTCAGGCTCGATGAGGCGCTGACGCTGCTGCAGAAGGCCGTCGCGGCGAATCCCAACGATGCTTCCAGCCTGCGCTTCCTCGGCAATCTCTACGACCGCCGCGCGCAGCCGCGCCAGGCGCTCGATGCCTACACCCGGGCGGCGACGCTCGACCCGCTGGATTTCATTTCGCACGTGTTCCGCTGCCAGGAGCTGGTGGATCTCGGCCAGTTGAGCGACGCCGATGCCGCCTGCCTGCGCGCCCGCACGCTCGACACCGCGAACCTTTGGGGACCGCTCGCCACCGCCTGGATCGCGCGAGCGCGCGGCAACACCGAGGGCGCGCTGCACTGGATCGACGAGGCGCGCAAGATCGCCCCCACCGACAGCTGGCTCGCCGACCAGAAGATAGACCTGCTGCTGACGCTGCATCGATACGCGGATGCGAACGCCGTGCGCCTCGAACTACCGCAGGACGGCGGCTTCTACACCACGGCACGCGAGGGTGGCATCCTGTTCGCCGAGTTCGGGCCCGCGAAGCTCAAGGATTGGATGGAGACCAGCAGACTTGCCGAACGCGCCGGCACTGGAGCCGAGCTGGTCGAGCTCGCGCGGCTGCAACTGCTCGCCGGCGATCCCCTCGCCGCGCGCCGCACGCTGGAGCACGCCGATCGCATCCTGCCGCTGGCGCGTGCCGACCTCTACGACGGCACGCAGATCCGCCATGAATTCTCCGCCGCGCTGATCCGCGCGCGCGTGGAGCTGACCGGCGGCGGCGACCGCGAGCACGCGCTGCGGCTGCTGGCGGACCTCGATCGCATGCTCGACCTCTACGAGGCCAGCGGCGGCCGGCACTTCGGCTTGTACACGCTGCGCGCCGAGTCGCTCGCGCTGCGCGGAGAGAAGGCGCAGGCGCAGGCAGCGCTCGAGACCGCGTGGCAACACGGTTGGCGCGCCACCTGGAAGGTGCAGCACGATCCGGTGTTCGCCGGTGTCGTGCTGCCGAAGAGTGGTTAGGCCTCGCTCAGTACGAGGACAGGTTGAGGATGTTGAACTCGGATTTCGGCGGCGGCCGCGGGCCGGGTGGGCCGACGAGCATGAACTGGTACTGGTCGCCATAGGCGGCGAAGAAGCCCGCCGTGAGGCGCGTGACGGCCTTGCGGAGTTTTTCGATCTCGGCCTTGCTGGGTCCTTTGGATTGCTTGCTTGCCATGGAGCCTCCTTGGAATCGGCAGAGGCTACCGCAAAATCCAGCTTCGCTACTCTGCAACGACTTCTTCCAGCTTGTCGGCCGCGGCTCGGCCGAATCGCCGCGTCACGGCGCGCAGCAGATCGAGATTCAAGGGGCCTAGCGCGCTTCGGTATGCGGACCGGGCGTCCATGATGTCCTGGGGACCGCCCGCAAAGCATTTCATCGCAATGAAGTCCTCGCGTCCGACGATGCGGAGGTTCACGCCCAGGAACGGGACTTCCACCGCCCGGGAGAAAACTCCTGGATCCATGCCACGGAGTCCGCCCAACAGCTCGACCTGGTTTTCGAATGTGTCGCGCAAGACGAGCATCGACGTTATAGGGTCATCCGGATCTCCGCGGCGCAGTTCCGTGCGGAAACCCGCGCGATCGAAGCTCGTTTTCAAATTCGCGAACTGGCGCGATGACGCATGCACGACCGCGTCAACGTCCATCGTTCCTCTGACCGTGCCGTGCACGGAGAGCGCGAATGCGCCGATGACGGCGTAATCCACCTTCTCGCGCTGCAGGATGTCGACGGCATCCAGGAACAGGAGCGCAGACTGGCCCGGCTGGTTGGTTCTCACGGCGACTGCGGTGCCTTGCGAGTGCGCTTCGCCTCCGCAGCACGGCCCGCCTGGTGCAGGACGCCCAGGAGCTGATTGTGTTCGAGGAAGGCCTGAAGGCGCTGAGTGGGCGTGAGTCGACTCGCAGATTGGCCCAAGAAATTCCGAGCCTCCTCTCCAAGCTTGGAGCGGGAGGCGCGCGAGACGCGCGAGTGAGTGCCAGACATGAAGGCGCCCGCTTCTTGCGGGATGCGACCGGTCTGGAGCGTCATCGGCAGACTTGCGCGTGCGGCGGTGCGGATCAGTAGTTCGAGCGAGACTTCGGAGACGCGACCATTGAGAATCTTGCTCAAGGTTGGCTGCGGTAGACCGAGCCGTCTGGCGGCGACCACCTGCGTGACATCCATGCGCTGAATGTAACGTGCGAGCTGCAGGGCGACGTCACTGCGCAATGCGTGAATGGTTGCAATGTCGGCGGGCGTTTTGGCCATATAGTGAATCTAGTATAAGCACCAGGCTCCCCAGATCGCATGCTTTTCTGTCGCGAGATGGTCGAGCTCCCGGCGCGGACCACGTGGCGGTGGTCCGTGCCCGCGCTCGTGGTCACCTTCTCGAGCAGGCCGCCGACGTAGACCGTCGTCGCGGTGCCGGTCGCGGCGTAGTTCGACACCTGCTTCCGGTACTGGCGATCCGGCGTGTAGCTGAAGGCGGCGTAGTCGCTTCTCGTGCCCGAGCAGCTCGATCCGAGCCGGATTCAGGATGGATAGTTGTAGCTGGTCCAGTCGATCGCGGCGCCGCGGTCGCTCGTCATGTTGCCGTTGGCGTCGTAGGCGAATTTAGTTCGAGTTCGCTCCCTCTGGTGAAGGCGCGCGGGCGCGCGTCAACCGTCCGAGCAACAAGCCCATGCCAAGACCGAGCACCACGTACAGGCCCAGTGCGCCG
>DASTRL010000269.1:0-3617 GCA_035761265.1 Steroidobacteraceae bacterium
GGTCGCGGCGTCGCGCCGCTACGCGCCGCTGCACCAGGCGTTGGCCACCGCCGTGCTGCTGCTGGGTTGGGTGGGCCTGTCGCGATTCGTGTTCGGCGGCGATGTGCCGTTCCCCATGGCGGAGATGGCCGCGCACACGGCGTGTCTGTTGTTGCTGCTCGGTGCCGGCGCGCTCTCGCTGCGCCCCGACGCGGGCATCGCCGCCTTGCTGGCCAGCAATGGCGTGGGCGGCGCGATGGCACGCCGCCTGTTGCCCGCGGCCGTGATAGTGCCATTCGCGGCAGGTGCCGTGGCCATCTTCTACGAGCGGCGGGCCATGTTCGGTTTCGAGGCGGCGGTGGCGATATTCGCGCTGCTCAGCACGATGGCGTTCGTCGCCTTCGTGTGGATCAATGCCGATCGCGCCGACCGCGCCGACCGCCTGCGCCGCCACGCCGAGCGCGCGCTGCGGCTCTCCGAGGAACGCAACCAGCTCATCGTGGAGACGGCGCTCGATGGGGTCATCACGCTCGATTCGAAGGGCATCGTGATCGGCTGGAACACGCAGGCGGAAAAGATGTTCGGCTGGGCGCGCGCCGAGGTCATCGGCCGCGAGCTCGCCGAGCACGTGATCCCGCCGCGCGATCGGCAGGCGCATCGCCAGGGCGTTCGCCGCTACGTGGAAACCGGCATGGCGCGCATGCTCAACAAGCGCATCGAATTGTCGGCGCTGCATCGCGACGGCCACGAGTTCCCGGTCGAGCTCTCCATCACGCCGATTGGCTTCGGCGAGGAGCTGGTGTTCAGCGCCTTCATCCGCGACATCACCGGCAGGACGCGGGCCGAAGCAGCGTTGCGCGAGAGCGAACTTCGCTTCCGCACCACGGCCAACGCGGCGCCGGTACTCATCTGGATGAGTGGCACCGACCGCCGCTGCACCTGGTTCAACCAGCGCTGGCTGGATTTCGTCGGGCGCGCCATCGAGCAGGAGCTGGGTGACGGCTGGTGCGACAACCTGCACCCGGCGGACTTCGACCGGGTGCTCGATACCTATCACGCGGCTTTCGATGCGCGCCGACCCTATGAAATGGAATACCGGCTGCAGCGCGACGACGGCGCCTGGCGCTGGCTGCTGGAGCGCGGCACGCCGAACGTCGGCCCCAACGGCGAGTTCGAAGGTTACATCGGCACCTGCATCGACATCACCGAGCACCGCGAGACCGTCGAGGCGCTGCGCGAGAGCCGCGCGCGCTTCAAGACACTCACCGAGTCGCTGCCGCAGATGATCTGGACCTGCACGCGCGACGGCTACTGCGACTACGTGTCGCGCCAGTGGCTGGACTACACCGGGCGCAGCGAGTCGCAACAGCTCGGCCGCGGCTGGCTCGAGCAGGTGCACCCGGATGATCGCGTGAAGGTCGGCATGCAATGGTCGATGGTGGTCGGCACCGGCGACACCTTCGACATGAGCTTTCGCATCCGCCGCTTCGACGATGTGTATCGCTGGTTCAAGGCCAGGGCGGTGCCGCTGCGCGATCCGGCTGGCCGCATCCTCAAGTGGTTCGGCTCGAACACCGACATCGAGGATTTCATCACCGCCAGCAACCGCGTCGCCGTGCAGCTCGAGCGCATGCAATTGCTGGATAGCATCACCCACGCGATCGGCGCACACCAGCAGGCGCACGAGGTGTTCGACGTGGTGCTGCGCAGCCTCGAGCAGAGCCTGAGCGTCGATTTCGGCTGCATCGCACTGTATGACATCGAGCCCGCGCAGATCACCATCTCCCACGTCGGCCCGGCAAGCGCGCGCCTGGGTGGGGAGATCGGCGTCACGCAGAACTCGCGACTCGCGGTGGACGCCGAGGCCCTGACTCGCTGCGTGCGCGGCGAACTCGTCTACCTCGATGACCTGGAATGTGCGACCCACTCGCCCTTCTGCTCGCAACTTCTGAAAGGCGACCTGCGTGCGCTGGTGGCGGCGCCGCTGATGATCGAGAACGAAGTGTTCGGCGTGTTGCTGGCCACGCGCCGCGCGCCGCGCTCCTTCAGCGTCGACGACTGCGAGTTCCTGCGCCAGCTCGCGAGCCACGTCGCGCTGGCGACGCAGAAGGCCCGGCTCTACGACGCGCTCGAGGCGGCGTACCAGGACCTGCGCCAGACGCAGCAGACGGTGATGCAGCAGGAGCGGCTGCGCGCGCTCGGCCAGATGGCGAGCGGCATCGCGCACGACATCAACAATGCGCTGTCCCCGGCCGCGCTCTACGCGCAGTCGCTGTTGCAACACGAGGCCAAGCTGTCGGAACGTTCACGCGAGCACCTCGCGGTGATCCAGCGCGCCATCGAGGATGCGGCACAGACAGTGCAGCGCATGCGCGCGTTCTACATGCCGCGCGGCCTGGAGCTCACGCTGGCGCCCATCGATCTCAACCAGATCCTCACGCTGGTCATCGAGATGACGCGCGCGCGCTGGAGCAGCATGCCCCAGGAGAAGGGCATCGTGGTCGAGGTGCGGCACGAGTTCGCGCCGGACCTGCCGCGCGTGCTGGGCGCCGAGAGCGAAGTGCGCGATGCGCTGACCAACCTCATGTTGAACGCCGTCGATGCGCTGCCGGACGGAGGGCGGATCGAGCTGCGCACGCGCTGCGACGCACCGGGCGGGAAGGTGATCGTCGAAATCCAGGACAATGGCGTCGGCATGAGCGAGACCACGCGCCTGCGATGCATGGAGCCGTTCTACACGACCAAGGGTGAGCGCGGCACCGGGCTCGGGCTCGCGATGGTATTCGGCATGCTGCAACGGCATGGCGGGGAGCTCGAGATCGACAGCGAGCTCGGCAAGGGCACGACGATGCGGCTGGTGTTCCCGCGTGCGCCCACCGGCGTGACGGTGCGACAGCAGCAGTCCGCGCCGCCTCCCCCGCATCTGCGCATCCTGCTGGTCGACGATGACCCGCTGGTTCTCGCGTCATTGCGCGATGCGCTGCAGATCGAGGGCCACGAGGTCGCTTCCGCCGACGGCGGCCAGCAAGGTATCGACGAGTTCGCCGCGGCGCACGAGGCCGGCAGGCCCTTCGACGTCGTCATCACGGATCTCGGCATGCCTTACGTCGACGGGCGCAAGGTGGCCCTGCGCATCCGCCAGGTCGATGCGCACGTGCCGATCATCATGCTCACCGGCTGGGGTCATCGGCTCATCGCGACCGACGACATGCCCGAGCACGTCGATCGCGTATTGAGCAAGCCACCGCGGATGTCCGAGCTGCTCGCAACCCTGAGCGAACTCACGCAGAAGTCGCGCACGTGAGCGGGAGGCCGCGCCCGCGGCATGCCGTGCGCGCTCAGGCGGGATGAGGCACTGCGCGGTCGTGCCAGCGCCGGGAAAGAGTCCAGCAGCTGATGGCGGCGATCGAGCAACCCAGTGACGCCCAGGCGATCCAGTTGAGGTGCGGCAGCACCTTGGGCGCGATGATGCCGAGCGTGAACGCGGTGAACACCAGCGCGACGAACGACTGGGTGGCCGCGGCCGTGCCGCGCGCCGCCGGAAACAGGTCGAGCATGCGCAACGTGAGGATGGGGAAGGCGAATTGCGCACCGATGGCGCCCAGGAACAGCAGTGCCTGCTGTAGCGGAACCGGGAG
>DASTRL010000270.1:0-4001 GCA_035761265.1 Steroidobacteraceae bacterium
ACCAGCACCAGCGCGCGCTGCAGGAGGTTGTCGAGCTCGCGCACGTTGCCCGGCCAGGGATAGGTGAGCAGCAGATGTGCGGCGTCGGCCGAGAGCGCGGGGATGCGCGTGCCGGCGCGGGCGCGCACCTGCAGCAGGTGCGCCGCGAGCGGCAGGATGTCGTCACGACGGTCGCGCAGCGGGCTCACGGCCAGCGGGAATACGTTGAGGCGGTAGTAAAGGTCTTCACGGAAGCGCCCGGCGGCGACTTCGGCGCGCAGCATGCGATTGGTGGTGGCGATGACGCGCACGTCGAGCTGCTTGGACTCGGTGCCGCCGATGCGCTCCACTTCGCGCTCCTGCAGGACGCGCAGCAGCTTGGCCTGCAGGTGCAGCGGCATCTCGGTGATCTCGTCGAGCAGCAGCGTGCCGCCCTGCGCCTGTTCGAATTTGCCGGCGTGCGAGTTCGTGGCGCCGGTGAAGGAGCCGCGCTCGTAGCCGAAGAGCATGGCTTCGAGCATGTTCTCGGGGATGGCGGCGCAGTTGACCGCGATGAAGGGCTTGCCGGCGCGCGGGCTCGCGCGATGGATGAGGCGCGCCAGCACTTCCTTGCCGGTGCCGGACTCGCCGACGATCAGCACCGTGCAATCCGTGCTCGCCACGCGCCGCGCCAGGTCGACGATCAGCCGCGAGGATGAGTCGACGGCGACTGGCTCCAGCGACTCACTAAACGATTCGGTGCTCATCGGAAACCTCAACTCTCCCGGCCGACGCGGCCAATGGTTGCAGTTGCAATTGCCGTGCCCAGCCGTATCGCGTGAAGCCCGTCACACGAGTGACGGCTTTCCGACGGGTAATGGGGACATTCCTCGATTCCTAGCAAACGGGGACAGACCAGGCGGCGATGGAGGCGAGCATCCTGACGCGCTCGTCGGCGATGACGCCGCGAGCCGGCGGCCGAGATGTGTCGCGCCGATGTCGCATCGGTGCGCCCGCATCTGCGATGCAGGCGGGCGTCGGCGCGCAGAGTCTGTCCCCGTTTGCTAGGAAACGGAGAATGTCCCCATTACGCGCCGGCCATGCCGAGCTTGCGCAGCTTCTCGACGAGCGTGGTGCGGCGCAGTGACAGCAGGCGTGCGGCGTGCGCGACGGTACCGCCCGAGCGCTGCAGCGCCTGGCTGATCAGCGAGCGCTCGATGAGCGTCAGGTGTGCGCGCAGGTCGACGCCGTTCTCCGGCAGTCGCGTCGGCGATTCCTGTTCGCAATTCCACACCGAGGCGGGCAATACGGCCTCCTCCTCGAGTTCCTCACCGCCGGCCATCGAGGCGACGAGCTGCGGGATCTCGTCCGTCGCCGGCGCGGCCAGATCCGGCATGGTCCAGTCCGCGGGCCGGTAGCGAGCCGGCAGGTCGCCGATGCCCACCGGCCGCTCGGGACACAGGATCGCCAGGCGCTCGATCAGGTTCGCGAGCTCACGGATGTTTCCCGGCCATGGGTAGTTCGAAAGCGCCGTCAGGGTCTCCGGCAACATGCGTAGCCGCGGACGACCCCGGCCCGCCGCCTGCGCGATGAACGCTTCGATCAGCGCCGGCAGGTCGCCGATGCGCGCCGCGAGGGTCGGCATCTCGATGGGAAACACGTTGAGCCGGTAGAACAGGTCGCCGCGAAACGTGCCGCGGACGATGGATTCTTCGAGATTGCGGTGCGTCGCCGCGATGATGCGCACGTCGCAGGTCGAGGAGGTGTTGCTGCCGACGCGCTCATAGATCCTTTCCTGCAGCACGCGCAGCAGCTTCACCTGCATGGGCAGGCTCATGTCGCCGATCTCGTCGAGGAACAGCGTGCCGCCCTCGGCGATCTCGAAACGACCCTTGCGTGCGCTGATCGCGCCCGTGAACGAGCCCTTCTCGTGACCGAACAACTCGGACTCGAGCAGCTCGGCGGGGATCGCGCCACAGTTCACGGCGACGAACGGCCGCAGGCGACGCGGGCTCGCCGCGTGGATGGCGCGCGCCGCGATCTCCTTGCCGGTACCGGATTCCCCTAGGATGAGGACCGTCGAATCGTACGGAGCGACCTGCTGGATCAGCCGGTTGACCGCGGCGATCGCAGGTGACGCTCCCGTCGGCAGCATGACGCCCTCCAACTCCCTGGGGCCAGCGCCGCACTCCCGATCTTCTGCATTGCGCGCGGTTCCCTCGCTCTGCGCATCAACGCACTCGACTGTCTGCACGATTCACCTCTCTCGGGAATATCTTGTGCGCAATCGCCATGCGAAAGCGTGACGTGAGAGGCAACTTTCTCGTGCGCGGCGAGGTGATCGCCTAACAACCTTCGGTGCGAAAAATCCTGACTCACGCTGTCAGGGAAAAACCCCTAGTGCAAATGCCGCGCAAACCAGCGTCTAGGGCTTTTGCCTACGCGCGTTGCTGGCGCGAGCCGGCAATCTTTCGCCGGTGGCGGCGAAACACCAGCTTCTCGATGTGATCGGCGACCGTTTCGCCGAGCGCGAGGAAGCGCGCGCGTGTTTCGCCGCGCGCCGCGCCGGCGACGATCTCCGCCGGCAGGCGCAGCGGCTGCACGATCAGGTCCTTGAGCGTGATTTCGAGGATGCCATGCGCACCGATGGCCAGCGGCGCGACCGCCTGCCACGTGGCGCCCATGGCATTGAAGCGGATCGCCACCGGCCGCGCGCGCGGCTGGCTGGCCGCGATCAGCTGGCCGACGAGGTCGAGCAGCAGGTTCAGCTTGAAATCGAGGCGCATGATGTCCGCCGAGTGCGGGGATTCGTCGTCCGGCTTCTCGGTCTTGCCATGCTCCTCGAGAGCGTCGCAGGCCTGCAGCACGCGCAGGTTGCCCTCCGCGTACTGGCGCGCCGTCATGTCACTGAGCGGTTCGTTGAGCGGGCGCCACAGTACCGGCAGTAGCTCCTCGTACGCCAGCTTGTCGAACAGGACGGTGGTGTCGCGGCCATCGAACATGGTGGCCATTCTAACCACGACTATTGGTGGTTGCGGCGCGATCCCATCATCGCGGCGATCGCGGACTCGGACTCCTCGACCGCGGCGGTGAGCGACCGCAGGCAGCTGCGACCGTCGGCATCGAGCGGCGTGCGCGCGAGGCCGGCGAGCAGTTCGCGACGGTCGCGCAGGGCTTCGTCCACCCTGCCCCAGCGATGCTCGACCAGGTGTTGCGCGAGCTCGTGGGTGCAGGCGATCACGGCCTGCGCGAGGCGCCGCCAGTCGCTGGCGGCTGCGGCCGAAGCCGGTACGCGCGTGCCCTGCACGACCGTGAGGCGCGCACGACCGCGCGGGTTGGCGCGCGCCGGGGAACTCATAGACGCTGCGCCACCTGCGCGCGGCCCTGGGCCGGGAGCGCCAGCCACGCGGTGCGGATCTCGTTCAGCAGGCGGCTGACTTCGTCGAGCCACTCCGGCTTGTTGGAGGCATTGGCCTGCATGATGCGCGTGCACATGTATTCGTAGAGCGCGTCGAGGTTGTGGGACACCTCGCCGCCCGCCTTGAAATTGAGGCTGTTGCGCAGCTCGTCGATGATGGCCACCGCGCGATGCAGCAGCTGCGCCTTCTCGGCGCCGCCGCCGTGGCTCATCAGTCCGCGCGCGGTCGCGATGCGCTCGAGCGCACCATCCATGAGCATGACGATCAGGCGATGCGAGTCCGCCGCGTCCACGCCCGAATGCACCGAGGCGCTGCGGTACGCGGCCAGCTTTGATGCGTTGGGGGGGAAGGCCATGACATATGCTCCAAACTACTCATGGAGCTTAACGGCCCGAAAGCGCCGGACTTGAGGAGGTGCCGGGTGGGGGAAGTGGGGATTGGCGGGAAAATGGGGACATTCTCCATTTCCCCGCGGAGCGGGCAAAAGGGGACGGACCTCTTTGAGGTGCGTCCCCTTTTGCTAGGAAATGAAGAATGTCCCCATTTTTCTAATCCCCACTTTTCTCACCCGGCACCTCTTACACCTTCTTGCACGTAACGCTGCCCTCGAGCTTCACGCCGCTC
>DASTRL010000271.1:0-29412 GCA_035761265.1 Steroidobacteraceae bacterium
GAAGAAATGGGGACATTCCTGATTTGCCCGCTGCGCGGGCGAACGGGGGCGTACCTGCTTCAGGTGCGTCCCCGTTTGCCAGCAAATCAGGAATGTCCCCATTTCCTAATCCCCACTTTCCCCACCCGGCACCTCTTATGACCACCACGCAAGAATGGCAGCGGCTGGACAGCGCGCACTACCTGCATCCGTTCACGGACTACAAGGCGCTGTCCGCGCGCGGCGCGCGCATCGTCACCAGGGCGGAAGGGGTCTACATCTACACCTCGGACGGCGACAAGATCCTCGACGGCATGTCGGGGCTGTGGTGCGTCGCGCTCGGATACGGGCGCAAGGAGCTCGCCGATGCGGCTTACCGCCAGCTGCAGGAGCTGCCTTACTACAACAGCTTCTTCCAGAGCTCCACGACTCCCGCGATCGAACTTGCGCGCATCCTGACGGAAGTGACCCCGCCACAGTTCAACCACGTCTTCTATACGGGGTCTGGCAGCGAGGCCAACGACACGCTGATCCGGCTGGTGCGCCGCTATTGGCAGCTGCTCGGCGAGCCGCAGCGCAATGTGATCGTTTCACGCTGGAATGGTTATCACGGCAGCACCATCGCCGGGGCCTCGCTCGGCGGCATGAAGCCCATGCACGAACAGCTGGGAATCGACGGCGCCGTACCCGGCATCGTGCACATCAACCAGCCTTACTGGTTTGGCGAGGGCGGTAACCTGACGCCGGCCGAGTTCGGGCTGGCGTGCGCGCGCGAGCTGGAGCAGAAGATCCTCGAGGTCGGTCCGGAGCGCGTGGCGGCCTTCGTCGGCGAGCCCATCCAGGGCGCCGGCGGCCTCGTGATCCCCCCGGAGTCCTACTGGCCGGAAATCCAGCGTATCGTCGACAAGTACGGCATCCTGCTCGCATCCGACGAGGTCATCTGCGGATTCGGGCGCACGGGCCAGTGGTTCGGCTGCGAACACTACGGCACGCGGCCGGATTTCCTGACCCTGGCCAAGGCCTTGTCCTCTGGCTATCTACCCATCGGCGGGCTGATGGTGGGCGACCGGGTCGCCCGCGTGCTCATCGACAAGGGCGGCGAGTTCTTTCATGGTTTCACCTATTCCGGGCACCCGGCCGCCTGCGCGGTCGCCGTCGAAAACCTGAACATCTTCAGGCGTGAGCGCATCGTCGAACGCGTACGGGATCATGCGGCGCCCTATCTAGCAGCCCGCTGGCGCGAGCTGGCCGCGCACCCGCTGGTGGGGGAGGCGCGCTGCCTGGGGTTGCTGGCCGCCATCGAACTGGTGCCCGACAAGAGTTCCCGGCGCTTCTTCGAGCCGCGCGGCGAGGTCGGCATCCGCATGCGGGATACCTGCACGCGCAATGGCCTCGTCATGCGCGCCACGCGTGACACATTGTTCGTTGCGCCGCCACTGATCATTTCGCATGCCGAAATCGACGAACTACTGACCAAGGTGGTGCGGTCCCTGGACGAGACCGCGGCCTGGGCGCGCGCCGAAGGCTGGCTATAGACGGCCCCGCTGTTATATAAGTCGTACAAAGACGCGGCCGTGTGGGTCTCACGCCGCGACAACTCTAGGGGTCTGAAAATGTCCACTCGCAGCCTGTCGGCACTGGTTTCGGCATCCTGTCTTTTACTGTTGGTCGCCTGCGGCAAGAAGGAAGAAGCGCCGCCACCGGCCGCCGCCGCCTCCGCGGCACCCGCCCTCGACACGGACGCCGAGAAGCTGGTCAACGTCTACAACTGGTCGGACTACATCGATCCGGGCGTACTCGACGACTTCACCAAGGAAACCGGCATCAAGATCAACTACGAAGTCATGGACTCCAACGAACTGCTGGAGACCAAGCTGGTGGCGGGTCGCACCGGTTACGACGTCGTGGTGCCCTCCGCCTCGTTCCTGGCGCGACAGATCAAGGCCGGCATCTACCAGAAGCTCGACAAGTCGAAGCTGCCGAACCTCAAGAACCTCGATCCGGACATCACCAAGCGCCTGGAAGTATTCGATCCGGGCAACCAGTACGCCGTGAACTACATGTGGGGCACCTCGGGCGTCGCCTACAACGAGGAGGCCATCAAGGCCGCGATGCCGGACGCGCCGGTAGATAGCTTCGCGATGTTCTACGACCCGAAGGTCATCTCGAAATTCGCCAAGTGCGGCGTCTCGATCCTCGACGCCCCCTCGGAGGTGATCGGCACCGTGCTCATCTACCTGGGCAAGGACGCGAACTCCGAGAATCCGGAAGACCTCAAGGCCGCCGAGAAGGTGCTGATGTCGGTGCGCCCGTACATCCGCAACATCAACTCCTCCGCCTACATCGAGCAGCTCGCCGGCGGCGAGATCTGCCTCGCGCTCGGCTGGTCCGGCGACGTGTTGCAGGCCAAGAGCCGCGCCGAGGAGTCGAAGAAGGACTTCCACATCAAGTACAACATCCCGAAGGAAGGCGCGGTGATGTTCTTCGACAACATGGCGATCCCCGCGGACGCCGGCCATCCGAAGAACGCGCACATCTTCATCGACTACATGCTGCGCGCCGACGTGGCGGCGCGTAACAGCAATTTCATCAGCTACGCCAACAGCAATGCCGCCTCCTGGCCGCTGGTGAATGCCGACGTCAAGAACAATCCCGGCATCTTCCCGACCCCCGATGTCATGCCGAAGCTCGTGCCCGATCTGCCCGAGAGCCCGGAATTCACCCGCACGCTGACGCGCACCTGGACGCGCTTCCGGACCGGAAAATGAACGGGAGGGGTCCCGCTTAGGGAGCGGGACCCCTCTTCAGGTCTTTCTGCAACCGGGGGTCTGCCATGCAAGCGGCGGAACGACGCGCCGACAAGAACAAGGCCAAGCACGAACCGTGGCGCGATGCGCAGGCGGAAGGCTACGTGCGCATCGAGAACATCACCAAGAAGTTCGGTGAGTTCACGGCCGTCAACAACGTCTCGCTGAAGATCTTCAAGGGCGAGATCTTCTGCCTGCTCGGCGGCTCCGGCTGCGGCAAGTCGACCCTGCTGCGCATGCTGGCCGGGTTCGAGTCGCCCACCTCGGGAGCCATCTACCTCGACGGCCAGGACATGGCCGGAGTGCCGCCCTACGAACGTCCGATCAACATGATGTTCCAGTCCTACGCGCTGTTCCCGCACATGACCGTGGAGAAGAACATCGCGTTCGGGCTCGAACAGGAAAAAGGCCTGTCGAAGGCTGATATCGCCGCGCGCGTCACCGACATCCTCGATATCGTCAAGTTGCGCGAATACGCGGTACGCAAGCCGCATCAGCTCTCCGGCGGCCAGCGGCAGCGCGTGGCGCTGGCGCGCGCGCTGGTGAAGCGGCCCAAGCTGCTGCTGCTCGATGAACCGCTGGGCGCGCTCGACAAGAAGCTGCGCGAAGCCACGCAATTCGAGCTCATCAACATCCAGGAGCAGCTCGGCGTCACCTTCATCGTGGTCACGCACGATCAGGAAGAGGCCATGACCCTGGCCTCCCGCATCGGCGTGATGAACCGCGGCGAGATCGTGCAGATCGGCACGCCGACGGAGATCTACGAATTTCCGATGACCCGGTTCGTGGCCGATTTCATCGGCTCGGTCAACATGTTCGAAGGCCGCCTGGTCGAAGACCTGCCCGATCGCGCGCGCATCCAGTCCGAGGAGCTGGGCGGGCTGATCTACATCGATCACGGCATCAGCTCGGCGCCCGGCGCCATGGTCTGGGCGGCGATCCGCCCGGAGAAGATCAACATCCTGCGCGCGCCGCCGGCCGATGCGGCGGAGAACTGCGTCAGGGGCGTGGTCAAGGAAATCGCCTACATGGGCGACCTGTCCATCTACCTGGTGAAGATCGACAGCGGCAAGACGGTGCGCGTGACGCTGCCGAACGTCGAGCGCCTCTCGGACGACGAACGCATCCTCTGGGACGAAACCGTGTGGCTCACCTGGCATCCCTCGAGCCCCGTGGTGGTCACGCAATGAAGGCGCCGGAGAGCTGAAGGTGAAGTTCGCCGCGGCACGCTCCTCACGCGGTGCGCCCGGGCGCCTCGGACCGCTGTGGACGTTCCTGTTCCGCTACGGTCCGCCGCGCTGGACCGAGTACGTGCTGAAGAACTGGTCCGGGCAGCGGCTCGTCATCGCGCTGCCGTACCTGTGGCTGCTGACCTTCTTCCTGGTGCCGTTCCTGATCGTGCTCAAGATCTCCTTCGCGGAATTCGAGCCGCTCGGGCGCCCGCCGTACGCACCGGTGTTCCAGTGGCTGGACGAGGGTGCGCTGCAGATCAAGCTGCTGGTCGGCAGCTACCAGTACCTGTTCAACGAGCCGCTGTACGTGAGCTCGTGGTTCTACTCGATCAAGGTCGCGTTCTTCTCCACCGTCTTCTGCCTGCTGCTCGGCTACCCGATGGCCTACGCCATCGCGCGCGCCGCGCCTACCTACCGCAACGTATTCCTGATGCTGGTGATCCTGCCGTTCTGGACTTCGTTCCTGCTGCGCGTGTATGCGTGGATAGGGCTCCTGAAGACCGACGGGGTGATCAACAACATGCTGCTGGCCGTGGGGCTCATCCAGGAACCGCTGTCGATGATGAACACCAGCTTCGCGGTGTACATCGGCATCGTGTATTCCTACCTGCCGTTCATGATCCTGCCGCTGTACTCGAACCTCGAGAAGCACGACCTGACGCTGCTCGAGGCCGCCTCGGACCTCGGGGCGGGGCCCATCAGGGCGTTCCTGCGCATCACGCTGCCGTTGTCGATGCCCGGAGTGGTGGCCGGCTCGCTGCTGGTGTTCATACCTGCGGTGGGCGAGTACGTGATTCCCTCATTGTTAGGCCGCAGCGATCAGCTGATGATTGCGCGCCTGCTGGCGGACGAATTCTTCCTCAACCGCGACTGGCCGAAGGCGAGCGCGGTGGCGATCGCGATGCTGCTGCTGCTGGTGGTGCCGATCATGATCTTCCAGCACTTCCAGAACAAGGAACTGGCGGCCCAGAAAAGATGAAGCACGAGAGATGAAGACCAAGGCCATCAAGACACAGGGGCTGTTCTCGAAGACCATGCTGGGTCTCGGGTTCGTGTTCCTGTACGTGCCGATCATCTCGATGGTGATCTACTCGTTCAACGATTCGCGTTCGGTCACGGTGTGGAACTCGGTGACTTCCCCGACGCTCAAATGGTATGGCCGCCTGTTCGGCGACGAGCAGATCCTCGACGCGGCCTGGCTGTCCATCCGCGTCGCCGCCATGGCCGCGACCGGCGCGGTGATCCTCGGCACGCTGGCCGGCCTCGTGCTGTCGCGCTTCGGCCCGTTCAAGGGTCGCGCCTTGCTGCAGGGCCTGACGACCGCCCCGCTGGTCATGCCGGAGGTGATCACCGGCCTCTCCATGCTGCTGTTGTTCGTCTCGCTGGAGCAGCTGTTCCACGCATTCTTCGGCTGGCAGTTCGACCGCGGCGTCACGACCATCACCATCGCGCACATCACCTTCACCATGGCTTATGTCACGGTGGTGGTGCAGTCGCGGCTCGCCAGCTTCGACGATTCACTGGAAGAGGCCGCGCTCGACCTGGGTGCCCGTCCGGCGAGGGTGTTCTTCCGCATCACCGTGCCGCTGATCCTGCCGGCCATCCTGTCCGGCTGGCTGCTGGCGTTCACGCTTTCGTGGGACGACCTCGTGGTCACGCAGTTCGTCTCCGGGCCCGGGTCCAACACGCTGCCCATGGTCATCTTTTCCCGCGTTCGACTAGGTGTAAGCCCGGTCGTGAATGCACTAGCAAGCCTCATGGTCCTGATAGTGGCTCTCGGCGTGATCCTGTCGGCGATCTTCATGCGCCGCCAGGAGCAGCGCCGCAAACGCGAGGAACAGATGGCCGCAGCAGGCTAACTACTGGTAAACTTCCCACCATCGACTTGACGAGGATTCGATCAATGGCCAAATCAGCCCGTAAACACAATGCTCCCTGGACGCCCGCGGATCTGAAGAAGATGCGCGAACTGGCGAAGAAGAAACTCTCGGCGCGACTCGCCGCGAAGGAACTGGGCCGTTCCACCGGCGCCGTGAAGTACAAGGCGATGGTGGAGGGTATCCGCTTCCGCTACATCGATCAGCCGGCGGGCGTGCAGAAGAAGCTTGCCCGCAAGGCGAAGCGCGCCAAGAAGAAGTAAGGCGTCCCACGCAGGCGCCGCGTACGGGGGTGCGCGGCGGCTTTGCGCAAGTTCCGATGAGCAAGCTGCCCGACGTCGGCACCACGATCTTCACGGTGATGTCGCGCCGCGCCACCGAGCAGGGCGCGGTCAACGTGGGTCAAGGCTTTCCCGACTATCCCATCGATCCGGATCTCGCTGCCTGCGTCACCGACGCGGTCCGGGCGGATTTCAACCAGTACGCGCCCATGGAGGGCAACACCGGGCTGCGCGCCGCGATCGCCGCGAAGATCGCCGCCGGTGGCGGCCGCCGTGTCGATCCGCAGAACGAGCTCACCATCAGTTGCGGTGGCACCGAGTCCATCTACTCGGCCATCCAGGCCGTGGTCGCCCAGGGCGACGAGGCCATCGTCTTCGACCCCGCCTACGACGCCTATGACCCCGCGATACGGCTGGCGGGCGGACGCTGCATCCACATTCCGCTCGCGGCGCCGCATTTCCGTTACGACTGGGACCGCGTGCGCGCCGCGTTGAGCGACCGCACCCGCCTGATCATCATCAACAACCCGCACAACCCGGCCACCACGGTCGCCAGCGCCGATGACCTGGCGATGCTCGCCGCGCTGACGCGCGACCGGCCGATCACCGTGCTCGCCGACGAAGTCTACGAGCACGTGCTGTACGACGGGCGCGTGCACCAGTCGGTCATGAATCACGCCGAGCTGCGGGAGCGCAGTTTCGCGGTGTATTCCTTCGGCAAGACGCTGCACATCACCGGCTGGCGCGTGGGCTACTGCGTCGCCCCGCCGGCACTGACGCGCGAGCTGCGCAAGGTGCATCAATTCAACGCCTTCAGCATCGCAGCGCCGCTGCAGGAGGCGATCCGCCTGTACCTGGAACGCAAGCCGGATGCCTGGCGCGCCGTCGGCGCGTTCTTCAGCGCCAAGCGCGACCTGTTGCGCGGCGAGCTGGCCGCGAGCGGCCTGGAGATGCCGCCCGCGCAGGGCAGCTACTTTCAGCTGGCGGACTACGGCCAGCTGCCGGAATTCGCCGCGCTCGACGACGTGCAGTTCACCGAGCGGCTGATCAACGAAGCGGGTGTCGCGGTGATCCCGCTGTCGCCTTTCTACCGGGAGCCGCCGCGCGGCATGCGCATCGTGCGTCTGTGCGTGGCCAAGCGGGATGAGACGCTGGTGGACGCAGGCCGCCGGATCACCGCGTACACTCGCGGGCGTCGTACCCAGGAGGCGCACCCGTGAATTTCCGATTGAGCATCGTCCAGCAACCGCTGGTCTGGCAGGACCCGCAGGCGAACCGGACGCATTTCGCCACCGTGCTCGCGCCGCTGGCGGGGGCCACGGATCTGGTGGTGCTGCCGGAGATGTTCACCACCGGCTTCACCATGCAGCCCGAGGAACACGCCGAGCCCGCCGCCGGTGCGACGCGTGAATGGCTGCTGGAGCAGGCCAAGGCGCTGGATGCGGCGGTGGGCGGCAGCGTCGCCGTCCAGGATGACGGCCGCTTCTACAATCGCTTCATGCTGGCGCTGCCAGGCGGGCCCACCTACTGGTATGACAAGCGCCATCTGTTCCGCATGGGCGGCGAACACCGTCACTACGAAGGTGGCAGCCACGCGCTGATCATCGAGTGGCGCGGCATCCGCCTGTGTCCGCTGGTGTGCTACGACCTGCGTTTCCCCGTGTGGAGCCGCCGGCGCCCCGAGCTCGACTACGAGCTGCTCATCTACGCGGCCAACTGGCCGGCCGCGCGCCGCCACGCCTGGACCACGCTGCTGCGGGCCCGGGCCGTCGAGAACCTGGCCTACGTCGCGGGCGTGAATCGCATCGGTGACGATGGCCACGGGGTCGCGCATCTCGGCGACAGCGTGGTGCTCGACTACCTCGGCCAGCCGCTCGCGGAGCTGCACGACCAGCCGCAAGTCACCACCGTGACGCTGGACCCGGATGCGCTGCGCGCCTGGCGCGACAAATTCCCCGCGCACCTCGATGCGGACCGCTTCACGCTCGAACCATGAAGAAGCCCACGCTGGTCAATCATCCGCCGGATGTTTCGCCGCCGCCTGGCAATCAGCCGGTGATCGCGCCCATCTACCAGAGCGTCAAGTTCGAGTTCGAGAGCATCGCGGACACGCTGCGCATGCTGCGCGGCGAGAAGCCGGGCTACTTCTACATGCGCGCCAGCAACCCGACCACGCGCCAGCTGGAGCTGACGCTCGCGCAGCTGCAGGGTCGCGACGATTGCCTGGCCACCGCCTCGGGCGTCAACGCCATCGCGCAGACGCTGCTCTCGCTGACGCGCGCCGGCGATCACGTGCTGTGCTTCATCGAGACCTACGGCCCGACGCGCAACATCATCCGCCGGCTGCTGGCGCGCTTCGGCGTCGAGCACACGTTGCTGTCCATCGAGGACCTGGCCGGCATCGAGAACGTGCTGGCGTCACGGCCCACGCGGCTGGTGATGTTCGAGAGCCCGACCAATCCGGTGACCAAGGTCGCCGACATCGAGCGCATCGTGGAACTGGCGCATCGGCATGGCGCGCTGGCCGTCATGGACAACACCTTCGCCGGCTTCCACCAGCATGGCGAATACGACGTCGACGTGTTCGTGCACAGCCTGACCAAGTACGCATCCGGCACGGGCGACGTCATGGGCGGCGCGGTGATCGCGCGCGGCGAGATCATCGAAGGCATGCGCCCGGATTTTTCGGTGCTGGGCGCGCTGCTCGATCCGCACGCGGCGTTCCTGATCCAGCGCGGCCTGAAGACATATTTCGTGCGCTACCGCGAGCAGACGCGCGCCGCGCAGCTCATCGCCGAGCACCTGGCGGGCCACCCGGCGGTGGCGCGCGTGCACTACCCGGGGCTGCCGACGCATCCGCAGGCGGCGCTCGCGAAAAAGCAGATGCGCGAGGCCGGGACCGTCGTGAGCTTCGATCTCGTGCACGGCGGTGAAGCGGCGCGCCGGTTCAGCGAGAGCCTGAAGCTGTTCGCGCTGACGGCGAGTCTCGGCAGCACCGAGTCGCTGGTCATGCCGCCACAGCTCGTCGGCAGCCGCGATTTCACTGCCGAGCAGGCGCGGCAGTCCGGCATCGGGCCCGGCACCGTACGTCTGTCCATCGGGCTCGAGGACGTCGGCGACCTGGTCGCCGACATCGATCAGGCGTTGGCATAGCGTGGAAATGGGGACATTCCTCGTTTCCAGGAAATGGGGACATTCCTGATTTGACCGCTTCGCGGGCAAACGGGGGACGCACCTGCCGCAGGTACGTCCCCGTTTGCTAGCAAATCAGGAATGTCCCCATTTCCCCGGCACCGCTTGCCGTGAGAACATGACGGTGGTCTCGAACTACTTGAAGTAGTTGGTCGTCCTGGGAGGGAACGATGAAGACTGCCAGAGGATGCGGCCTCGCCTGCGTCGCATGGGTGATCTGCGGTTTCGCGCCTGCCCTGGCGACACCCAGCATCGCCGACTTCGCCGCCGATGCCGATTTCGCCGCGCCCGCGCTTTCGCCCGACGGCAACCAGGTTGCGTTCGTCACGCGCGTGCAGGACACCCGCGTGCTCGTGGTGCTCGATCTGGTCAAGCGCGAACGTCGCGGCCTGATGTCGGCGATCGTCGATACGTTCGAAATCACCTGGTGCGGTTTCAAGGGCAACGAACGCCTGCTGTGCGGCATGCGCGGCACGCAGTTCTACAGCGGTCAGCCCTATTCGGTCACACGCCTGGTGGCCATCGATACCACGGGCAAGGGCAAGCCCAAGGTGCTGATCCAGAACGGCGACAACGGCGCTTCCCAGTTCCAGGACCGGATCACCGACTGGCAGGTCGACGATCCGAAGCACGTCCTCATCCAGCTCACCGACGAGAATTCGGTGTTTCCCACCGTGTATTCGCTCGACGTGTACAGCGGACTCACGAGCATCGTGCAGCGCTCCCGGGCGCCGATCCTGCAGTGGACCACGGATCGCGCCGGGGTGGTGCGGTTCGGCGAGGGATACGACGAGCACAAGTCCACCTACATCACGCGTGACGGCGCCGATGGCAGCTGGCGCACGCTCGCGAAATGGGAGCTCGGGCAGGGCGACTTCGACGTCGAAGGCTTCGGCGCGACCCCCGACACGCTGCTGGTCTCGCGCAATCACAACGGGCGCAACGCCATCTTCGAGATGGACCTGTCCGAGCGGACCGACCGGCAGCTGCTGTTCGCCGATCCCGAGGTCGACGTCGGCGGGGCTATCTACTGGCCCAGCGATCACCGCGTCGTCGGCTTCACGTACGAGCGCGACCTGCCCAGGCGCATGGTGTTCGACGGCGAGGCGAAGTCCATCCTGGACGGCATCGACGCGGTGCTGCCGAACGCCGTCAATCGCGTCATCGATTCCTCGCGCGACGGCCGCAAGCTGCTGATCGCCTCCTCGACCGACGTACGCCCCACCGATTTCCACATCCTCGATCTCGACGAGAAGAAGCTGCGGCGCGTCGGCAGCGCCAACCCGGCGCTGGCGAAGGAGCCGCTGGCGCCGATGAAGGCGGTGAAGATCAAGGGGCCGGATGGCGTCACGCTGCCGGGCTATCTCACGCTGCCGCCCGGCTCCAGCGGCAAGAAGGTGCCGATGATCGTGTATCCGCACGGCGGGCCGCACGTGCGCGATCACTGGGGCTTCGACGAGATGGTGCAGTTCTTCGCGAGCCGCGGATACGCGGTGTTGCAGGTGAACTTCCGGGGCTCGACCGGCTACGGGTGGGACTGGTACGAGCAGGGCCTGCAGAACTGGGGCACGGTGATGGTCGACGACATCTCGGCGGCGACGCGCTGGGCGATCGCCGAAGGCATCGCGGATCCGGCGCACACCTGCATCGTCGGCTGGAGCTACGGCGGGTACGCGGCGTTGATGAGCGCGGTGCGTGAACCGGACCTGTACCGCTGCTCGGTGAGCATCGCGGGCGTTGCGGATCTCAAGTCGCTGGCGCGCGAGGACAGCCGCTTCTACGGCGGGCGCAAGATCATGGAGCGCGTCCTCGGCACCGATACCGACGAGCTCAAGGCCGGCTCGCCGCTGCGCAATGCCGAGAAGATCAAGGTGCCCGTGCTGCTGGTGCACGGCGACGACGATGTGCAGGTGCTGGTCGAACACAGCAAGCGCATGGCGCGCGCGCTCGCCGCCGCGAAGAAGAAGCACGAGCTCGTGATCATCAAGGACGGCAACCACTCGTTGTCGCGCTTCGAATGGCGGCAGACGCTGCTCACGAAGCTCGAGACCTTCCTGGCGGCGAATGACTAGCGGTGCCGGGGAAGGAAAGCCGGGAAATCTGCAGCTTTCCGCAGGATTGACGCCAACCACCCGAGCCTCCGCACGTCGACAATGTCGACGAGGAGGCACGGATGCCACGTCGGCCGCGAATACATCTGCCCGGTGGGTTCTATCACGTCACCCTGCGGGGCAATCACCGGCGCGCGATTTTCGTCGAAGACGGGGATCAACGGCTCCTCAACACCATCGTGGCGCGCGCCATCGAGCGCTTCGGCGCGCGGGTGCATGCCTACTGCTGGATGACCAACCACATCCATCTGCTGCTGCAGGCGGGCACGGAGCCGATCGGCAATCCCATGCGGAACATCGCCGCCGAATTCGCGCGCGCGATGCAAGCGAAGCTGGCCACGACCGGCCACTTCTTCGAGCGGCGCTATCACGCCACGCTGGTCGATTGCGACTCCTACCTGCTGCAACTCATTCGCTACATTCACCGGAATCCGGTCGAAGCCAGGATGGCCGCGCGCGTGGATGACTACCCGTGGAGCAGCCATCACGCGTACGTCGGGCTACGGTCCGAAGCATGGCTCACCGTGGATTTCGGACTGCAAATGTTTTCGGCGGAACATTCGAAGGCGATCGCCGCATACCGGCAGTTCCTGGACGCGCCGCGCGACGACGAGCCCTGGCTTGCCGCCATGGCGAGCAATGGCGGTGGCGAGCTGGTGATCGGCAGCGATGAGTTCCTGGCGCGCGTGCTCGAGCAGACGGGAACTCGCACGGTGCGCCAGACGCTGCAGGACCTGATCGAAGAGGGCTGCCGGCGATTCGCCGTTTCGATGGCGCGGCTCGAATCGAAACTTCACGATCCCTACGCGACCCGCGTCCGCGCCTGGATCGCGCAACAGGCCGTGTCGCGCGGCATCGCCTCACTCGCGGCCGTGGCGCGAGTTCTCGGCCGGAATGAGGCGACGCTCAGATACGCGATTCGGCGATATTGCCGGTCCGAGTGAAGCCTCGAGATTTCACGAGATTCCTTCCCCGGCACCGCTTTCACGGGATTCCTTCCCCGGCACCGCTCAACCTCACATGTTCCGGATCAGTGCGTCGCCGAATTCGGAGCACTTCACCTTGGTCGCGCCTTCCATCAAGCGCGCGAAATCGTAGGTCACGACTTTCTGGCCGATGGTCCTGTCCATGGCCGAGATGATGGCGTCGGCGGCCTCGGTCCAGCCCATGTAGCGCAGCATCATCTCGCCCGACAGGATCACCGAGCCGGGATTCACCTGGTCGAGGTCGGCGTACTTGGGCGCGGTGCCGTGCGTGGCTTCGAACACCGCGTGGCCGGTGACGTAGTTGATGTTGGCGCCCGGTGCGATGCCGATGCCGCCCACCTGCGCGGCCAGCGCGTCGGACAGATAGTCGCCATTGAGATTCGTCGTGGCGATGACGTCGAACTCATCCGGGCGCGTCAGAACCTGCTGCAGCGCGATGTCGGCGATGGCGTCCTTCACCAGGATGCGGCCGGCCTTGAGCGCCGCCGCCTGTTCCTCGTTCGCGGCCTTCTCGCCGGATGCCGCCTTGGTGCGGCCCCACTGCTCCCAGGTGTAGAACTTGTCCGCGAACGCGGGCGACTCCGCGAGCGCATACGCCCAGTTGCGGAACGCGCCCTCGGTGAACTTCTGGATGTTGCCCTTGTGCACGATGGTGACGTTGCGCCGCTTGTTCGCCACCGCGTATTCCAGGGCCGCCTTGAACAGCCGCTCCGTGCCTTCCTGCGACACCGGTTTGAAGCCGATGCCCGAGGTCTCCGGGAAGCGGATCTTGGCGTAGGCCTTCGGGAATGCCTGCTTGAACAACTCCTTGAACTTCCTGTTGTCCTCGGAGCCGTGCTCGAATTCGATGCCGGCGTAGATGTCCTCGGTGTTCTCGCGGAAGATCACCATGTCCACCTTCTCGGGCGCCTTGACGGGCGAGGGCACGCCCTTGAACCAGCGCACCGGGCGCAGGCACACGTACAGGTCTAACAACTGGCGCAGCGCCACGTTCAGCGAGCGGATGCCGCCACCCACCGGCGTCGTCAGCGGCCCCTTGATGGACACCAGGTACTCGCGGCAGGCTTCCACGGTCTCGTCGGGCAGCCAGTTCTTGAAGGCATTGAAGGCCTTCTCGCCCGCATAGATTTCCATCCACTGGATCCTGCGTTTGCCGCCGTAAGCCTTCTGGACCGCCGCGTCCATGACGCGCACGCTGGCGCGCCAGATGTCGCGGCCGGTGCCGTCGCCCTCGATGAAGGGAATGACCGGCTGGTCGGGAACTTTGAGCTTGCCGTTCTCGATGGAGATCTTCGCGCCGCCCTGGGGCGGTACCGGCTTGGGGCTTGCAGGCGTGGACATCGTGCGTGCTTTCTCGTGAGGTACGAAAGGGCCGCGATGCTAACACAGCGTCTTGCCCCTTTCGGATCGCTACAATTCGGCCGATGGCCACGCATTCCAGCACCCCCGCTCACGACGGCTTCTCGATGCCGGCCGAGTTCGCGCCGCACGCCGGCTGCTGGATGCTCTGGCCGGAACGGCCCGACAACTGGCGGCTGGGCGCGTTGCCGGCGCAGCAGGCCTTCGTCGACGTGGCGACGGCCATCGCGCGCTTCGAACCTGTGACCATGGGCGTCTCGGGCGCGCAGTTCGAGTTCGCACGCGCGCAGTTGCCCGCGCACATCCGCCTCGTGGAGATCTCGCACGACGACGCCTGGATGCGGGACGTTGGCCCCACCTTCATCTCCAACGAGAAGGGCGAGCGTCGCGGCGTCGATTGGCGCTTCAATGCCTGGGGCGGCCTGCAGGGCGGTCTCTACTTTCCGTGGGACCAGGATGACCTGGTTGCCCGCAAGGTGCTCGAGATCGAGGGCTGTGATCGGTACCGCGCACCCCTCGTCAACGAAGGCGGCGCCATCCACGTGGACGGCGAGGGTACGGCACTGGTCACCGAGCAGGTGCTGCTGAATCCGAATCGCAATCCCGGCATGTCCCGCGAGCAGGTCGAACGGCACCTGATGGCCTACCTCGGTGTGCGCACGGTCCTGTGGCTGGGCCAAGGCGTCATCGACGACGAGACCGGCGGTCACGTCGACAATCTCGCCTGCTTCGTGAAGCCGGGCACGGTGGCGCTGACCTGGACGGACAATCGCCGGGATCCGCAGTACGCCGTGTCTCGCGATGCCTTCGAAAGGCTCGCGGCCGCACGCGATGTGCGGGGCCGGCGCATCAGCATCGTGAAACTGCCCATGCCCGGACCCCTGCGCTACACGGCCGAGGAGGCCGCCGGCGTGCAGGCCCGCGACACCGTGCGCGGCCGCAGCGCCGGCCTGCGGCTCGCCGCGAGCTACGTGAACTTCTACATTGCCAACGGCGGCATCATCATGCCGCTGCTCGATCCGCGCACCGACAAGGCCGCGGCCGCCAGGCTCAAGCGCGCATTCCCCGGCCGCAAGGTCGTCGGCGTGCAGGCGCGCGAAATCCTGTTAGGCGGCGGCAACATCCATTGCATCACCCAGCAGGTGCCCCGATGAGCCAGCGACCCGTGCCGCGACGCGACATTCCCGACAAGCTGCGGGTCAGGCCCGGTGCGCGTCCGAAACTGCCGGACCCCGACGCCGACCGTTATTTCGGCTGGGACAAGGACAAGGCCGCCGCGGCCACCGCCGAAAACCTCGCGCGGCTCGAGGAGCTGCAATACAAGATGTATGCCGACGGCCGCTTCGCGATGCTGATCGCGTTGCAGGCCATCGATGGCGGTGGCAAGGACAGCACCATCCGCCGCGTTTTCGGTGCATTCAACCCGCAGGGGTGCACTGTGACCGCGTTCAAGGGGCCGAGCGCCGAGGAATTGCGCCACGATTTCCTGTGGCGCATCCACCGGCACGCGCCGCCGCGCGGCGAGGTGGCCGTATTCAACCGTTCGCACTACGAGGACGTGCTCATCGTGCGGGTCAACGACCTGGTTCCCGAGGACGTCTGGAGCAGGCGTTACGAACAGATCAACGATTTCGAGCGCCTGTTAGACGCCTCCGGCACCCGCGTTGTAAAAATTTTCCTGCACATCAGCAAGGACGAACAACTCGCGCGTTTCCAGGACCGCCTCACCGACAGGCGCAAGAACTGGAAATTCGACACCGGCGATCTGGAGAAGCGGCAGCAGTGGGCCGCCTACACGCGCGCCTTCGAGGCGATGTTTGCCAGGTGCACGACCGACCACGCACCCTGGTACATAGTTCCGGCCAACCGCAAGTGGTTCCGCGATTTCGCGGTGTCGCAGCTCCTTATTTACGAGTTCGAGCAGATGCCCCTGAGGTTTCCCGCTCCTAACTTCGATCCGCGCTCTATCAAGCTCGCCTGAGCTTGATAGGCGATGGCCCGCCTAGCATGTCGGCATCCGGCGACGATTGACTCCCTACCGGGGGATTGTTGTTAGACTAGCGCCTCGAAACCACCACGCTGAAGAGGACTGCACTGATGGCCACGAAGAAAGGCGCCCGGCACATGCGCGAATGGTCGGCGAGCGACATGAAGAAACTGCGGCAGTTCGCGAAGTCGAAGGTGTCGGCGCGCGTCGCGGCGCAGAAGCTGGGTCGTTCGCCGGGTGCGGTGCGTTACAAGGCCATGATGGAAGGCGTTTCTTTCCGTTCCATCAATCGCCGTAAGTAGTCAGTTCCTCAACTCGCTCGCGGCCTGGTCGAGCCATTCCCGCTGGGCCTTGCGGTAGTGGGCCGGAGCGTACCTGGCCCGCTCCAGCAGTCCCTGCAGCGTCTGCCGGGCCAATGAGCCCTGTCCCACCCGCTTCAGCAGCTTCGCATAGCGCACGCCGGCCTCCGCGCCGGGGTAGTACTCCGCCAGGGTCGCGTACTCGGACAAGGCCTTTTCCGGGTTCCCCTCGGCTTCCAGGGCACGCGCATACAGCAGGTGGCCATCCGGCGATTTGAAATCCGGATTCTTCGCGATGAGGTCGTCGAGCGTCGCGCGTGCGCCGGCCGGGTCCTCGGCCGCGAACTGCGCCCGTGCGTATCCGAGCAGCAGCTTGGGATCGTCGGCGAAGACTCCTGTCAGACAATTCCGATAGATAGTCACGGCCTCGGCCGCGCGTCCCAGCCGCAGCAATTCATCGGCGTATTCCTGGCGCGATGCCACGGTACCGCTCACCTTCATGCGGTTCTCCGCGCGGCGCAGCTCGCCTTCGGGGTCGAGCGTGCTGCGCAGCCCGCGCATGGCGCGGCGACTGCCGCGTGAGCGCAGCAACTCCGGCAGCACTTCCGCGCCGAGGTAGACCAGCGAGCCGATGAACGGGAAGGTGATCAGGATCACGAGCACGTATACCCAGATGGTGTTCCTGCCGGTCTTGATGCAATGGACGATGAGTCCCAGCGACAGCAGTCCGGAGGCGATGTAGAGAGCCCAAGCCAAGCGTTTACCTCTTCCAGGGATTCAGGGTGTGGCGAAATCGACCGACAGGAACAGCGCGCGGCCGCGCGCCGGGAAATAGCGGTAGTTGCCGAAGGCGAAGTCGGCGCGGTCGGCGTACGCGGTGTCGAGGACATTGTCGATGCGCAGGCTGGCGCGCAACCCGTCGCGCGCGCGCCAGTCGAGGCGCAGGTCCGCCACGGTGTGGCCGGGATAGGTGGCGGTGTTGGCCGCGTCGAGAAAATACCGGTCGAGGAAATTCACGTCGAGGGCGGCGCTCAGTGCTTCGTTGAATCGCGCGTCGATGCCGAGGTTGTGCATCTGCCGCGGCGCGGTGTCGACGTCATTGCCCTTGATGATGTTCTCGCCGCCTTCCACCGCGCGCGAGAAGTCGTACTCATGGCGCGCAAACGTGCCGGCGGCGCGCAGCGCCAGCATCGGGCCCAATTTCAACCGCGCCTCGTACTCGAGCCCGCGATGCGTCGTGCGGCCATCGCTCACGTTGAATCCGTTGGACTCGCGCAGGATCACGTGGTCCTTGCGCATGGCGAACACGGCCGTGCCGAGAGTCAGGAATTCGTTGCGGAATTTCCATCCCGCTTCGAGGGATTCGAGCTCTTCGCTGTCGAGATCCGCCACTGTCTGCTGGCGCTGCAGGCGGTACATCTCGGTCATCTCCGGCGGACGGAATCCGCTGGCGCCGGACACGTACAGCATCGAGCGCTCGCCCGGTTGCCACGACAAGGTGACGCGCGGCGCGACGTTGTCGAACCGGTCGCTGCGGTCGGCGGGGCGCGAGTACAGGCATCCGCCGGGACAGGGCACGCCGTTCTGATCCGTGTTGCCGTCGATGAGATGGTTCACATAGTCGTATCGCGTACGGTCGGTGCGAAGTGCCGCCGCCAGCGACCAGTGATTCGCGAAGCGCCAGTCGAGCGAGAGCGTCGCACCCAGCGTGTCCGAAGCGACGCCATAGTCGTAGTGGAATCCGGCGGGGCGGATGGCATTGGCCGCCGGCGAGCCGTCGGTCGCCGGGCCGGCCTGGAACTCGGTGAGCTCGGAATCCGCGGTTTCGGCGTCCACGGACAGACGCGCCTCGAGCGCGTTGGCGAAGAACTTCATGGCGAGCGTGCTGCTCACCATGTAGCTGGTCTGGGCGTTGTGCTCGAGCGGCTTGCCGATCAGGAAGTGCTGGATGAAATCCATGCGCGAGCGGCGGTAGATGCCGGCGAGCTCGAAGCGGCAATCGAGACCGAAGCAGTTCTCGCGCTCGAAGTGCGCGGACACGCGTGCGCTGGAGGCGTCGCGGAAGGCCTCGGGATTCGGATTGCTGCGCGCGATGGATTCGTCGCGATAGCTGTCGTACCCCTGGATGAAGCCCGCGGTCTCCTGGTTGAGCACCGAGCCTGCGGCGCGCAGCCGCAGCGTGCCGCCGGCCACCTGGCCGTCGGCCAGCAGATTGAGCTTGGCTTCCTTGACGCCCGAGGAGTCGCGCCAGCCGGGCGCATCGGTGCCGAGGCCATAGGCGCCGATGCCCCAGGCGCCGAGCTCATGGCCGAAGCCGAGCCTCACGCGCCTGAAGGAATCCGAGCCGCCTTCGACGCCGGCGGAAAATCCGGGCAGGTCGGCGACCCGCGGCGTGAGCACGTTGACGATGCCATGCACGGCGCTGGCGCCGTACATCGCCGAGCCCGGGCCGCGCAGCACTTCGATGGCGCCCGCCTGCTCGTAGTTGAGCTCGAACATCTCGTTCAGGTTGCAGAAGCCCACCGGGCGGATGGGAATGTTGTCCTCGGCGATGAGGAAGGCGCCGCAGGCGCCCGCGCCTGACAACACCGGCGAGCGGATGGCGGTGAGGCTTTCCGAGCCGCTGCCGCGCTGGACGTAGACACCCGCGGCCTGGTTGAGCGCGTCGGCCTGGTGTTTGGCGCCGAGATCGGCCAGATCTTCGCCGTCGAGTCGCGACACGCTCGCCGGAGTGGTCAGCGCATCGCGCGGTTCACGCGTGGCCGTCACGATCACCTCCTCCTGCGGCGGAGTCGGGCCGTTGGCGGGTGCGGGCTGCGAGCCGGTGACGTCGGCATTGGCGACCAGCGGCAGCAGGGCCACCCATGTGAGTGTGATGCGCATGATTGGGTGGCCGATTATCACTGCGAACGACTATCCTAGCCACGGTGGTAGCGAACAAGAAAGCGGGAAAAGCAGCCTGGTTAGCTGTCATTTTCCTCCACTTGGCCCTGTTCACGGCTACGCCCGCGCCAGCGCAGGAAGCCACGCGCCAGGGCGATGCCGCACGTCCCCGGATCGGTCTCGTGCTGTCGGGCGGTGGCGCGCGCGGCGCGGCGCACATCGGCGTGCTGAAGGTGCTCGAAGAGCTGCACGTGCCGGTGGACGCGATCGCGGGCACCAGCATGGGGGCCGTGGTCGGAGGACTGTACGCGTCGGGCCTCTCGGCCGCCGACATCGAGCGCGTCATGACCTCGGTGGACTGGCAGGATGCCTTCCGCGACCGGCCGGCACGCAAGGACCTGAACTTCCGCCGCAAGCTCGAGGACCAGAATTTCCTGGTGAAATTCCCGGTGGGACTCAAGGGCAAGCGATTCCGCCTGCCGCGTGGCCTGGTGCAGGGCCAGAAGCTGGCGCAGATCCTGCGCGGCCTGACGCTGCCGGTGGCGCAGATCCAGGACTTCGACCGGCTCGCGATCCCGTTCCGCGCGGTCGCCACCGACATCGTGACCGGCGACCGCGTGGTGTTCGACCACGGCGACCTAACTACCGCGATGCGCGCCAGCCTCTCGGCGCCCGGGGTGTTCGCGCCGGTCGAGGCCGAAGGGCGCATGCTGGTGGACGGCGGCCTGTCATCGAACCTGCCCATCGACGTGGCGCGCGAGATGGGCGTCGACGTGCTGATCGTGGTGGACTGCGGCTTTCCGCTGCTGGAGCGTGGCAAGCTCGATTCGGTGGCCACCGTCTCGAACCAGATGCTGGCCATCCTGATCCGGCACAACACCATCGAGCAGCGCAAGACACTCACCGACCGGGACGTGACCATCGACCCGGCGCTCGGGGATTTCTCCTCGCTGGACTTCACCGAGCACGCGAAGGCCATGCGCATCGGCGAGCAGGCCGCGCGCGGCGCCAGCGAGCGCCTGGCGGCGCTCGCCGTGCCCGCCGGGGAATTCCAGCGGATCGTGGAGGCGCGCGCGGGGTATCGCAGCGCTCCCCCGCGCATCGATTTCCTGCGCGTGGAGCCCGGCTCGGAGCGCTACGCGGGCGCCATCCACGCCTTGTTCGGCGACCAGGTTGGCAAGATCGCCGACCCCGAACGCCTCGGCGAACGCGTCAACGAGCTCTACGGCCAGGGCAATCTCGAAAGCTTCGACTACCGCGTGGTGCCGCGCGACCCGCTGAGCCCGGATCCGGACTACGGGCTGGCGTTTTCGACGCGCCGCAATTCCTGGGGTCCCAACTACCTGCGCTTCGGCCTGCAGCTGCAGAACGATTTCGAGGGCAACTCCTCGTTCAATGCCGCGATGCGCGGCACGCTGGCGGAGATCACCCGCTACGGAGGCGAGTGGGTCTGGGACCTGCAGGTCGGCGAGACACCGCGTGTCGCCACCGAGGTCTACCTGCCTGCGGGTTATCGCTCCCGCTGGTTCACGGCGCCGCATGCGCAATTCGAGATCCGCACCCTGCCGGTGGCCGACGAGGACGGGCACCTGCTGGCCGAGTACCGCGTGCGCAGCACCGACTACGGCATCGATTTCGGTCGCGAACTCGGCAACTTTGGCGAAGTGCGGGTCGGCTGGGGCCGCCGCTTCGGCGAGTCGCAGGTGCGCGTCGGCGACCCGGTCCTCGGAAACCAGCAGTTCGACTCGCGCACCTTCTTCGGCGAGTTCCGGTACGACAGCGTCAACGACGTGAATTTTCCGCGCGAGGGCGGCACCTTCTCGGTCGGCTGGAAGGCGGAGCGAGAGGGCAAGGGAATGCTGGACAACACCGACGCCGACCTGGTCGTGTACGACCAGCTGTATGCGCATTCCTGGGGCCGCAACACCGGCATCCTGTGGGGCAGTGCGGGCTTGCGCACCGACAACGACGTCGACGTGTTCACGTCCTTCTTCTCGCTCGGAGGTTTCCTGAACATGTCGGGCATCGCGCCGGAGACCCTGGTCGGCCCCAACTACGCCATCCTGCGGGCTATCTACTACCGGCAGATCGGCGAGGGTGGCACCGGCTTCCTGAACGTGCCCGTCTATCTCGGCGCCTCGGTGGAGCGGGGCAACGTCTGGAGCCGGCGCCAGGACATCTCCTTCAGCGGCGCGAAGACCAATGGCAGCCTGTTCCTCGGGCTCGATACAATCCTGGGCCCGGTGTATTTCGCGCTGGGGCTGAACGACGAGGGTGGATCGGCGTACTACCTGTTCCTGGGCCGGACTTTTTGAGCGCTGACGCGCACGATGGAGAACGCTCCCGAGGCGGGGGCGCCCTTGAGTGGTTCAAGAGAAGAGTGGTCGGCTGGTCAGAGGCCGCGGGATTCGTGCAGCTTCTCGACCTTGTCGAACTTGAGCGCGGGACGGTCGCCGGGGCGGGAGTATTCGTGCTTGCGGGACATCTCGATCAGCGCCGCGTCGCGTTCGGCGGCCGTGCCATACCAGTGCGTCTTGTTCCAGTCCGCGCCCAGCAATTTGCGGAAGGGGTCGCCGGGCTGGAGCGTGATGCGCACGCCATAGGGACGCTGGATGCCAGCCTCGGGGTTGCGCAGGTTGTGAGGATGAGCGATGCCCATGACAGCTCCGGGGTCTGGTACGGAAAAGGGCGTAAGGGTACGAACGGGCGCACGCGTGCGCAAGACATGACCCGCTGCTTTGATCAAGAATAGGAAATGACGAAGAAAAGAACGCCGACGGTCCGTCCGGTGAGGCCCGAGGACTACGATGCGTGGAAGCCGCTCTGGGACGAATACAACGCCTTCTACGAGCGCACCGGGCCGACCGCGCTCCCGGATGAGGTCACTCAAACTACCTGGCGGCGATTCTTCGATGCGCACGAGCCGGTGCACTGCATCGTGGCGGAGATCGACGGCAGGCTGGTGGGTATCTGCCACTACATATTCCACCGCAGCACCACGCGCATCGAGCCGCTGTGCTATCTCAACGACCTGCTGACGGCGCCGGAGGAGCGCGGCCACGGCATCGGCCGGGCGCTGATTCTGGCGGTCTGCGAGCTGGCGAAGGAAGCGGGGTGCAAGCGCGTGTACTGGCTGACGCACACCACCAACACCCCGGGCCGGACGCTGTACGACAAGGTGGCGAAGCACTTCGGGTTCATCCAGTACGCCCGCGACCTGGCGTGAAAACGCGCCCGGGCTGTCCGTGCGGTCAAGTGCGGTCAACGATCCGGCGGTCGCAAACGTTTGTCGAGCAGCGCGATGAGATCTTCCCGCGGAATGTCCAGCTGCCGGGCAGCGGACACCAGTTGCACCAGCAGCGGCTCCACCTGCCGCAAGCGTTGTGACATCGGTTGTTGCGAACGCCTCGATGTCGCGATTGTCATGGGCTTGCCGCGATTGCGCACCAGCAAGCCTTCAGCCTCCAGCAGTGCATAGGCTTTCGAAATCGTCATGGGATTCACCGCGTGCTCCACGGCAACGTCGCGCACCGAAGGCAGCTCGGATCCGGCTTGCAGCTGGCCAGCCGCAATCAGTCGCCGGATCTGATCCATCAACTGGCGATAGATAGGAATGCCGGATTCCGGATGGAGGGTGAACAATGCCGAGCCCGACCTCATGAAGACATGGAGGACGGTGTTCTGGGCCAGTCCGCACCGCGCCATCTGGCATATGCGACTTCACGCAGCAGTACGACGAGGGCCAGCACGGCCAATACCACTCTCCACTCAGGATCAGTCTCGCCGCGAAACATGGGACGAATCAAACCCGCGAACCATCCCAGGATCAACAGAAATCCCGCCAGGCCGTCCAGCGAAATCCTGCGGTCGACTTGCATCAGGCCGAACCAACCCGCTGCCAGTGCGGGCCCCAGCATGGCCACTGCCAGATAGCCCGGTGACAAGGATGGTCGCAGATCGAGGACCAGCCACAGGGCGATCGACAGTGCACCCATCGGCAGAACTACAGCCAGGAGTGCCTTCAGCATCAGGCCTTCGCAGTACCTGAAAAGCTCCAGTCGCGACTTCCCCGCAGGGAGCCACAGTCCGCGGGATCGCCTCGCAATAGTCCAGGACACGGCACCAATCACCGCGGCGACCAGGGAAAGCGTGCCGAACAACATTCCAGTTACCCAATTGCGTGGACCCGCGTCCCCGATCAGACGCGGCACGACCAGCTGCACACCCAGCAATACCAGCATCACCAGCCCCCACTGCAAACCCAGGGTGAGCGGTGTGCCGGAGCTCAGCAGCCAGCGTTGCATCGCTTCGACCGGCGTCCTGGCGGCAACGGCACGCTCCGAACCCGCGGTGAAAGTCTCCTGGCGCACTCGCCATGCAGTCGTTGCGATCTGCCGCGACCTCAGAAACCAGATCGAAAACACCAGCCACACGCCCACTGCCGCGACGAATCCGATTGGACTCGTCATTGCCTGCGGTTGCTGGCCTGTGGCGCCCACGACGACAAAGGGTGAGAGCCATACGATGAAGGCCACCAGCGCCCACACTGGCTTGCGGCTCGCGACAAACATGCTGATGGTGCACTGGGTCCAGAATACGAACATCAAGATGTACTGCATCGCCAGACCTTCCAGCACGATGGCCTTGAACGCAGGCGGAGTCTTCGCGACCGCGGGCCAGTAGGAAAGTATGTACAGCGCGGTGCAAACGATCATCACGCTGATCGTCCCCGCCAGCAGGCGACCGCGGCCATGTGGCCACAGTTGCGCGATGCGCCGTGATGACAGTTGCCGCAAGAACACGCCGCCGGTGAACAGCGGTATCAGCATCGCGAGCATCAGGGCTTGCGGTGCGGACCAACTGCCCGCGAGGCAAAGCCCGATCGACAGAGCCACACCAACAACCAACATGACGCGTTGTGCCGGCAACATCCAGAAGTTGATCTTCAGCACTTGCCAGATCGACTTCATGCATGCACCGCGAGGAATATTTCTTCGAGACCCAGTGCTTCCATCTCGATGGGCGCGCCCGACAGTTGTTCCACCTCCGTGGCTCGTTCCGCGCTCCAGTCAGTCACAACTGCCGTGGCGTTGCGTCCTGACACCGCGAGTGTCAGCTGGCCCGGCAGTTTCAGGGCCGGATCGAGATCCCGATCGGATCGAATCCGGATCCTGACCACGGATTCCTTCAATCGGTCGAGCTCCCCCTTCCAGACCATCTCGCCTTCGCGCATGACCCAGATGTGGCTCGCGGTGCGCTCGATGTCGGCCACGATGTGGGAGGAGTAGAGAATCGTGCGCGTCGAATCGCTGGCGATGTCCAGGATCGTGCGCATGAATTGCCGACGCGCGACCGGATCGAGACCCGACGCAGGCTCATCCATGACCAGCAACTCCGGCCGGTGGCCGAGCGCCATCAAGGTGGCGACCTTCTGGCGCTCGCCGCCCGACAGGGCACTGATGCGCAGGTCCAGCGGTACTTGCCAGTCTGCCGCCAACCGTTGAATGAGGCTCCAATCCCAGTGATCGTAGAACGACGCGGTCAGGGTCAGGTGCTGCCGGGCCGTCATCGGGCCCATCAACTCGTCGGACTGCGGCACGAACCCGACGCGAGATTTGGTGGCAGGACGCATGCAGTCGCTGCGGTCTCCGAACACGCGGCTTTCGCCGTGGGTCGGCAGGGCAAATCCCAACAGAACGTCCATCAGCGTGGACTTGCCCGCGCCGTTCTTTCCGAGGAGGCCCACCACCTCGCCGCGGTGCATGCTCAGGTTCAACCCTTTCAGTATCTGCTTGCCGCCGGCTCGCTTTGTCAGGGCCTTGGCTTCCAGGACTTGCTCTGTCGACATGATCGGTCCTCGGCATTCGGGCTTGGGCGGGCTCGCACCCGTGTCGAGGATGGTACTGTATATGTGTCCTAATACACTAGGCATGACACCGGATTTTGTGACGTGGTCGACCTTGACGGGCGTCCGTCGGGATTCAGAGGGTTTCAGCCCATGCGATCGCCCGCGCCCTCGCGGTCGCGCCAGCGCAGGATGCGCCGCGTGATGAACAGATAGGCCTGCTTGCCGCTGGCCATCCAGATCCGGGAGGCGAGCGAAGGCGTGGCGAGGATGCGCCGCTCGCGCGCGGTCAGGCGTTCGGGTAGATAGGTACGCTTGTGCTTGAGAAGGTGGCGGATGTCGTCGTGCGCCAGCGCCCGGGCCAGGGCGCCGCGGCGTACGAGCGTCATCGCGAGCTGGAAGTCGACCAGCGCGGGCTGGCCGTCGGGGGTGACCAGCCAGTTGGTTTCCTTGGCGAGATCGTTGTGGATGACCTTGGCGGCGTGCAGGCGCCGCACGAGGTGCGCGGCGGCGCGGAAGTAGGCAGGATCGCGCGGTTTCGCGAGATGCATGGGAGCACCTTCGATCCACCGGCGCGTGAGCCGGGCGGGTTCGAGATCCAGCACGTGCGGCACGCCGGGCGTGCCCTTGCCGAGCGCCAGGCGTGACAGGGCGCGATGTTCGCGCCGCAGCAGGTGACGTGCGAGCTGGCGCGCCCAGGGACGGGCGGCGCGCGTATCGCGGATCACGACATCGCCCACGCGGGTGATCGTGCCGAAAAGGTCGGCTTTCAGCAGTTGCGTGTCCAGGCCTGTCCCCATTTGCTAGGAAACGGGGAATGTCCCCATTACTGCCAGTCGGCGCGGAGGCCGGCGACGATCTTCTGCAGGGTGGTGACGCTGGCGGCGTCACCGTGCACGGGGGCGGTGGCGACCACCTCGATGCGCGACCAGAAGCGTTGGGGTAGCTGCGACATTGCGGCCTTGCCGTCGCGGCGGCTGAAGAAGCTGCCCCACAGGCCGCGCAGCGCCATGGGTACCACGGGCACCGGGCGGCGCTCGAGGATCTTCTCCACGCCGCGCTTGAACTCGCTCATCTCGCCGTCGCGCGTGAGCTTGCCCTCGGGAAAGATGCAGACCACTTCGCCTGCGGCGAGTTCGGCGTCGATGCGGTCGAAGGCCTGCTCGAGCGCCGCGGGATCCTCGCGCGCCGGCGCGATCGGGATGGCGCGCGCCGTGCGGAAGATGAATCCGAGCACCGGGATCCTGAAGATGTTGTGGTCCATGACGAAGCGCACCGGCCGCCGTACGCTGCCGCCGATCACCAGCGCGTCCATGAAGCTCACGTGGTTGCTCACCAGCAGCGCGGGGCCCGACTCGGGGATGTTCTCGAGGCCGCGCACCTTGATGCGGTACATGACGTTCACCAGCACCCAGGTGAGGAAGCGCATCAGGAATTCCGGCACCAGCGTGTAGATGTACGCGGCCACCAGCGCGTTGAGCACGCCCGCGAGGATGAACAGCTGCGGAATGGAAAATCCCAGCGCGAACCAGCCGATGGCCATGAGCGCGGCCAGCACCATGAAGCCGGCGTTGAGGATGTTGTTGCAGGCGATGATGCGCGCGCGGTGGCTCTCCGCGCTGCGCGACAGGATCAGCGCATACAGCGGCACGATGAACAGGCCGCCGAATACGCCGATCAGCGCGCAATCGAGCGCGACGTCCCAGCCGCCCGCGGCGAGGAAGGCCTGCCAGGACAGTAGTTCGCCGCCCGCGGCGTGCGCCGCCGGATGTTCGAAATACAGGTCGATGAGGCACACGGTCATGCCGATCGACCCCAGCGGCACGAGCCCGATCTCCACCTTGTGCCCCGAGAGCCGTTCGCAGGCGAGCGAGCCCAGCGCGGTGCCGATCGAAAACGCCGCCAGCAACAGCGTGAACACCGTGCGGTCGCCGCCGAGCACGTCCTTCGAGTAGGCCGGCAGCTGCGCCAGCATCAGCGCGCCCACCAGCCAGAACCAGGAGATGCCGAGCAACGACAGGAATATCGAGCGCGTCTGCGCCGCGAAGCGGATCACATCCCAGGTGGCCGTGAACGCGTTGAAGTTCACCTTCAGTGCGGGATCGGTGGCCTCGGCGCGCGGAATGAATCGCGAGCACACGTAGGTGCCGATGGCGATCACGACCATGACCACGGCGGCGGTGATGTGCGCCGTGCCGGAGCCGATCGCCGCCGTTTCGCCCGTCGAAGCTGGCGCGAGCAGCCCGCCGGAAATCGTGCCGATCAGGATCGCGAGGAACGTGCCGGAGTCGACCAGCGCGTTGCCGCCCACGAGCTCGCTCTGCCGCAGGTGCTGAGGCATCAGCGAATACTTGAGCGGGCCGAAGATGGTGGCGAGCACGCCCAGCAGGAAGATCAGCGTGAACAGCGAGGGCAGGTGCCCGAAGTACAGCGCCACCGCGGCGCAGATCATCAGTACGACCTCGATCAACCGCGTCTGCCGGATCAGCCGGCTCTTCTCGTACTTGTCGGCGAGCTGACCGGCGAGCGCGGAGAACAGGAAGAACGGCAGGATGAACAGGCCCTGCGAGAGATTGGTCAGCATCACCGCATCCGACGCCGCGACGCTGGCGCCGAAGGTCAGGGATACCACCAGCGCGTTGCGAAACAGGTTCTCGTTGAACGCGCCGAAGAATTGCGTCAGGAAGAACGGCAGGAAGCGGCGGGTCCCGAGCAGCGCGAACTGCGAGCGCTCGGCGCCCGGCACCTGTTCAGGCAGGCTCATCAGGCCTTGTCAGGCTTGCGCCAGCGCGCGCGCGTGGCGGCGTCGTGATGCTGGATCACGACTTCGCGGCTCTTCAGCAGCGTGGCGGAGCCCGGGGCGAGCTCGAGCCCCGCGTTCACGTCGGTCATGGCCAGGTCGTACTGCTGGAGCCCGACGAACACCGCGGCGCGGTTGTTGTAGGTGCGCCAGTTGCTGCGGTCGAGCTCCAGCGCCTTATTGCAATGTTCCAGCGCCTCGGCCCAGCGTTTGAGGGCCGCGAAGCCGGCGCAGACATTGGAATGGCCAGCGGCCTGGTCGCGCGGCGTGCTCGGCTGCTCCAGGCCCTGCAAGGTCACGCGCACGCCGAGCGCGTAGTGGCCGGCCTCGAGCAACTCGGCGCCATCGGTGAGCAGTGGATTCAGTGGTCCGATGACCGTGGCCGCCTGGCCCGGGCTCACGGCATCCGACGCCGGTCCGGCGGCGAACAGGACGGGAGCGAACAGGATGCTGGTAAGAACGGCAGGCCAGGAGACGGGTCGCTGCATGGGCATTTATATAGCGCGCCGGCCGGCAAGTTGCCAGAACGGGTTGCCCGCCTTGGCTGTCATAAAAGGCGCTACAGTTCGCGGCCAATCAAGAAAAGGTGCCCGAATGCCTCGTTCAATCCTCGTGGTCGCGTTCGTCGCCGCCCTGGCGGCCTGTACCACCTACAAGATGTGGAGTCCCGGCGACAGCAGCGAGGAGGAGGGCGTCGCCAGGCTCACCTATGAATACCGCCGGTTCGAGAACCCGCAGGTCGATGAGCGCGCCGGCCTGTCGATGGCGCGCGAGCGCTGTGCGGACTGGGGGTATCACGACGCCCAGCGCAAGGGCGAGGATCGCCAGTGCCTAGATGGCACGCCGGCCGATTGCGCGAAGTGGCGCGTGATCCGTGAATACCGCTGTCTCAAGGGCACGAAGAAGTAGTTTGAGCCGCGGCTGGCGGCGCGCCGGCGAGTGACGATGACGCCTCTCCTTGTCAACCCGGGGAGAGACGGTACTCCGCGGCGAACGCGACGAGAAGGTAGAGCGCGAAAAAGGAACCTGCGTCGAGGAAGGATTTCCAGAACACCGCCGGGTGAACGTCGAGGTGTTCGGGAAGTGCCGTCTTGCGCCGGCCCGGCAGCCACTTGTTCGGCGTCGCCGCGAGGTATTCCCGGAATGCGTCCGGAAATGCGTCGGCGAGGAACTGTTCCTCGCAGGCGGCGGCATAGATCACCAGCGCGGAGATGAAGACCACCACGATCGCGCACAGCAACATGGAGCGCGAAGTCAGTCCGAGTCCGACGGCGCCGAGGATGGAACACGCGTACAGCGGATGGCGGCAGCGCGCGTACGGTCCCGTCGTGACGAGGTCCACGTCCTTGTGCCCGGCGATGAAGACCGACGACCAGATCCGGCCGAGGCAGGCGAGCGCCACGCACAGGAAGCCGAGGACCCCCGATACGTAGTACCAGGCCGGCGACACTGCGTCCGGGCCGACGACTGTCGCAGCCGCGACGAGTGCCAGGTAAATGGCGAAGGTGGCGCGCAGGCGGGGCGTGCTGGCGGATTCTGTCAACGCAATAAATCCCTGGCTCGGCGGGTCTGCAACAGTGCCGCAGTATAAGTTGAGAAGCGCCATGCAAGACCCCACACTCCCGCTCCATCCGACCGATTCCAAGGAGTCCGCCATGGCTCTTTTCGCCAAGAAGACGACGATTCCCGCGCAGGATGAAGCACTGCCGGGCCGCAACACGCCCCTTCCCATCTCCGGCAAGCATTTCGTCAACGGCAGCAACATCAAGCAGCC
>DASTRL010000272.1:0-7279 GCA_035761265.1 Steroidobacteraceae bacterium
CCGCGCGGCCTCGAGCAGGTTGCGCGTGCCCTCGCTCCTGACACGGTTGTTGCGCGGGAGGAATTCTGCGAGGTGTTCGATCTGATCCGGCAGGTCGGTCACCTGATGAACGACGACAGTGGGCGCGAAGTCCTTGATCGCCGAAACCAGTGCCTTCTGGTCGAAGAGATCGCACAGGACTGGAGTGACACCCGTCGCCTCCAATCCGGCGAGCTTTCCCGGAGTCCGGGTCATCGCCGCGACGGCGTGCCCATCCGCCAGCATCAAGGGGATCAGGCGCGTACCGATCACGCCGGTTGCGCCCGCGACAAAGATTCTCATCGTGGACCCTGGGTGCGACGTTCACCGGTGTGTGGAACGGCGCGGCGGCTGTTCGAATCGGGTTTCAGAACCTTCGCGAGGCTGGTCGCGAAGTCGCGCCTCGACAGCGGCTTCTGCAGGACCTCGTCCGCGTCGGCTTCCGTCGCGCCCAGATATCCGCTCATCAGCACGATCGGCAACGAGTCGCGCATGCCGCGCACTGCGCGGATCAGCGTGGACCCGGACATTTCGGGCATGCGCTCATCGGTGATCAGCGCGTCGAAGCGCTGCGGATCGTCGCGGAAGGCCGCGAGCGCGGCACTGCTCGAGGTGAATCCGACCGGTGCATACCCGAGCTCCTCGAGCATGCGCGTCGCAAGATGCACCAGCGGCTCCTCGTCGTCGATGATCAGGATCTGCTGGCCGGCGCCGAGCGGCAGGGTGGATTCCTCTGCGCCGACCGCAGCGGCGGCATCTCCGTAGCGGGGCAGGTAGACAGTGAAGGTGCTGCCGTTGCCGGGACTGCTTGCAACGTCAATGGCGCCGCCGAGCTGGGTGACGATGCCGTGTACCAACGAAAGTCCGAGGCCGGTTCCCGTCCCGACTTCCTTCGTGGTGAAGAACGGGTCGAAAATCCGATCGACGATGCCCGGGGCAATTCCTGCACCGGTATCGGCCACCTTGAGCACGATATGGACTCCGAAGCCCACCGCACCGATGGTCGCGGCGCGCGGGGTTTCGACTTTCTGGACATCGAGCTCGATGCGCAGAGTCCCGCCCGTGGGCATCGCCTGGATGGCATTGGTGGCAAGATTGGCCACGACCTGGTGCACCTGGGTCGCATCGCCGAGTACCGCGGCACGCCCGGCGCACAGGTTCGCGCTCGCCGTGATGCCCGCAGGCAACTTCGCCGTCACCTGGTCGAGTACTTCGCGAACCACGCCTTCGACGTGCACGGGCACGCGTTCGCCGACTGCGCTGCGGCTGAAGGCGAGTACGCGGTCGACGAGCGCACGCCCGCGTTCGCCGGCGACGATGATGCTGTCGAGGTCGCGCGCCAGCCGGCTGCCCGCCGGCGCGCCGCGCTGCGCCATCTCGCCGTAGCCGAGAATCGCGCCGAGGATGTTGTTGAAGTCGTGCGCGATTCCGCCGGCGAGCGTGCCCATCGCCTCGAGGCGTTGCGCCTGGCGCAGCTTGCGCTCCAGCGTCTTCAATTCCTCCTCGGCCCGCTTGCGCTCGGTGATGTCGGTGGTGGAGCCGGTCCAGCGGATCACCTGTCCGCTGCCGTCGCGCTTGCAGATGCCCTGCAGGCTGTGCCAGCGGATCTCGCCGCGAACGAGGTAGCGGACTTCCATGGCAAGTCGCTCACCGGTGCCAGCGAACAGCTCTTTTCGCGCAGCCTCCCAGGTCGCGAAGTCTTCCGGGTGCATCTTGATGCTCGCGCGGAAGTCGTCCCGGTTGGTCCAGGTCTCCGGATCGTAGCCGCCCATCTCATAGGCTTTTGGTGAGAGGAAATACTGGTTGCTGGGGACGTGCCAGTCCCAGTATCCCGATTCGCTCGCCGCCATCGCCAGCTCGTAGCGCTCCTGGGATTCGCGCAACGCCTCTTCGGCGCGCTTGCGCTCGGTGACATCCCGCACCGCGCCGGTCCAATGCGTGACAGCACCGGAACGGTCGCGCGCCGCCTTGCCGGCAAGCTGGGCCCAGCGGATTTCGCCATCGTCGCGGATGAAGCGGGCTTCGACCAGATAGCGTTCTGTCCTGCCGGCAAAGTGCTCGGCGATCGCCCGCTTCAACCGGGGTCGATCCTCGGCATGGAATGGCAGGCGCGCGAGAAGATCATCACGGCCGGCAAATGTCGTGTCCGGCGGAAGGCCGTAGATCTCGAGCAGTCGAGGCGAGGTGTAGATAGTGTCGTCGGCGACGATCCAGTCCCAGAAACCATCGTCACTGGCTTCCACGGCGCGCGCGTACCGCTGCTGCTGGTCGCGTCGTACGCCGGCGCGTCGAAAGTTCCACCAACCCACGGCAAGTCCTTCTTTGAAAGCGGGAGGCAAGCACTGCGGCGGGTGTCTCTTGCGAGCCCGCGCCGGCACGAAAGCCGGCGAAGCATACGCCGTCTGCCGCAGGGTCTGCATCAACATGACAACTGACACAGAAGGGTCATGCGCCGGTGCAGACGTTTCGCCGATGTCACAAGCGTCATTTCAGGCCGCGGACCTGCAAACAAGCTGCGATCTGGCGGGCGTTCAATTCCTCCCAACGTAGAGCCTGCATGGCTCAACCCAGGGAGGAACTCGATGGATGCTCAAGTCATTGCAGCCGCCAGCGGTACCGCGCTGATCGCCTGGAAGCGCCGCCGTGTGCTGGATCACATGGAAGCCAACCTCGCGATGCCACTGAGGAACCGCGAACTGGCAGCTCTCGTGGATCTCAGTGAATTCCATTTCAGCGTGGCCTTCCGCAACAGTGTTGGCGCGCCGCCGCACGAATTCCTGATCCGCCGACGGATCGAGCGCGCGCAACAGCTCATGCTCTCGACGGACATGCCGCTGTGCGACATCGCCGGCGAGTGTGGCCTCGCCGACCAGGCGCACCTCTCGCGTCTGTTCCGCAAGGTCGTCGGCGAAAGCCCGGCCGCGTGGCGCAGGAGCAGGACCAACCCCGAACGCACAGGAGACAACTCATGAAGATCGTGGTCATTGGCGGCACCGGCCTCATCGGTTCCAAGCTCGTCAAACTATTGCGCGAGCGCGGCCAGGAAGTTCTGGCCGCCTCCCCGGGCTCGGGCGTCAATACGCTGACCGGCGAAGGATTGTCAGCGGCGCTCGCTGGCGCGCAGGTGGTTGTCGATGCATCGAATTCGCCTTCGTTCGAGGACTCGGCGGTACTCGAGTTCTTCCAGGCCTCGACCGGCAATCTTCTCGCCACCGAGGCGGCGACGGGAGTGCGCCATCACGTCGCGCTGTCGATCGTCGGCGCCGATCGCCTGCCGCACAGCGGCTATCTGCGCGCCAAGGTGGCGCAGGAGAACCTGATCAAGGCATCCGGCATTCCGTATTCGATCCTGCGTTCCACGCAGTTCTTCGAGTTCGTGGGGCGCATCGCGGACTCGGCCACCGAGGGAAACACCGTACGATTGCCCACCGCCTTCGTGCAGCCCATCGCGTCGGACGAGGTGGTGGCGACCCTCGCCGATGTCGCCATGGGCACGCCGCTCAACGGCACGGCCGAAGTCGCCGGCCTCGAGAAATTCCGTCTCGATGAACTGGTGCGCCGGGTGCTCCGTACCCGGAGCGACACGCGACGAGTCACGGGCGACAGCCACGCCCGCTATTTCGGCACCGAGCTCAGCGATGAATCACTGGTGCCGCTCACCCCGGCACGGCTGGGCAGCACACGTTTCGAAACCTGGTTCGGCGCCCCGCTGAAGTAATCACAAAGAGAAACATCCCATGAACGCCATGACCGCATCCTGGTCGAGCCCGCCACCGGCGCAATTCGCGCCCCCCCACGCAACACGTCCGCTGGCGGGCGTCTGGGTACCGGATTCGCCCGTGATCTCGCTTGCCATCGAGTACGCGCGCGCACATTCCGAACCCTACCTGTTCAACCACGTGATGCGGTCATGGCTGTTCGCCGAATGCCTCGCCCAGTCGAATCGCGTCGAGCACGACGCCGAGGTGCTGGCGGTGGCGACGCTGCTGCATGACCTTGGCCTGTCGCCGGAATTCGAAGGCCCGCTGCGATTCGAAGTGGAGACCGCCAATGCCGCGCGTGACTTCGCGCAGCGCGCGGGATTCGACGCCCGTCGGGCGCAGCTCGTCTGGGACGGTGCCGCGCTCAATTCGACGCCGTCCATCGCTCTACACAAGGAGTCCGAAGTTAGGTTGTGCACGCTGGGCATCGGCCTGGATTGGGGCGGCTTCGGATACGAGTCGCTGAGCCGGGAGCGGATCGGCGCGATCGTCGCTGCGTTTCCGCGCCTGCAGATGAAGCAGCAATTCTCGCGCGCCGTGTGCCGGCTCTGCGAATCCCGCCCGGCGACCACCTACGACAACTTCGCGCGCGACTTCGGCGAGCGATTCGTTGCCGGCTACCGGGCGCCTTCGACGGTGGACCTGTTGTTTGCGGCGCCGTTCGCGGAGTGAAGCCCATGAAACTCAGCCTCGATCCCCGCATCAACGCGCCGTGCCACGTCAGCGCCGAAGCCGAGGCGCTGGCGCAGTGGTACGACACTCATCCCGAAATTCGCCGGCTCTGGGCCATCAGGGGCGTGCAGCTCCTGAGCGTGATCGTCACGCTCGAGCCCACGATGGACAACGATGACACATATCCGGCCTGGTTCGCCTGCAGCCAGCACTGGGCGCGCGAGATCCGTTCGATCGCGGACGGCCCCGTGAACCTGGAGTTGCTCGACGAGCCCACCATGGACGAGTTCGAAATCGATCTCGACGGCGAGATCGTCGCCGCCATCAGCTGGCGGGATCCCACTTCATTCTGGAAAGCGGACTAGGTGCCCCATGAAAAAAGCATTGCTCTTCGCATTCATGTTCGGAATCGCTCATGCCGCGGATCACCCCGTCGTGACGCCGCTCATGCACAAACAGCTCGACGACATCCCGGGCAGGGAAGCCATGGTCATCACCGTGGACTTTCCGCCGGGCGCCGAAGACCCCATTCACCGCCACGATGCCCACGCCTTCGTGTACGTGCTGCAAGGTTCCATCGTCATGCAGCTGAAAGGTGACCAGGCAGTGACGCTGACTCGCGGCCAGGTGTTCTACGAAGGCCCGGACGACATTCACCTCGTCGGCCGGAATGCCAGCGCGACCGAACCCGCGAAGATCGTGGTGGTGCTGGTGAAGAAGCAAGGTGTCGATCCCGTATTGCCCGTTGAGTAGTTTGCCCTCCGCCCGTCGCAACGAAGATGACGGATGGCAGCTCGTCGAGGAGGCTGTGACTGAGGCGCGCACTTTCCATCCGTTCGTGCGCGGGACGGCTCACGCCGGCGCAGTGTCCCTGCCAATGCCGGCCAGCTACACGACGAGGCGACGGGCGGAGGCAATGTCATCCACAGGAGAAAGCAGATGAAACTCTATTACTCACCCGGTGCCTGCAGTCTCGCGGACCACATCGCGCTGCTGGAAGGCGGTCTCGATTTCGAACTGGAGCGCGTCGACCTCAGGAGCAAGCTCACCGAAACCGGCGCGGACTTCCTCGCCATCAATCCCAAGGGATACGTGCCGGCCCTGGTCCTGGACAGCGGCGACATCGTGACGGAGAACATCGCCGTGCTCGACTGGATCGCGACGCAGGCGCCGGCATTGGGATTGAAAGGCGCACTGGGACGCACGTATCTGCTGCAGGCGCTGGCATACATTTCCACGGAGGTCCACAAGGGCTTCAAGCCGATCTTCAGCGCCGCCAGCGAAGAAGAGAGGGCGAAGGCGGAGATGTACATCGGCAAGCGACTGCGCTTCCTCGCGGACCGGAAGGTCGGCAGGTACCTGTTTGGCAACGAGCCGACCGTGGCGGATTTCTACCTGTACGTGATGCTGAGGTGGACGGTGAGGCTCAACATCGCAGTCCCCGAGGGTCTGGCCGCGTTGCAGATGCGGATGAGTGATCGTCCCAAGGTGCGAGCCGCGATCGAGCTCGAGGAAGCGTCGGCAAACCTGGCCCGGAGCGCGTGATGGCCACCGACTCCAGCCATGCCGGCGATCGCGGCGGCTTCGTCGACTGGCTCGACAAGCGACTGCCGATTCGCGCGCTGATCGAGAGCCAGCTCACGGGCTACTATCCACCGAAGAATCTCAACGCCTGGTACTACTTCGGCGTGATGGCGCTGGTGGTGCTGGGCCTGCAGATCCTGAGCGGCATTTTCCTGGCCATGCACTACAAGCCAGGAGCCGCTACGGCATTCGACTCGATCGAGCGGTTGATGCGCGAAGTGCAGTGGGGCTGGTTGATCCGGTACATGCATTCCACTGGCGCATCCTTCTTCTTTGTCGTCGTCTATCTGCACATCTTTCGCGCGCTCTTGTATGGCTCATACAAGTCGCCGCGCGAGGTGCTGTGGATCGTCGGCATGCTGGTGTTCGTGGCGCTCATGGCCGAGGCGTTCATGGGCTACGTATTGCCCTGGGGCAACATGTCCTATTGGGCGGCACAGGTCATCGTGAACCTGTTTGGCACGATTCCTTACATCGGCTCCGCGCTCGTCGAGTGGATTCGCGGCGATTACGGCATCGGTGATGCCACCCTGAACCGCTTCTTTGCGCTGCACGTGATTGCAGTGCCGCTCGGGATACTGCTGCTCGTCTCGCTGCACCTGGTTGCGCTGCGGACGGTGGGCTCCAACAACCCGGAGGGCATCGAGGTCAAGGAAGCCACCGATGCAGGCGGCAGGCCGCTCGATGGCATTCCCTTTCATCCGTACTACATAGTCAAGGACGTGCTGAGCGTCGGTGTATTCCTGGTCGTGTTCTCCTTCGTGTTGTTCTTTGCGCCGACCTTTGGCGGATTGTTCCTCGAGCCTGCCAACTTCGAGCCTGCGAATCCTTCCTCCACTCCTGAACACATTGCGCCGGCCTGGTACTTCGCTCCCTTCTACGCGATCTTGCGCGCGGTTCCTGATCAACGACTGGGAGCGCTGCTGATGCTGCTGGCGGTGCTTTCGTTCGCGTTCCTTCCCTGGCTAGATCGCTCGCCGGTGAAGTCCACGCGCTACAAGGGCTGGCTGCCGCGTGCCGCGCTCGCGACATTCGCGCTGTCATTCGTCGCCCTGGGCTTCTTCGGGCTCCAGCGGGCCACTCCGATCAATGTGCTGCTCGCGCGAGTCTTCACCATGCTCTACTTCGCCTACTTCTGGCTGATGCCAATCTATTCGAAGTGGGCGGGCGGGAAGCCCGTGCCGCAGCGCATCGATTGAAGGTCATCGATCGGGTTGCGGGGTACGCGAGGCGGCGGGCCGCCA
>DASTRL010000273.1:0-51291 GCA_035761265.1 Steroidobacteraceae bacterium
GCAACACCGCCAGCTCCCGCAGCACGCCGACCGTGACGATGTCGACCACGAAGATCTCCGCGCCGTACTCGCGTGCCTGCTGCGCGGCGATGTAGGCGATGATCACCGTGATCAGGAAGGCGATCAGCGACACGATGGGGATGGCCGTGATGCCGGTTTCGAAGATGTGCCGCGCGATCGAGATGGGCCGCAGCCGCCGCCAGCTGGTACATGCCCGCAGCAGGGTCACGACGCAATGGCCGATGAATTCCACGGCCGCTTTCAACGACATGAATCGCCGGGTCACCTGGCGGCCGAGCGCGCTCACCGGCTCGAACTCGGACTCCGACGAGGAGCGGGGCGTGGGATGCGCGGAGCCCTCGAGCGTGGACTCGATGAGCGCGATCTGTCCAGGCGCCGCGCCCTCGAAGCTCACTTCCAGACCGGCCGCTTCGGCCGCCTGCAACCACTCGCGCAAGCGCCATGCGCCGGCGAGGTCGAGCTGGACGGACTGCGGGACGCGCACGCGCAATACGCGCGCGGTGCCGAAGGACTGCGCGGCGAGCTCGGAATCGATGGCCGGCAGGTCCGCGCCACGCCAGTGGCCGGCGAGCTCGGCTTCCAGCACCTGGTCTTGTCGGCTGACGTTCAGGTACACGCCGCCCGGATTCTATAGAAATCGGCCCCATGACCGCCGCGTTTCCGGACACGGCGTCCATGGGGCCTAGTTACCGGGCGATTGCGTTCGCCCGGCGAGGGACGGGGAAGTCAGCTGTCGTCGCGATAACGGCGGATGCGGATCACGGCCACCAGGAAAGCAGCCGCCACCAGCACCCCGAGCCAGGTCTCGTAGTGCGTGAACACGAGCGCCACGTGCCTGAGGAACTCCGCGAGCGGACTCACGCCTGCGACTTCGCGCGCCGAGTCGAGGTCGAGCAGTTTGAAGACTCCGCTGAAGCGGTGACCCAGGAAGCTCGCGAACCGATGGGACTGCAGCAGCAGGCCCTCGATCAGCAGGATGGCCACCGGCGGCAGCACGGCCCACAGGAACGCGTTCTTGCGCGCCCAGACGGACACCAGCAGAAGATAGGCGGCGAGCGGCAGGTACCAGAGGATCACCGCCGGGGCCAATGCCCAGAAGCCGACCTGCACCTGCGCCCAGATGCCGAAGTCCACGGGCATGATGATGTTGCCGAGCGGACTGCTGCCGAAGCGCAGCCAGACGATGAGTCCCACGATGAGCTGCGTGACCGCGCTCAGCAGCAGCACGTATGCCGGCGTGACGACCAGCCCGGTGAGCGCCTTGGAGGCGACCACTTCGGTGTCCGAGACCGGCAGCGACTTCCAGAACAGGATGCTGCGGTCCTTGCGTTCCGCCAGCAGTGCGTCCAGTAGATAGAAAAACACCAGCACTCCGAGCGCGATCAGCTGGATCATGGTGATCGCGCTGATGCCGATGGCGTAGGCCATCTGGCTCTTGCTGCCGCCGATGTGCGCCGCCACGGAGCTGCCCTCGGCGTCGCGGCCGAACGGGAAACCCGGGCTGCCTTCCACGTTGATGCCGCCGAAGGCCGCGGCGACCAGGATGACGCCCGAGATCACCAGCGGCGCGATCCACAGGGACCGGTTTTCCCAGACCTCGCGGCGGATCAGCATCAGGACCTTGCTGGAGGAATTCATGCGGCCTCCTTCGAGCCGGCCGCGCCGGGCCCGCGTTCGGTTCCGCCCATCAGCGCCACGAACAGGTCGGCCACCGAGGGCGTACGCGTTTCACCGAGAGGCGCCAGCTCCGCATCGGTGCGCCCCTCGAACAGCATCGCGACGCGTCCGAAGATCTCGCGTTCGTAGAATGGCTTCAGCGCGCGCGCCTGTTCGACCTGGCCCGCGGCGGGCACCAGCTGCACGAAGCGCCCGCCGAGCGCCTCCATGGGGCTGTCCAGCAGGATCTTGCCGCGCTGGATGAAGATCACGTCGGTCAGGATGTTCTCGATCTCCTCCACCTGGTGCGTGGTCACGAGGATGGTGCGCTCCTTGTCGAAATAGTCGTTGAGCAGGTTGTCGTAGAAGGAGCGACGGAACAGCAGGTCGAGCCCCAGCGTGGGCTCGTCCAGCACGAGTAGTTTGGCGTCGATTGCCAGGATCAGCGCCAGGTGCAGCTGCGTGACCATGCCCTTGGAAAGCTGCCGCACCCGCTTGTCCAGCCGGATGTCGGTGCGCGCGAGGAAGTCCTCGGCGCGCTTGCGATCGAAGCGCGGATGGACGCCGGCGACGAAGTCGAGCGCGTTGGCAACCTTGAGCCAGCGCGGCAGCACCGCTACGTCGGCGATGAAACACACCTCGTTCATGAGCTGGTTGCGCTCGGTGCGCGGATCCTTGCCGAGAACCTTGAGCTCGCCGTCGAATGACGTGAGTCCGAGGATGGACTTGATGGCGGTGGTCTTGCCGCTGCCGTTCGGCCCGATCAGGCCCACGATCTTTCCGGGCTGCACGTTGAGGTCGATGCCACGAAGAGCCGGCGTGTCGCCGTAGCTCTTGGTCAGACCGCGCGCTTCAATGATTGCTGTCATCGTCATCGCCTGCGTTGGGGCGAGTCGGGAACGGCTGGGACACCGGAGCCGACTTCGCACTGCGTTTCATGAGTTCTTCGACCGACAGGCCGAGCCGCTGGATGGTCGCGTACACCTTCGGCCACTCGGAGTCGAGGAAGTACTGACGCTCGTCCTTCATGAGCGCCTGGCGCGCGCCCTGGTTGACGAACATCCCGCGCCCGCGCCGCTTCTCGACCAGCTGCTCATCGACGAGCTGCTGGTATCCCTTGAGAACGGTGAGCGGATTGAGACGAAACTCGGCCGCCACTGCGCGAACCGAGGGCAGCGGATCACCCTCCTTGAGGATGCCCTCGAGGATCATCGCCACCACCCGATCGCGCAGCTGCCGATAGATCGGCTGGCTGTCGTCCCACTGCGGGTCCATCAGGGTGCTCCCGTGACCTAGCGTACCAGCGCGCTCACGGGCACCACGGCACTCACCGAGTCGTAGTGCGCGCGCGCCACCTTGGCCGTATCCATGAACATCCAGCTGATGGCCATCGTGATCGTCATGGTGATCACCACGGCCGCGGCGGCGCTCGCCACCGCACGAAAGTTGACGAAGTCGATGCGGGTCATTTGAGTCTCCTTCCTGTCCTTCACGGCGCCTCGCCCTTTGCGATTCGCCCTACGTGTTGGTGTTATATATAACTACAACACCAGATCAGAAGCAAGCCCCTAACCCAAAAAATCTTTCGGGCACGTTGCAGTTGCTGAGGCGCCCGGCGCGCCCGCAGGAGAGCATATGGGGCCTAAGTTCTTGTTCGTGATGGGAATTGTGCTCGCCCACGGCGCTCTCGGCGCGGCCTGGGTTCGGCAGGAAGCCACCGAACAGCGCGGGCCGGTGCCGGCCTGCGTCAACTCCGCCGCGCCGCTGCCGTATTTCCAGCCGCCGCGCGAACTGCTGGCCATGCACGTGGAAACGATCGCCGTCGGGGATGTGATGCAGCCGTGAACGCGGTATCGATCACGATGGATGGCGCCGACTCTTCGGAAATTCCCGCGCGCTTCGCGCAGTCGAGGGTCGCGCGTAGAGTCGGTGTCGTGAGCGACGACGAAGACGCGCATCTGATGCTCGCTTACGCAGGCGGCGAGATGCGCGCCTTCGAGAATCTGTATGCGCGGCACCGCGCCGCGCTGTATCGCTACCTCATGCGCCAGGCGCGCGACACGGAAATCGCCAACGACCTGTTCCAGGAAGTCTGGAGCCGCGTGATCGCCAATCGCCTGCGCTACGAACCGCGCGCGAAATTCCGCACCTTCCTGTTCACGCTCGCGCACAACTGCTTCATCGATCACTGCCGGCGCGTGAAGGCGCGCCCCGCAGGGCCTGCAGTCGAGGATGCCGACGCGGCGGACCTGCTGCCGGCCGACGAGGCGACGTTGCCGGAAGTCGCGCTGGAACGCGCTGAAGCCGCGCGCCGCTATCGCGCGGCGCTCGCGACCCTGCCGCAGGAGCAGCGCGATGTCTATCTACTGCACGAGGAGTCGGGCCTGTCGCTCGACGAGATCGCGCGCATCACCGGCGTGGGTGCCGAGACCGCCAAGAGCCGGTTGCGCTACGCGGCGGGCAAACTCAAGGCCGCCATGGCGGCGGCCGAAGACCTCGCATGAGCGGGCCCGACGACGAATTCGACGACTTCCTGTCGCGCCGCAAGCCGTTGTTCCGGCGCGGCTCCGAGGAGGTGTTCGGCCCGCCCGAAGAGCTGGACCGCATCGTGCTGCGGCAGGCGCGCGAGGCCATCGAGTCCGATCGCCCGCAGCGCGTGTTCCGCGGCATGCAGTGGGGCGCGCCGCTCGCCATCGCGGCCACGTTGCTGGTGACCTTCGCCGTGCTCATGCATGCCACGCTGCCGAAAAGAGCGCCCGCGGGCGAAATCAGCGTGCAGCAGACAGCTCAGCGCAGCGAAGGTCCGGCGGCTGCGGCGGCTGCGCCCGCGGCCGGCGAGGCGACACCCGCGGTCGAAAAGCCGCGGTGGCGGCGCGATTCGCAGAGCTGGCTGGCGCACATCGAACGCCTGCGCACCGAGGGACGCAGCGCCGAAGCCGACGCGGAAATGGCCGAATACAAGCGCGCGCATCGCGCGTATGCGACGGCTCCCGACCGCTGAAGGCGCCGACGTCTCCTGCTAGAATCCGGCCCCCGTTTTTCGGCCTTGTTCGGCATTGGGAGCTCCCCTCGATGAAATCAGCAGTCAATGTGGCCATCACGGGTGCCGCCGGTCAGATCGGCTATGCACTCGCCTTCCGCGTCGCCTCGGGCCAGATGCTGGGCACCGATACACCGGTGAACCTGCACCTGCTCGAAGTCACGCCGGCGCTGCCGCAGCTCGCGGGCGTCGTGATGGAGCTCAATGACTGCGCCTTCCCGACGCTCAACAAAATCGTCGCGACCGACGACGCGCGGGTGGCTTTCCGCGATTGCCATGCGGCGCTGCTGGTGGGCGCGCGGCCGCGCGGCCCTGGCATGGAGCGCAAGGACCTGCTCATGGCGAACGCGCAGATCTTCTCCGCTCAGGGCAAGGCGATGAACGAGGTGGCGGACCGCAACATCCGCGTGCTGGTCGTCGGCAACCCGGCCAATACCAACGCGATGATCGCGCGTGCGAACGCCAGGAACCTGAACCCGCGTAATTTCACAGCGATGACGCGCCTGGATCACAACCGCGCGGTCTCGCAGCTCGCGGAGAAGACCGGCAGCCACGTCACTGGCATCCGCAAGATGCTGATCTGGGGCAACCACTCTTCCACGCAGTACCCGGACCTGAATTTCTGCACGGTGGATGGCAAGGCCGCCCACTCGCTGGTCGATCGCAAGTGGTACGAGGAGGCGTTCATCCCCACGGTGCAGCAGCGCGGCGCGGCCATCATCAAGGCGCGCGGCGCATCCTCGGCGGCCTCGGCGGCCTCGGCCGCCATCGATCACATGCGCGACTGGCATCTCGGTACCGCCGCCGACAATTTCATCAGCATGGCCGTGCCGTCCGATGGCAGCTACGGAATCAAGGAAGGCGTCGTGTATTCGTATCCCGTCACCTGCGCGAACGGTGACTACAAGATCGTGCAGGGCCTCGGCATCGACGACTTCTCGCGCAAGCGCATGGACGCGACCGACAAGGAATTGCGTGAAGAGCGCGATGGCGTCCGCGAGCTGATCTAGCCGCGCGGCCGCAGCAGCCCCGCTCTCAGGCCGATCGGCATGCGGACCTCGGCGATGCCATCCGCGGGCCAGCCCGGCTGCAGCGATTCGCGCAGCCGCGGCACCGGGTCCGCGCCGCGCGCCGCGCGATAGCGCGCCGTCGCGGACCAGCTGCTCACGTATCCCAGCACCTGCTCGAGGTTCCAGCGCAGTGTGAGGGCGAACCGCGGGTGCGGAATTTCCTCGAAGGGAAACGGCAGCGTCGAGTAGTTCGCCTCGATGTGCCGCCGCTCGGGCGGCCAGTATGGGCCCACCACTGCGGTGTAGAACTCCAGCAGGCGACGATCGAGCTGCGGATCCACGAGGCTCGGGCGCGGGTAGTTCCATACGGCAAGTACGGCGCCAGGACGCGCGACGCGACGCGCCTCGGCATGGAAGGCTTCGACGTCGAACCAGTGCAGTGCCTGCGCCACGGTCACGAGGTCCACCGAGGCGTCAGGCAATCCCGAGGCCTCGGCAGGCGCCACGGAATACCTGACGCGCGGATGCGGCCTGGCCGCCGCGATCTGTTCGGGAGACACGTCCGTGGCATGCACCAGCGCGAATTGCCCGGCGAGCGCCGTGCTCGCCTGCCCGCTGCCGCAACCGCAATCCCACGCGACCTCCCGCCCCGGCGCGACACGCGCCAGCCATTCGAACAACTCCGCGGGATAGCCCGGGCGGAAATTCGCGTACTCGCGGGCGACGGTGGAGAACAGGGCGGCATTCGACATGCCGCCCATTCTCACGCGGGACGCGCCGCGGACCCAAGCGCCGGGCGGCTCTGCGTCGCAGCGGCGCGAGCCGCGAAGGCCTGCAATGCCACCACCACCGACACGACGATGAGGAACAGCGGATACTCCCAGCCGCCACCCGCGGCGCTGAACACCCAGCCATTGCCGGCGTGCACCCACAGCGCCCCGGTCAGCACCGGCAGCAATGCCAGCGCCACCCAGCCGGTCGCCACGTTCGCCAGCAGCAGCACTCCACCGACCGCCTCCGCGGCAATGACCAGGTACGCGGTGGCGGCGGGCAGGCCGAGCGAGGCGAAATAGCCGGCCGTTCCGGCAAAACCGAATGTGAATACCTTGAGGATGATGCTGTGCGTCAGGTACATGACGCCGAGCGCCGCGCGCAGCAGCGCATCGGCCGCCGAACCGGCGCGCGCCGGCAGATGGTTTTCGTGAAGCATGTCGGACTCCATAGGGACGCGTGATTGCGTTGACGGGAGCCTGCATGAGCACGCTTGCAAACACATCGGCCATCTGGCAAAGGTCGTTTGCATGGCTGCAAACACCGCCGGCGCCGTCGAAGTCGCCGATCTGCCGCTGATCCTGGCCCTGGTGCGCAAACGCACGCTGGCCGGCGCCGCCGAGCAGCTCGACGTCGACCTGTCCACGGTGTTCCGGCGCCTCAATGCGCTGGAAGCGCGCCTGCGCGTGCGACTGTTCGATCGATCGGTCCGCGGATACCAGCTCACCGCCGCGGGCGAACGCGCCGCCAGCGTCGCCGAGCGCGTCGAGACGGAGTTGCTGTCGCTGGACCGCGAGATCAGCGGTCGCGATCAGCAGCTGTCCGGCGTGTTGCGCATCACGGCGTCGGAGACCCTGTCGCACGCGGTGTTGCCGCGGCTGTTCGCCACATTCCACGCCGCGCACCCCCGCATCCAGCTCGTGCTGTCCATCGACAATCGCATGCTGGATCTGGGCCGCCGCGAGGCAGACGTCGCGCTGCGCGTGCAGCGACCCGGCGACACGTCGTTGTTCGGGCGCCGCCTGACCGGCATCGCCTGGGCCTTCTACGGCCCGGGCGACAGCCCGGCGCTGCGGCGCGAGGGCCGCTCCTTCAATTTCGCGCGACACGCCGTCATCGGCTGGGACGAGCCCGCGCGCATCATCGCCAGTGAATGGGTGGGTCGCCACGTGCCGGCGGACCGCATCGCGTACCGCAGCAACAGCCTCGTCAATCAGCTCATGGCGGTACGGGCCGGCGTGGGCATCGCGCTGCTGCCCTGCTACCTGGCAGATCGCGAGCCCGGCGTGCGGCGAATCTGCGGCGTGCTTCCGGACCTCGCGAGCGAGCTGTGGATCGTGACGCACCGGGACCTCAGGAACACGGCGCGCATCCGCGCCTTCCTCACGGTGGTCGGCGACGCCATCGCCGCGGCGCGGCGCAGCTTCGAAGGCACCGGCTGACGCGCGACGGCTGAGCTATAGTTTGCGCATCGCGAAACGAGGGGCTCTCCCATGCTCGGCGCAACACTCGTCATCCTTTCCCTGATCGCCGCCGCTGCCTATGTCGCCAAGGTGGGCACCGGGTTCACGCTGTTGTTCATCGGCGCGGTGGTCTTCATGGCCTACAAGCGGCTGCCGCTCATCGCCTTCACGCTGGTGTTCACGCTGCTGCTCGGCGCCTACACCTTCGTGCCGCCGGCCAACGGCGTGTGGAAGGGTTTCCTGTGGCTGATGCTGGCGTTCCTCTGGCTGCTCAACGTGCGGCCGCTGCGCAAGGCGCTGATCTCGCGTCCATTCCTCAAGGCGTACATGCGGCTGCTGCCGTCGATGTCACAGACCGAGAAGGAAGCCCTCGAGGCCGGCACCGTCTGGTGGGATGGAGAGCTGTTCACGGGCAAGCCGAGATTCGAAAAGTTGTTAGCCAGCAAGGCACCGCAACTGACCAGCGAGGAGCAGGCGTTCCTCGATGGACCCTGCGAGGAGCTGTGCCGCATGTTCGACGACTGGGACATCACGCATCGGCGTGCCGACATGCCGCCGAAGGTGTGGGATTTCCTCAAGTCGAAGGGCTTCTTCGCGATGATCATCCCGAAGAAGTACGGCGGCCTGGAATTCTCCGCGTATGCGCACTCGTGCGTGCTCGTGAAACTCGCGAGCCGCTCCGGGCTGCTGGCGGCCACCACGGCGGTGCCGAATTCGCTCGGACCTGCCGAGCTGCTCAACCACTACGGCACCGAAGAGCAGAAGGACTACTACCTGCCGCGGCTGGCGCGCGGCGAGGAAGTGCCCTGCTTCGCGCTCACCGGTCCGCGCGCCGGCTCGGACGCGGCCGCGCTGCCGGACACCGGCATCGTCTGCCGCGGCATGTACCAGGGGCGCGAGATCACGGGTCTCAAGCTCAATTTCAACAAGCGCTACATCACGCTCGCGCCCATCGCCACGGTCGTGGGCCTCGCATTCCGCATGTACGACCCGGACAAGTTGCTGGGAGAGAAGACCGATCTCGGCATCACCTGCGCGCTGATCCCGCGCAATTCGCCGGGCCTCGCGATCGGCCGCCGGCATTTCCCGCTGAACGTGCCGTTCCAGAACGGTCCGCTCGCCGGCAAGGACGTGTTCGTGCCGCTGGATTTCATCATCGGCGGTCCGAAGATGGCCGGCCAGGGCTGGCGCATGCTGGTGGAGCAGTTGTCCGTCGGGCGCTGCATCTCACTGCCATCGAACACCACGGGCGGCGCCAAGCTCGGCGTGTTCGCCTCGGGCGCGTACGCGCGCATCCGCCGCCAGTTCAACATGCCGGTCGGCAAGTTCGAGGGCGTGGAAGCCGTGCTGGCGCGCATGGTCGGTTACACGTACACGATGGACGCGGCGCGTTCGGTGACCGCGGGCGCGATCGACGGCGGCGAGAAGCCGTCCGTGCCGTCGGCCATGCTCAAGTATCACGTCACGGAGATGGGACGCCAGGTCGCCAACGACGCGATGGACGTGCACGGTGGCAAGGGCATCCAGCTCGGCCCGCGCAACTACCTCGGGCGCAACTATCAGGTCGTGCCGGTGGCCATCACGGTGGAGGGCGCCAACATCCTCACACGCTCGCTGATCATCTTCGGCCAGGGCGCGATTCGCTGCCACCCCTTCGTGCTCAAGGAAATGAACGCGGCGCGCAACCCGGATCGCAGGAAGGGCGTCGATGAATTCGACGCGGCGCTGTTCGGACACGTCGGCTTCACGATCAGCAATGCGGTGCGCTCGTTCGTCATGGCGCTCTCGCACGCGCGCTTCACGCGCGTGCCCGAGGTGGGCGAGACGCGGCGGTACTACCAGCACATCGTGCGCTTCTCGGCCTCGTTCGCCCTCGCCGTGGACGTGGCCATGCTGACCCTCGGCGGCTATCTGAAGAAGAAGGAAAACCTCTCGGCGCGACTCGGCGATGCGCTGTCGGCGATGTACCTGGCCTCGATGGTCCTCAAGCATCACGAAAATCAGGGTCGTCCGGCCGATGACCTGCCGCTGGTCGAGTGGGCCTGCCGCCATCAGCTGTATCGCGCGCAGGAGCAGCTGCATGATTTCCTGCGCAATTTTCCCAACCGCTTCCTCGGCGCCGTGTTGCGCATCCTGATCTTCCCGGCCGGTCGATCCTACTTCGCGCCGAGCGACCGGCTCGGCCGACAGCTCGCCGACGCGATCCTGAACCCGACCGAGGTGCGCGACCGGCTGTGCCGCTTCGTGTATCGCACGCTGGAGCCCGGCAACCCGCTCGGCCTGCTGCAGGAAGCACTGGTCATGGCGCAGACCGCGGAACCGATCGAGAAACGCATCCGCGTCGATGGCGTGAAGACCGGCAAGGTGACCGCGCTGGATGCGCCCGGCCAGATCACGCAGGCGCTCGCCGCCGGCATCATCTCCGAGACCGAGGCCGCGAGCCTGCGCGACTACGACCGCAAGGTCATGGAGCTCATCAGCGTCGATGACTTCGAGAGCCACGAGATGGCCGCGGCGGCCGAGCCGGTGCAGTCCCGCGACGCATCGCCGGGCGACTACGCCGGACGCGTGGCCTGAAGCGCCGGATGAGCTCGCAGCCCGTCCCGGTGGAGAGCCGGGCAGTAGCTAGCCCACCGGTCACCGCTCCGGAGCTTCCCGCCGCGCAGACCCAGGTCTGCGCGAATTGCGGCGCACCGCTGGGCGGCGAGTTCTGCGCCGCGTGCGGCCAACGTCACGAACCGCACGTGCACACGCTCGCGCACTTCGCGGGCGAAGCGTTCGAAAGCGTGACGCACGCCGATTCGCGCCTGTGGCGCACGATCGGCTACCTGCTGGTGAAGCCCGGGCACCTGACGCGCGAGTTCTTCGCCGGCCGGCGCGCGAGCTACCTGCCGCCATTTCGCCTCTACCTCGTCATCAGCCTGTTGTTCTTCCTGGTTGCCGGGCTCCCGGACCGTGTCGATATCGAAGACGAGGGTCCTCCCACTCCCGAATCCATCGCCAGCCTCAAGGCAGGCGCGGCCACGCTCGAAAAGAATGCCGCCAACACGCCCGGCATGGCGGCCGTCGCCGACGCCATGCGCAAGAAGGCCGCGGAACAGGAGGCCATCCTCAGCGGCGCCAGGCCCGGTGAGGGGCCGGCGGCCACCACCGCAGATTCCGATCGAGTCCAGACCAGTCTTTGCCCGCCGGACATGAAGCCGCCCGCGGCAAACGCGGGCTGGCGCGCCGAGGCGCTGTACGGCTTCTGCCAGAAGGTCAGCCGGATGAGCGGCAAGCAGCTGTTCGAGGCCGTCGTACACAACATTCCGCGGGCCATGTTCGTGCTGCTGCCGCTGCTCGCGCTGATCATGAAGCTCCTGTACTGGAGACCGAAGCGCTATTACGTCGAGCACCTGCTGTTCCTGGTGCACAACCACTGCTTCGTGTTCCTGTCGCTGCTGCTGATGATCCTGGTCGCCCGCATCCCGTTCATCGGCGGCCTGGTTCCGTGGCTCGAGACCGCCATGTCGTTGTACGTGATCTGGTACCTCTTCCGTGCCATGCGCGTCTACTACGGACAGTCACGCTGGATGACCTGCGGCAAGTACCTGCTCATGGGAAACGCCTACCTGTTCACCAGCTCGCTGGTGCTGGCGGGCACGGTGCTCTACAGCGCGATCACTCTGTAGATCGAGAAGGCGCAGTCTGCTTGCGCATGCGTGGGCGCCGGACGTACCTTGCGCGCTCCGCGATGCCCCGAGGAGCCGCCGATGAATATCCGAACGTCCACGTTGCTTGCCTGTGCCGCCTTGTCCCTCGCCACCCTCGTCATGGCGCGCGAGCCCGCGCCGCCCGGCGCCGAGGTGTACATCGTTTCGCCCAAGGACGGCGCCAAGGTGAAGAGCCCCGTCACCGTGGTGTTCGGGCTCAAGGGCATGGGAGTTGCGCCGGCCGGCATCAAGTTCGACAACACCGGCCATCATCACCTGCTCATCGACAGCGATCTGCCCGCCGACCTCTCCCAGCCGCTGGCCGCCAATGAAAAGAGCATGCACTTCGGCAAGGGCCAGACCGAGACTTCGCTGACGCTGCCGCCGGGCAAGCACACGCTGCAGCTGGTGCTCGGTGATTCGCTGCACGTGCCGCACGAGCCGCCGGTGATCTCGAAGAAGATCACGATCACTGTCGAAAAATAGGGCGCGATCCGCCCTCGTTGTGCCGGTGTACCGGCGCGGCGGAACGTTGTAAAACGGCGCCCATGACCGCGCTGCGCGCCATCCTGCACGTCGACATGGACGCGTTTTACGCGTCGGTCGAGCAGCGCGACCGGCCGGAGCTTCGCGGCCAGCCCGTCATCGTGGGCGGCACCACCAATCGCGGCGTGGTGGCGGCGGCCAGCTACGAGGTGCGCAAGTTCGGCGTGCGCTCCGCCATGCCGATCCGCGAAGCGCTGCGGCGCTGCCCGCACGCGATCTGCGTGACGCCGCGCATGTCGGTGTACCGCGAGGTCTCCCACCAGGTGTTCGCGATCTTCCACGACTACACGCCCGTGGTCGAAGGGCTGTCGCTGGACGAGGCTTTTCTCGACGTCACCGGCAGCCTTGCGCTCAAGGGCGACGCCGTGAGCATCGCGCGCGGCATCAAACAGCGCATCCGCGAGGTCACGCAGCTCGGCGCATCGGTGGGCGTCGCCCCTAACAAACTGGTCGCCAAGATCGCCTCCGAGCTCGAGAAGCCCGACGGTCTCACCGTGGTCACCGCCGACAACGTGAACACGGTGCTCGATCCGCTGTCGGTGCGGCGATTGCCGGGGCTCGGGCGAAAACTCGGCGAGCGTGTCGAGGCCGCGGGGCTGTCGACGCTCGGGGAGCTGCGGCGCGCGCCGGACGCGGTGTTGTGGCCGATCTTCGGCCGCGACACGCAGCGCATGCGCGAGCGCGCCTCCGGCATCGACGAACGCCCCGTCATGTCCGAGTGGGACGAGAAGTCCATCAGCGCGGAGGAAACCTTCCTCAACGACCTCGCCGATCACGCGCGGATGAGATCCGAGGTGCTGCGGCTCGCGGATCGCGCCGGTGCGCGCATGCGCGCGCAGAACCTGGCCACCGGATGCGTGCAGGTGAAGATACGCCGCGCGGACTTCAGCACCTTCACGCGACAACGGCGCTTCGAGCCCTCGACCACCGATTCACGCACCATCGCCAAGGTGGCGGCCGAGCTCCTGGCCGCGTGGCTGGCCGAGCAGCCGCGCGCGCGCGTGCGCTTGCTCGGGGTGGGCGTGAACCATCTGCACGCCGCCGACCAGATGGATCTGTTCTCGCCGGGAGCGGGGGCATCGCCCTCGCCCGGCGCAAACGCGCTCGACTCCGCGGTCGACCTGATCCGGGAACGCTTCGGCAACTTTGCCGTCCGCCGCGGCAGTGCCCTCCCCGAGGCGCGCGGGCTCGAGGAATCGTCGGAGAACCTGTCCGAGGAAGCTCCGGGTCGCCGGCGTCGTGGGCCGGGCCGTAGCTCTCCACCGACACGGTTCGAGCCCCGGTAGCCCCTCCAGAGGGCCCGTGCAATACTCGCCCGTGCTTTGAGGCGTACCGCCAGTTTCGAGGCCCCCGGAGCGGGGTCGTACGTTGAACCTTGAAGACCGGACGCCGTAACCACCCATGTACGCCTCGTTCTTCGGACTGAACGAAAAACCGTTCTCCATCACGCCCGATCCGCGCTACCTGTTTCTCTCGGAGCGCCACGCGGAGGCCCTCGCGCACCTGGTGTACGGGGTCAACGAAGCCGGCGGCTTCATCCAGCTCACCGGCGAGGTGGGGACGGGAAAAACCACCGTGGTCCGGTCGTTGCTTGCGCAGGCGCCCAAGCATGCCGAAATCGCGCTGATCCTCAATCCGCGCATGACCCCCGCGGAGTTCCTGCTGGCCATCTGCGAGGAACTCGGCATCCAGGTCGAGGTGCGCTCCCAGAACAGCCTCAAGGACCTGGTCGACTTGCTCAGCCGCCATCTGCTCGATGCGCACGCCGGCGGCAAGCGCGTGGTGCTGGTGGTGGACGAGGCGCAGAACCTGGCGCCGGAGGTCCTCGAACAGGTCCGCCTGTTGACCAACCTCGAGACCGAAACGCAAAAGCTGCTGCAGATCATCCTGATCGGCCAGCCGGAGCTGCGCGAGGTACTCGACCGTACCGAGCTGCGCCAGCTCGCGCAGCGCGTCACCGGCCGCTACCACCTCGATCCACTGTCGGCCGAGGAAACCTCGGCCTACGTTCGACACCGCCTGCGCGTGGCAGGCGCGACGCGCGAAGTGTTCTCGAATGGCGCGCTGCGCGAAGTGCGCCGCCTGTCGGGCGGTGTGCCGCGGCTGGTGAACATCATCTGCGATCGCGCGCTGCTTGGCGCCTTCACCGAGGACCGCCACGTGGTGAGTGGCAGCGTCGTGCGCCGCGCGGCCGGCGAAGTGTTCGGCAGGAGTTTTCATCCCGTGTGGGTGCCCTGGGCCGCGGGTACCGCGGTCGCGGCCGTGGCCATCGCCAGTGTCGCGCTGCTCGCGCCGCGCTTCCTCGCGCAGGCCTCGCCCGCCGCGGCCCCGGTCGCTGCCGCGCCGGTTCCCGCGCCCAAGCCTGAGCCGGCCCCGGATCTCGAACAGTTGCTGGCCCGGTATTCGACGGAAACGAATCCGGACGACGCCTTCAACAAGCTGTTCGCGCTCTGGGGCATCCGTTACGTCGCGGGCAGTGAGGATCCGTGCACGCAGGCATTGCGCTCCGGCCTCGAATGCCTGACTCAGCGCGGCTCGCTGGCGCAGCTGCGCCTGTTCAATCGGCCGGCGGTGCTGAACGTCATCGACGACCAGGGGCGCGCTCACCAGCTGGTGCTCGCGGGCCTGGATGCGGAGCACGCGCAGATCGACCTGGGCGGTGCGCAGCGCGAAGTGGGGATCGGTGATCTCTCGCGCAGCTGGTTCGGTGACTACGTGCTGTTGTGGCGGCCGGCGAGCGGCGGCTCGGCGCCGCTGGCGCTGGGCGCGCGCAATGCGCGCGTGAAGTGGTTGCGCGACAGCCTGCGTCGCGTCAACGGGCTGCCGGCCGATGATTCCGCCGGTGATCAGTTCGATGCCGCGCTGGTCAGCATGGTGGAGGACTTCCAGCGCAGGAATCGCCTGGCGGTAGACGGGATCGCGGGTGTGCAGACGCAGGTGGCGCTGGACGCGGCGCTGAACGACGCGGCCACGCCCTTCCTGCACGAGCCGACGGGAAGCTGAGATGTCATTCATCCTCGATGCGTTGAAGAAATCCGAGACCGACCGCCAGCGTCAATCGTCGCCGGCGCTGTTCGAGGTCAAGGTGGCCGCGCCTCGCCGCAGGTTCCCGCTGTGGGCAGCCGGGCTCGCGGTCTTGTTGGGAGTGAACATGCTGGTGCTGGTCTGGCTGCTGCTGCGCCGCCCGGAGCCGGTGGCGCAGGCCGCGCCGCCCGCGGCAGCCGCCGCCGCCACACCCATGGCCGCGAACGCCGCGCCTCCCGGCATGGTGACGGTGCCCGCCACGGTCACGCTGCCCACGACGGTCAACATTCCGATCAATGCGGCTCCCAGCGTCAGCCTGGGATCCGGCTCCCCGGGCAGTACGCCGCCGCAGGCCGAAGAACCCCTCCTGCAGGGCGAGGAACCCGCCGTGCCGCCGGATTTCGACGCGCGCGACTATCGCCCGGCGATCACGCCGGCACAGGCCGGCGCCATCGCCGCGGCGCGCCGCAACGGGGAACTGCCGTCACGCGACGAAGTGCTGGCGCAGGGCAACGCGCTGCCCGATCTGCGCCTGGACATGCACGTGTACGCCGACCTGCCGGCCGATCGCTTCGTGTTCATCAACATGCGCAAGCTGCGCGAAGGGGATTCGACGCCCGAAGGCGTGCGCGTCGACGAGATCACGCGCAACGGCGTGGAGCTGTCCTACCGCGGCAAGCAGTTCGCGCTCGCCGGCAACTGAGTGGTGTCAGGCAGGGAAAACCCAGGTCACCCGCGCCGCGGGAACTTCACGCGCAGCCTCGGGCCATTCATGCCTGTTTTCCCTGCCTGACACCACTTTCTTCATTCGCCAGCGCGTCGATTTCCGCCGGGGTCAGCCGGTGCACGATCCATTCTTTCATCGGCCGCGCATTCAGCGTCCTGTAGAAGCGCAGCGCGGGTTCGTTCCAGTCGAGCACGGCCCATTCCATGCGACCGCAGTTGCGTTGCCGCGCAATGCGTGCCAGCGCGCGCAGCAGTCCACGACCGATGCCGTGCGAGCGCAGCGCCGGCCGGACGAACAGGTCTTCGAGGTAGAGCCCGGGACGTCCGACGAACGTCGAGAAATTGAAGAAATACAGAGCGAATCCCGCCGGTTCGCCGTTCCACTCGGCAATCAGCACCCGGATCACCGGATTCGGCGACTCGAGCTCGCGCAGGAAGTCCCCGGCCGTCGCCTTCGCCTCGGACAGCAGCTTTTCGTAATCGGCCAGCTCACGAACCAGGCTCGCGATCAGCGGTGCGTCCGCGCCGGTGGCCGGTCGGATGTTCAGCATGGAGGCCTGACTACTCCGCGATGTACCACTTCATGTCCTTGTCGCGCTCCAGCGCGAAGCGCTCGTACGGCAGGCCCTGGCCGCTGACGTCGTAGACGGCGCGGGTGCCCCCCAGGTCGTACCGGGGCTGCAGCTCCTGCACGATGCGCAGCGTCGTGATCATGGTCTCGCGCGTGCTTTCATTGTTGGTGCAGGCATTGATCAATGTCTTGCGCGCACTGCGCGAAGTGGCGCGATTGAAGTTGGGACTCATGAACTCGTCGTAGTACTGCTGGCAGTTGCCGGCCGCGAGCGCGGCCTCGGCGCGCGCCAGCAGCTCGCTGATGCCCGGCGCCAGCGGCTGTGTCGCGGCCGGCGCCGCGGAGGCGATCGCACGCGCGTTCGAAGCGCCGGCAGTGCGCCCTTCCAGCAGATCGTCGATCTGCGCTTCGACTTCGCTCGGGATCGCCGCGCGCCACTGCGCGCCGTACTGCATCAGCGCGACGGTGACCACGACCGGGACGGCTCCCTTGTCCTTGGGTGGAATGCCCTTGCCCACCACGTAGACGATCTTGTCATCCGGCACCACGCCCAGCCATTTGAATTTCTCGTACTCGCGCGCGCGCAGCCGCAGGCGCTCGGCGAGCGCCACGTAGAAGCGGACGGCGGTCATGCTCTCCACATCCGCCAGGGAACGGCCGGGGCCGAACAGGCGCGAACGATAGGTGTTGTCGCTGCGCATGTTTTCGGCGCGCAGCAGCACCAGCAGTCGTTCGCGCAGCTTGCCCAGCTCGTCGGGGTGCAGCTCCTGCGCGACGGCCTGCGCGTTGCCGCCGGCGACCGCCCGCAGGAAGTCCTCCGCGCCTTTCTCCTGGGCACCGTTCGGTCCAGCGGCCATGGCGGGCACGACGGCGGCGAGCAGCAACAACATGGAAATCAGGGCTCTGGTACCGGCTCTGGTGGGCATCTTCGAACTCCAGTCTCGTGGATCGGCGACGATCATAACCTCGTGCCGCGGGAGGACCGCGGGACGGGGGCTCGCGCCCAACTGTGAAAGTGGTCTCGTTACCGGACAAAAGTCGCGGGACGCAGTTCACGGATTATCCGCGCGCAAGGTCTTGGTGCGGGCGTCCCCGATAAACTTACATATCTTGGTAAATTGCCCCAGAGCCCGGTTTTCCCTGCCTTTGCGAGCCGTGTCCCGAACAAAATGCTGCCGCAGTCGGAATTCGAGTCGCCCATGTTCGCCAGCGCCGACGCACGCGTGGCGATCGCCGCGCTTACGCAGGATCGGGCGCTCATCGGCCTGCTCCGCAGCGTCGTCGATCCCGCCACCGATGTCATCCTGGTCACGTCGGAAGCCGAGCTCACTCCGCACCTGAGCAGCCGCCGCGTATCGGTGGCATTGCTGGACACCATGTACGTCGAAGGCGATATCGCCGGCCTCGCCGAGCGCCTGCGTGACACCTGGAGCGACCTGGTGCTCGTGGTGGTCGGCACCGCCGAAGAACAGTCGAAGGTGGCGAGCCAGATCACCTCCGGCGTGGTCTATCGATTCCTGCACCGGCCCGTGTCCGCGCCGCGCGTCCGGCTGTTCGTCGAGGCGGCATTGCGCCGCCACGAAGTCGAGAACGTGGAGCGCACGCTCGAGCAACAGCGACCGGACTTTTCGCGGCTGGAGGCGCCGAGGCCGGTCGCCCCGAGAGGACGGCGCTCGGCGCCGCTGCCGATCGCGATCGGCGGCCTGGCGCTGGCGGCAGCCACGGTGGGCGCCTGGTATGTCTTCTCCGGCGGCACGTCGCCACAGCCTGATGCAAGGCAGGAAGACGCCACCGCGCAGGTAGTTAGTACGCCGGCCGCGGAGCCGCAGGCCGAGCCCGCGGGCGGCGAGCCGGCGCGAGCCGCGAACTCGCCTCCACCGTCGCCGCCGTCCGTATCGACCTCCTCGCCTGGCAATGCGCTCGACGCCGCGCCTCGCGAAGCGCAGCCACTCGCCGCCGTGCCGGTGCCGAATCCAGCCGCTGCGGCCGCGCAAGCCGGGGCCGACCGCCTGCGACCGGCCGCATCACCCGAGGCTCCGGCGCCCGCCCCGGGCGCAACGTCCGGGCGCGTGCAGCGCACTACCGAAGCGCCCGTGGAGCGACCCGCGACCGCGGAACCGCCTCCGCCGCCCGTGCTCACTCGCGACCAGCGCCTGCGCGAACAGCTCGCGCAGGCCGAGGCGGCTCTGCAGCAAGGTGAGCTGGCGAGCCCGCCCGGCAGGAATGCGGTGGAGTTGTTCCGCGGCGCGCTGGAGCTGGACCCTGCCAACACGCTGGCGAAGGCCGGCCTGGTGCGGGTGGCCGATCGCCTGCTGGCCGCGGCCGAGCGCGCATTGACGGCCGGGAATTCCGAAGACGCGAAGAAGATGGTGGACGTGGCGGAGACGCTGACGCCCGCCACCGCGCGCGGCGCCTTCCTGATGATGCAGATCGAAATGGAGCAGGAACGCGCCGCGCTCACCGCCAAGCGCGACGGCGACGCCCAGGACAAGCTCGAGCGCGGCGCGACCTACCTGCGTCTCGCCGGCGCGCGCCTGCGCAGCGGCGCGCTGATCGAGCCTGCCGAGGACAATGCGCGCTTCTACCTGGAAGCCGCGAAGCAGACCGTTGCCGAGGACCCGGCGATCAACGAGCTCGCGCGCGCACTGCAGAAGGAGTTGCTGGCGCGCGCCGGCGCCGCCGCCAGCGCCGGCAATGCGGCCGAGACCGAACGCTGGCTGGCGAACGCCGACAGCGCGGGCGCGGCGCGGCCCGACATCACCGCCGTGCGGCGCCTGCTGCAGGATCGCCTGATCGGCGCGCGCTCCGGCCGGCTGGCCGAGCTGGCGCAATCATTCGGCGCGGCGCTCGCCGCCAACAAGCTGCTGCAGCCGGCGGACGGCAGCGCCAAGTCCTATCTACTCGAATTGATAGATCTCGACGCCGCGAGCCCGCAGGTGGCCGGCGCGCGCCAGGGACTCGGCCAGGCTTACGTGCGCGAGCTGCGCGCCGCGCTCGGACGCAACGACATCGCCGCGGCCGACGCCTGGCTGCTCGAGGCGCGCACGATTGCCTTCTCCAGCGCGGAACTCAACGCCGCGGAGAGCGAACTGAATGCGGCGCGCGCCCTCGCCGCGCAGCGCCAGAGCGTCGTCGGGGCGAATTCGCTGGCGAGGATCGAATACGTGGCGCCGAAATTCCCGAGCTCTTTCGGCAACCGCACCATGGATGGCTGGGTGGAGCTGGAATTCACGGTGCGCACCGACGGCTCCACCGGGGACATCGTCGTTACCAATTCCGCGCCGCGCAAGCTCTTCGATGCCTCGGCCGTGCGCGCCGTCTCGCAGTGGCGCTACAAGCCCGTGATGCTCAACGGCAAGCCGGTGGACCAGCGCGCCGCGGTCCGCATCCGATTCTCGGAAGAATAGCCATGGAGCAGCCGTCCAGGAAATTCCTGATCGTGGAAGACGACGGCAAGTACGCGCTGTGGGTGCAGCACGCCGTCGCGTCCGGGTGGCCCGCCGACACCATCGTGGTCATGGACTGGGCCTCGTTCGGCCGCGTGCGCACCGCGATGACGGTGCGCGACTACGACATCGTCATGCTCGCGCTGAAGTTCGACGAAGGCATCGAGGAGCCCACCACCGACGGGTTCGACTGGATCCGCAAGTTGCGCAGCCAGCCCGGCTTCCCCGAGATGATCATCCTGGCCGAGGGTGGCAGCGAGCTGGCCGCGATCCGCACGCTGCGGCTCGGCGCCGCGGACTATCTACCCAAGCGCCTGATCACGCCGCAACGCCTGCAGCGCTCGATCAAGCTCACGTTGCGTGCCATCGAGAAGGAGACGCAGCGGCGCGCCGAACGGCTGGCGCTCGCCGCCGCCGGCAGCGCCGCGCCCGCCAGAGCGGCGGCGGACCAGACCGACAAGGCGCAGGGAAGCCAGTCCGACGCTGCCGTGAAAGCGCAGCAGCCCGCCGGGCTGTCGCCCGTGTCGACGCACACCGGCGCCACGCTGGCCCGCGCGGCGCAGATCGCCAGCGTGCCCGCACCCGCAACGGCGCCGACGCCGATCTCCACGCACACCGGTGCGAATCTGGCGCGTGCCGCCAAGGTCGCGCTCACGCCCGTTCCCGCGCCGGAGCCGGCCGCGGTCCTGCTGCCCGACCCCGTCGCCTCGCTGCCGGCCGTGGTCAAGGAAGCCAAGCCGGTGGCGCCGCCCAATCACCAGATTCCGGGCTACACGATCCTGCAGAAGATCGGCGAATCGGAGGCGGCCGCCGTGTACCTGGCGATCGCCGAGGATCTGGGGCACAACGTGGCGCTGAAGATCAGCAAGCGCAAGCATTCCGGCAGCGACAGCCTGGTCACCGACACCGGCCAGCGCTCCATCATGTTCCAGCGCGAGTTCGAGGCCATCGCCGCTCTCGATCATCCGTCGATCATCGATCTGTACGACTACGGCATTCACGACGGTGTCGAATTCCTGGCGATGGAATACTTCCCGTGCGGCGACCTCAAGGCGCGCCTGCAGAACCCGCTGACGGCGGCCGAGGCCATTTCCTTCGTCAAGGAGATCGCGAAGTCCCTCAAGGTGGTGCACGAGGCCGGCATCATCCATCGCGATCTGAAGCCGCCGAACGTGATGCTGCGCGATGACGGCAGCGTGGTGCTCATCGACTTCGGCCTGGCACGCAGCCTGCTGTCGGGCGATGGCAGCACGCGTACCGGCGTGCTGCGCGGCTCTCCCTATTACATGAGCCCCGAGCAGGCGCAGGGCGAGCCGCTCGATGCGCGCACCGACCTGTACAGCCTGGGCGTGATCCTCTACGAGATGCTGGCCGGCAAGAAGCCGTATCTCGGCGCCTCGGCCATCGACGTGCTGCAGCAGCACGTGATGGCGCCGGTGCCCGAGCTGCCGGCGCAGCACCTGGCCTATCAACCTTTGCTGGAGCGGCTCATGTCCAAGTCGCGCGAGCACCGCATCGCTTCCTGCGACGACCTGCTGAACGCGCTCGAGCAGATGTCGCACGCCATGAGCGACAGCGGCATCATCGATCCGGCCACGCTGCTCTCGGCCGGCTCGGGCGGCTGACGTGGAATACCTGAACTTCCCGATCGTGGCGCTGGGCGCGGCGCTGATCTGCCTGATCGGCGTGACGTTGTATGCCATCTCGCAGCGCGGCAGCCTGCGCTCGCGCGACGAGCAGCTGGTGGTGGCGCGCGCGCAGGCGTACGCCATGCTCGAGCTGAGCCAGGCCGGCGTGCTGTTCCTCGATCGCGAGCACAAGATCATGGGCGAGGCTTCCTCCGCCGCGCCGGAGCTGTTGGGGCACACCTGCTCGACGGGCACCGCGTTCGTGCAGGTCATCGCCGAGCTCGTGGACGTCAAGGCGCGCCGCGAGACCGTCGCCTATCTCGAGACGCTGTGGCAGGCGGATCCTTCCTCGATGGTGGACGCGACGCAGAATCCGCTGGCACGCGTGCACAGCGGATCGCGCCACCTCGCGATCCGCTTCGCGCGGCTGGTGGTCGACGGGCGCGTGCATCACATCATCGTGTCCATCGAGCGCATCTCGGCGCCGCGCGTGGTGCCGCACACCATCGAAGTCCCGGTGCTCGACGAGGACACCTTCGCCCGGCGCCTGGCCGGCGAGACCGGCACGCGCCCGGCGCTCGACGTCGACTCCCTGCCGCAGATCTCCGCGAATGCCCTGGAAGCCGGCGCCGCGGAGCAGCCCGCCGCCCCCGCGTCGAACCCGGTGCAGCTGGCAGCGGACACCTTGCTCGCGACCAGCGCGAACTCGGCCCAGGCCGTCGATGTACCGTCCGCAGCAGCCGTGGCGCGCGAGCAGGCGCTGGGCCCGCTGGACGTCACCGAAGATTCGCTGCCGTCGGTGCCGAAGCTCTCCGCGGCCGACGTGAAGAGCAGCACCGGTGAGGTGTTCGCGCTGTCATTGCCGCCGCTCGAAGCCGCGCCGGCAGCCACGCTGCCCACCGAAGTGGGCAATGCCGAGCAGCACCTGGCCACCACGATCACCTCGCCGCAAGCCGCCCAGGCAGCCGCGCTGCCGGCGAGCGATGCGAACGGCGGCAGCCGCAGCCCCGCGCCGGACCCTTCCGCCATCGTCGATCCGGCCGATGCGCGGCTCTCCGGGGTGCTCAAGGAGGTCATGCGCGTCGAGGCCGGGCGGCTGGAGAACTTCCTCGGCGAGGCGCGCGACAAGGCCGGTCAGCTGCGCGCCATCATCAAACTACCCGCGCGCGAGCCGCAGGCGTTCCGCGAGAAGCTGGTGCTGATCCTCGAACTGATTCGCGGCATCCACGCGCGCGCGCAGCGCCTGCCGCTGCCCTCGGTCTGCGAACGCGCGGAAGCGTTCGAGACCGCGCTCGGCAAGCTGCGCGACAAGGAGACGCTCTCGGGCAACGATTTCCTGCCGATCGCGGTCAAGCTCGACGACCTGCTCAGTCACCTGGCCATCCAGGGTGAAGTGGTCACGCGGCTGCGCGAATGGCGCGTGCAGAACGGCGTCTCGGGCCCGCAGTCCACGGACATCACGCAGCGCTCGGCGACGATGACCGGCACCACGATCCGCCAGCCCCGGCTGCGCGGCGGCGCGGACTCCACCACGATCGCCGGCCCGCCGTCCGAGACGCAGAGGGCGAAGCGCCTCTCGGACCTCTCGCAGGAGAGTCTCGAGGAGATGGCGCAATTCCTGGCCGACATGTACTCGAAGCGCGTGTCGCTGGTCTGCGTGGGCCTGGAGGACGTGCCGGCAAGCTATCGCCGCACCGTCGAGAAGATCCTCGGCCAGCTCATCCACAACGCGGTACGTCACGGACTGGAGACCCCGGCAGACCGCGCGGTACAGGACAAGCCCGAGACCGGCACCGTCGCCATCCAGTTCCTGCGTGCCGGCGCCGACGGGTACCAGCTCAGCGTGCAGGATGACGGCCGCGGCCTGGACCACGACAAGATCCGCGCCGAAGCGGTGCGCCAGGGCGTGCTGACGGCGGACGCCGCGGCCAGCATCGACGCGCGCAAGCTCGCCAGCCTGATCTTCCGCCCGGGCTTCACCACGGCCGCCGACGGCGCGCGCGGCATCGGCATGGACGTGGTACGCGACCTGGTCAACAAGGCCGGCGGCCGTGTCGGCATCGCCACCAAGCCGGGCGAATACACGCGCTTTCGCATCACCTTGCCGCACGAGAAATCCGCGAGCGGCGCCGCGGTCGCCTGACCGGCCGGCGCGCCGTTGCTCATCTGCGCCGGCTGCGAAACGTGATCGAGTAGCGCGGTGCCTGCAACGGGGCGATGCTGTGCTCCCACTGGTCGCGGATTTCCCCGCTGAGTAGATAGGCCGAGCGCCGCGGGGCGTGCAGCGGGAAGCGCTCGAAGCGCGCGCCGCGCCGGCGCCGGAAGCGCAGCACGCACGGCGAGAGCAGCGACAACCCGAAGACCCGTTCGAACACCGGGCGGTCGCGATGCCAGCCGATTCCCGCGCCGACCTGGTAGCGGATCACCAGCGCCTGTTCGAAATCCGCCGCGGGCAGACCCGCGAACGTGGCCGCCCGCGCGCGCAGCGCTTGCAGGAATTGCGGGATGGGCGGCGCAGGTTCGAGCTGCGCCCGGCTGAAGTCGTAGCGCCAACCGAAGGAGACGGTCTCGCGATTGCCGGTCCAGCCATGGAACTGGAATGGCAGGAACGGCAGGCCCGCAATCTGCGCGAGCAACGCGCTCTCTTCTTCCCCGGTGACGAATTCCTCGCGCAACTCGAGTCCCGGCGGAGCGCTGGCGAACATGCTGCGCTGGGCGGGTGAGCCGGCGCGCGCCATCTTCAATGCACCCGCGTGCAGCGGAAGTTGTCCCGGACGTGCTGGTTGAAGAACCAGCCCTTGGAGAACGCGCGCCGCATCGAGTCGTAGATCTCTTCGGGCACCCGGTGATAGCGATAGCGGCGCCCGGAGACGAATACCACGTCCAGGTACTGTTCGACCGGGTCGTATTGAAACGTGCGGATCACGCGCGAGGGCATGCCTGCGCTGACGGGCCGCCGCGAGCGGAGTTCCCGGCCTGCCGGCCCACTCCTACGCGTTCTTGCCGATCTCCTTTTCCTTCTCGAAGCGGCGTCCCAGCCACCAGCCATTGATGGCCCACAGCGCCGCCACCGCGGCCGCGGTCAGCGCCTGCGCGATGCCGCCCATGCCGACGGCGTCCAGGAATTTCTTCAGCTGCGCGAAGCCGGCATCGGCGATGCGGTACACGGCGACGTCGCAGACGTTCTTGGCCTTGTACTTGCTCTCCTTGTCCACCTTGCTGAAGAGCATTTCGCGACCCGGCCGGACCAGCGCGTACTCGCCCCAACGGCGGATCACCATGGCCGCGGCCAGCACGCTGAACGTGCCGAACACGGCGTAGACGGTGAGCCCGAACACCATGATCAGGGGCACGGTGATGAGCAGCGCGATCACGCCGACGCGCGTGGCGATGAAGCCGGTGAGCGACAGCTGCGTGATGATGACCAGCGTCTGTACCGTGACGTCGAGGCTGGCGAACACCTGCGTGCGCGCCGCGAGCTCCTCGAATTGCTTTTCGACCAGCTCGAGCTGTTCGAAGTAGAGAAACGTGTTGATCGCCGAGATGCCGGCGATGAACAGCGCGATGGCCAGCAGGTAGGGATTACGCAGCACCAGCATGAATCCCGCGAAGGGATTGCCGCCGAGCGCGCGCTCGCGCTCCGAGAGTTGCGCCGGGCCCGATGCGGCGCCCGGCGCGATGTGGCGCCACTGCGCGAGCAGCAGGCGCGACAGCACGATGGCGACAAAGTACATGCCGGCGCCGAGATACAGCACGCCGGAATTTCCGATGTTCTTGACGAACAAGGCGGTGGCGCCGGGTCCGACCAGCGCGCCGAGCGTACCGCCGGCGGCGATGAAGCCGAACAGCCGCTTGGTCTGCTCGCTCGAGAGCATTTCCAGCATGAAACTCCAGAACACCGACACCAGCAGCAGATTCATCACGCTGATGGCGACGTAGAAGATCCGCGCCACCATTGGATCCGGTGCGCCGCCCTCGAAGATCCGCGCGGTGACCAGGAATGCCACGGTCATGAACCCGTAGATGGCCGGCAGCAGGACCGCGCGCCGCACGCGCGCCACCAGCCAGCCGTAGAACGGCACGATCAGGATGGCGAACAACGCGGTGAAACCCCAGAGGTTCTGGGTCGCTTCGCGGCCGAGCACCGTGCCGATGGTCTCGCGCACCGGCCGCACGGCGAAATAGCCGCCGAGCACGCAGAACAGCAGCGCGAACCCGGTGATGACGATGCGCGCTTCGGCGCCGTCGACCGGGAACCACGGCGGTTTGTCAGGCCGTGGGACGGCGCCCTGGGGTGAATTCATCGTGCGGCGATTCTAGGTAAGAGGACGGTCGCCGGCCAGCGCGGGCAAGCCCGCCAGATCGATTCGCAAGCCGGGATGTGAGACCGTGACGGTCGCGCCGCGTTCGCGCAACCTGCCCGCCAGCACTTGCGCCGCCTCGGGCTCACCATGCACCAGGAAAACCGGCGGCCGGTTCCGGAAACTGTCATACCAGCGCAGCAACTGCGCCTGATCGCCGTGTGCCGAAAGCCCGCCGAGCGTATGCACCTGCGCCGCGACCGGCACCCGCCGCCCGTGGATCCGCACCTCGGGGAGCCGGTCGACGAGCTGCCGCCCCAGGGTGCCCGGCGCCTGGAAGCCGGTGATCAGCACGTGGCATTCCGCGCGCGACAGGTTGTGGCGCAGGTGGTGCAGGACCCTGCCGCCGTTCGCCATGCCGGATCCGGCGATGATGATGGCGCCCGCCGCGATGCGGTTGATGGCGCGCGACTCATCCGCAGACTCCGACAGCACCAGGTTCGGCAGTGCCGGCATGCCGCGGAAGCCGGCGCGCAACCGGTTGGCCTCGGCGTCGAGGCGGTCGGGATGATTCCAGTACACGCGGCTCGCGGCGATCGCCATGGGACTGTCGAGGAAGATCTTCCACCGCGCCAGGCGCCACTCGGCGAAGTGCTGCGCGAGTAGATAGAGGAATTCCTGGCTGCGGCCGATGGCGAACGCCGGCACGATGATGTTGCCGCCGTCACGCGCCGCCTGCTCGAGCACGGCGCCGAGTTCGCGCGCCGTGTCCTCGCGCTGGCGGTGCAGCCGGTCACCGTAGGTGCTCTCCATGAGCACCAGGTCGGCGGAGGTGAACGCGAACGGGTCCTGCAGGATGGGCGCGTCGTACTGGCCGAGATCGCCGGAAAACACCAGCTTGCGGTGCTGCTCCGGCCCGTCCGGGCGCGGGCGTTCGCCGACCCACATCTCGATGCTCGAGGACCCGAGGATGTGGCCCGCTTCGCGGATGCATACCGTGATGCCGGGCAGGAGCTCGCGCGCCGCGTCGTAGGGCACGGCCTTCACCTGGCGCATGACGGCCTGCACGTCTTCGAGGTCGAACCACGGCGCGATGCGCTCGCCGCCCGGGTCGCGGTTGGCGCGCTCCGCCTCGCGCAGCGCCAGTTCCGCCGCGTCGCGCAGCAGGATGGGCAGCAGGTCGGCGCAGGCCGGGTTCGTGTAGATAGGGCCGCGGAAGCCGCGCCTGACCAGCAGCGGCAGCCGCCCGCAGTGATCGATGTGAGCGTGACTCAGCACCACCGCATCCACTTCGCCCGGCTCGAACGGAAAGGCGCGCCGGTTGCGCGCGGTGGCGTCCGCGCCGCCCTGGATCATGCCGCAGTCCAGCAGCAGCTGGCGGCCTCCGGCGCGCACGATGTGGCAGGACCCGGTCACTTCGCCGGCGGCACCGAAAAATTCAAGCTGCATGGGGAGCGCTACATTAACATCGAGCCGCATCGCAAACCGTTCACGAGGAGCGGCCATGAGCGCATCAGCACCCCCACATCTCGACCGCCGCAGCTTCCTGGTCGGCGGCGCCGTCATCGGCGCCGGCCTGTACGTCGGCATCCGCATCGCCGAGAACCGCTTCGACAAAGACGCAGCGGCGCAGGGCCAGGTATTCCAGCCCAATGCCTTCCTGCGCATCTCGCCCGACGATTCGGTCACCGTGATCATCGGCAAATCGGAAATGGGCCAGGGCGTCTACACCGGCCTCGCCATGGCCGCCGCCGAGGAGCTGGACATCGATCCGCGGCGAGTCACGGTGGAGTTCGCACCGGCGGATCCCGCGTTCAACGTGCCTTTCGCGCCCGTGCAGTTCACCGGCGGCAGCATGAGCACCAGCACCACGTACCTGCCGCTGCGCGAGGCCGGCGCCCGGGCGCGTGCCATGCTGGTCGCCGCCGCGGCGAAGCGCTGGCGCGTGGCTGCCGGGGCGCTGCGCACCGAGGACGGCCGCGTGTTCGATGGCGATCGCTCGCTGAGTTATGGCGCGCTCGCCGAGGCCGCATCGAAGGAAGCCGTGCCGGCGGAGGTGACGCTCAAGGATCCCGCGCAGTTCCGCTACCTGGGCAAGCCGCAGAAGCGGCTCGACGCGCCCATGAAGGTGGACGGCAGCGCGAAGTTCGGGCTCGACATGCGCCTGCCGCAGATGTGGTTCGCCGTCGTGGAGCGCCCGCCGGTGATCGGCGCGAAGCTGCGCAAGGTGGATGACGGCGCGGCGCGCGCCATCCCGGGCGTGGTGGAGGTGAAGGAGATTCCTTCGGGCGTCGCGGTGTATGCCACCAGCACCTGGGCCGCGCGCCGCGGGCGCGAAGCACTGGTGTTGGAGTGGGACGAAGGTCCCAACAAGAACCTGTCGACGGCCGCGCTGCGCGCAGAATTCCGGCGGCTCGCGGGGCAGCCGGGTGCGGTGGCGAGCGAGCGCGGCGACGTGCGCGGCGCGCTCGCGGGCGCGGCGCAACGCATGGACGTGGAATATGAGCTGCCCTACCTCGCGCATGCGCCCATGGAGCCGCTCAACTGCCTGGCTCACGCGCGCGCCGATGGTTGCGATCTGTACTACGGCACGCAGATGCAATCGCCGGACCGGGACGCGGTGGCCGAGGCGCTCGGCCTGGACCCCGCCAGCGTGAAGGTCCATACCGCGTTCCTCGGCGGCGGCTTCGGCCGCCGCGCGCAGCGCTATTCGGAAGTGGCGGTCGAGGCCGCGCATGCCTCGCGTGCCGCCGGCCGGCCCGTGCAGGTGGTGTGGACGCGCGAGGACGACGTGCGCGGGCTGTCCTATCGTCCGTTCGTGGTATCGCGCATCCGCGCCGGCGTCGATTCGCAGGGCAATGCCGTCGCATGGCAGCAATGCATCGTCAGCCAGCCGGTGCTGCGCGGCGGCCGGTTCGAGTCGTTCATCCCCAAAGGTTCCGCGTTCGATCCCTCGAGCGTCGAGGGCGCCTCGGACATGCCATACAGCATCCCGAACCTGCTGGTGGACACGCACGAAGGCAATCGCACCGTGCCGATCCTCTGGTGGCGCTCGGTGGGCCACTCGCACACCGCTTTCACGGTGAATTGCGGCATGGACGAGCTGGCCGCGCTCGCCGGTGCAGACCCGGTCGAATTCCGCCGCAAGTTGCTGGGCCAGGACAGCCGCTTCCTCGCCGTGCTCGACAAGGCCGCGCAGATGAGCGGCTGGGGCACGCCGCTGCCCGCCGGACGCGGCCGCGGCATCGCGATCCAGCATTCCTTCGGCAGCATCGTCGCCGAAGTGGCCGAAGTGTCCGTCCGGGACAGCGACGTGCGCGTGCACAAGGTGTGGTGCGCGATCGATTGCGGCTTCGCGGCAAACCCGTCGGGCGTCGTGGCGCAGATGGAGAGCGCCATCAACTACGGACTCACGGCCGCGTTGTACGGCGAGATCACGTTCGAGAACGGCCGCGTGCAGCAGAGCAACTTCCACGACTACCCGATCCTGCGCATCGACGCGGCGCCCGAAATCGAGGTGGCCATCATCAATTCGGGCGCGGACAAGATGGGGGGCGCCGGCGAGCCGGGCACGCCGCCGATCGCACCAGCCGTCGCCAACGCGATCTACGCCGCGACCGGCAGGCGCATCCGCAAGTTGCCGATCAGCAGGAACTTCACCTGAGTGAAAGGTAGTCGAGCGCCACCTGCGCGATGGCGCGCGTGGCCAGCGGCAATGCTTTCTCGTCGAGGTAGAACAGGGGCGAGTGGTTGGCCGGCGCCGTGGCCGGGTCCGTGCCCTGAGGCGTGACGCCCACGAAGAAATAGAAGCTCGGCACCTGCTGCGCGAAGAACGCGAAATCCTCGCCGGCGGTGATCAGGGAAATCTCGCCGACGTTGCCCTCGCCGGCCACCTTGCGCAGGCTCGGCAGCACGCGTGTCGTGAGCGCGGGATCGTTGTACAGCACCGGGTTGCGGTAGTCCTCGAGCGAGAACGTGGCCGTGGCGCCGTTCGCCGCGGCGGTCTGCTCCACCATGCGCTTCGCCGCCTGCGTCACCTGCCGGTACTGCGCCTCCTCGAAGGTGCGGATCGTGCCGGTGAGCTCCACGCGGTCGGGAATGATGTTGCTGCGCACCCCGCCCTTCACCGTCCCCACCGAGAGGACGGCAGGATTGCGCGTGATGTCGACCTGGCGGCTGACGATGGTCTGCAGCCCGCCGATGATCTGCGCGGCGGTCACCACCGGATCGACACCCTGCCAGGGCCGCGCCCCGTGCGTCTGCCGGCCGTTCACGACGGCGCTCCAGATCTGCGAACCCGCCATGATCGGGCCGGAGCGGTAGCCGATGAAGCCGGTATTCAAGGGGGCCCAGGCATGCCAGGCGAACATCACCTCGGGCGCGTACTTCGCGAACAAGCCTTCCTTCAGCATCATGGAGGCGCCGCCTGCCTCGCCAGCGGGAGCACCTTCCTCGGCCGGCTGGAACACGAACAGGATGTTGCCGCGCCACTGCGACCGGCTCCTGGACAGTGCCTCGGCGACACCCATGAGCACGGCCACGTGCGAGTCGTGTCCGCAGGCATGCATGACGCCCACCTGCTCGCCGAGGTAGTTAGCAGTCGCCGTCGAACGGAACGGCACGTCGGTGCGCTCCACCACCGGCAGCGCGTCCATGTCCGCCCGCAGTGCGATCGTCGGACCCGGCTGACCCGATTTCAGGAGACCCGCCACGCCCGTGTGGGCGATGCCGGTCTCGACTTCCAGACCCAGCCGGCGCAGGTGAGCGGCGACGAGCTGCGCCGTGCGCACCTCGCGATTGGAGAGTTCTGGATGCTGGTGCAGGTCGCGCCGCCAGGCGAGCACCTTGGGCTCGACGGCCGCAAGCTCTTCATCCACACTCGCCCGCGCACCGGGAACCAGTGTCGCCGCCAGTGCAACCCAGGTCAACGCCCGAAGCGCGAACGTGTAGGCCATCGTCGACATGTGGAACCGAGCATGCGCCGATTGGTCGCACTACTGCAACGCACGGATACTCGCCCATCCACCATGCACATCGTCGATGCCACGTTGTTCTACTCGCCGACCAGCGGCGGGGTGAAGCGCTACCTGCTCGCCAAGCACGAGTGGATGCGCGCGCACACGAGCTGGCGCCACAGCATCGTGGTGCCCGGCGAGACGAGCACGCATGCGCCCGGCGAGCTGTCGACCGTGGCCGGCGGAAAAGTCCCGGGCGCCTTCAACTACCGTCTGCCCCTGAACCCGCTGCGTTGGGCGCACGCCATCGACGCGCTCGAACCCGACCTCATCGAAGTCGGCGATGCCTTCCACCCGGCCTGGGCGGCGGCCTCGGTGGCGCAGCGTCGCGGCATCCCGCTGATCGGCTTCTATCACTCGAACTTCCCGCAGCTCGCGGGCCGGAGGCTGGGCGTCGCGGTGCAGAAGTTCATCGAGTGGTACGTGCGCGAAACCTATCAGCGCTGCGAGCAGGTGCTCGCGCCGAGCCGCTACATGTGCGAGTACCTGCACGGCATCGGCGTCGGCCACGCGACGTTCCAGCCGTTGGGCGTGGACGTCGACACCTTCGCGCCCACGGCGCGGCGCGACCTGCGCCGCGAGCTCCAACTACCGCCCGCGACGCGGCTGCTGGTGTTCGCCGGTCGCTTCTCCGCGGAGAAGAACATCCCCATGCTGCTCGAGGCCTTCCGCAGGCTCGGGTCGCCGTATCACCTGCTGCTGATCGGCGGCGAGGCGTCCGGGCGCAGCGGCAACGTCACGCGACTGCCGTACTGCCGCGACAATCGCCAGCTGGCGAGCTACCTCGGCGCGGCCGATGCCTTCGTGCACGCCGGCGTGCACGAGACCTTCGGGCTCGTGGTGCTCGAGGCGCTGGCCTGCGCGCGGCCCGTGGTCGCGATGCGTGCGGGCGCGATTCCCGAACTCGTCGACGAGCGCATCGGGCTGCTGGCCGAGCCACAGCTCGACGCCTCGCGCTCCGCGGCGAATCTCGCCGACGCGATCTGCGCCCTGTACGAACGCGACCTGGATGCACTGGGCGCGGCCGGCCGCCGGCACGTCGTGGGCAACTATGGCTGGACGCGATCCCTGCAGTCGCTGATGGCGCGCTACCAGGCAGCGGTGAGCGTGCGGCACCTGCCCGCGGTTGCGCAGGCCCTGGCCCGCGCCGAGCCCACGCACTGAGCCGCCCCGGCCGTCTGCGGCCGCGCCGCGCGCCTCAGGCCCAGCCGGACCATTTCTGCAGGTAGTCCTGCGCCCACTTCACGTCCTCGAGTCCCGCCCCGATGCGCATCTGGTCGACGTAGTTGGCGAAGTTGCGCTGCACGGCCTCGGCGCCACCGAAACGGCGCTCGAACTTCTCGATGATCTCCGGCGGTGCGCCGATCACCGAATAGCGCATCTTCGTGTCGACGATGATGAACACGTCGACACTGGAGGCGAGCAGGCAGGTGGGATTCGACACCAGGCGCGTGCGCAGCCAGCGCGTGAGGCCCTCGTCGAGTTTTCCCGAGTGCCGGAAATGCGGCTTCGGCGCCGACAGATTGGCGATGTAGAACTCGCCGCCGCAGGTGCCGTTGAGGAAGCCGATGAGCCGCGCCGATTCATTGAAGCCCGGATCGCCTTCCGGCGGGTGGATGCCCTCGGGAAATGCCCGTCCATCGAGCGGCGCGCGCGGCCACCACACTTCCTGGCGCGGCTTCTTTGCGCTGGGCGCGAAGCGCTTCGCGGCAAGCTCTTCGAAGCGCGCCTGGATACGCTTGCGCTCCTCCGGCGTCAGGTCGCGCAGCTCGACCTTCACCGACTCTTTCACGTCGCGACCATGTCGAACAGTGTGACGCGGCCGCGCTTTTCGCCGACGGCGAGGCGCTTGCCATCGGGCGACCAGCGCAGTGCGCTGATCTCGCCGTCGGTCATCTGCACGTCGATGGGGTCGCGTGCCTTTCCCGGCCGCCACAGCACGATGCGCCAGTCGCGCCCGCCGCTCGCCAGGTGTTCGCCTCCCGTCTGCCACGCGAAGGCGTCGACCCGATCCGTGTGGCCGCTCAACACGAGAGGCCTCGTGCCTTCAGGGCCGCGCCCGGAGAAATCCCAGAGCACCATGTCGTTGCCGGTGCAGGAGGCAAGGTACTTGCTGTTGTCGCTCCAGCCGACCAGCTGCACGCGCCCATCGTAGCCGCGCATCTGCGAGTCCTTGCCCGTGGAGCGGTTCCAGAAATGCAGGGTGCCGTCGGCCATGCCGCTTGCGAGGAATCGACCATTGCCGCTGAAGTTTACCGTGAGACTGGCGGCAGGCCATTTGTAACGTCGCGTTTCGTAGCGCGAATTCTCGATGCGGTGCACCGCAATCTCGCCATTCAGGGCCACGCCGAGATCGGTGCCGGGGCGATCGAAGGCCAGCGCCACGGCGGTGTTCGCGGCGGGGGCGAAGGCATGGACCTTGTCACCGTCCGCCGTCCACAGCGCCACCGATTTGCCCGCGGCGGTGGCCAGCAGGTCGCCGCGTGGCGCATACACCAGCGCCTGCGTGGCGCCGAGGCCGGGCTTCCAGCGCTTGAGCTCGCGCGCCTGCGCGGCATCCCACAGCGCCACGGCGCCGTCCTGTCCGGCGGTGGCGAAGCGCCGCGCATGCGGTTGCCAGGCGACGGCCAGCGTGCCGAGCAGGTGCTCGCCCACGATCGCCAGCGAGAGGCCACTGTCACCCGCACCGGCGCCGGCGAGGCCCACCTTGCCCTCGCCTCCGGCGATCGCGATCTGCGTGCCGTCCGCCGACCAGGCGATATCGACCACGTAGTCGTCGAATGCCGCCGAAGCGCGCGGCTCGAGCGCGAATGAAAGGGACTGCCTGGCCATCGGGCGATTATCGGGCGATTATCGGGCGACGGCCGATTCGAATCCCGCTTCGAGTTCGGCGCGGTCCAGACCGCGGCCGATGAACACCAGCTGATTCATGCGCGGGCTCGCTCCCCAGGGCCGCTCGGCCTGCGCGTCGAACATCATGTGCACGCCGTGGAACACCTGGCGGCGCTCCTCGCCCTTGACGTTCAGCACGCCTTTCATGCGGAAGATGTCCTGGCCGCGCGTCTTGAGTAGATAGTCGAGCCACTGGTTCAGCCGGGCCGGGTCGAGGGGCCGCGGATCGCTGATGCCGATGGAGCTGATGTCGTCCTGGTGGTGATGCGAGGCGAAGCGCCGCTCGGCCGCGGGCATGTGGCCCTCGAGGTGCAGCCCGAACTCGCCCGGGTGGTGCTCGCAGAAGATCGCGTATGCGCCGGCCTGCGGGATCTTCAGCCTGAAGTCCGCGCCGGGGTGCGAGATGTCGATGGCGAAGTGCCCGGGCACGGGATCGAGCGCGCCGTGGCAGGGAACCACCGTCGCGGGCTGCGCGAACGCACGCACGGCGGGCTCGACCGCGGCGGCCAGCTCGCCGGGCGTGGCCGCCGCCACGGGGAACACCACGAGGTCGAGGTCCTCGTGCGCGTGGTTGCCGTGCGCATGCCCGTGGTCATCGCCATGGTCATGGTCATGGTCAGCGCCGTGCCCGTGCGCGTGGTGGTCGTGCTCGCCGGCCGTCTTCAGTAGATAGTCGCCGGCCGCGAGCTGGTATGCGCCGCCCCATTCGAACGGATACTCGGGCTCGAGGAATGACTGGTCCACGGCCAGCGCGCGACCGAGATCGAAGGCACCGACGTTCAGCACCTTGTCGATGGGCGCGTCGGCGTTGCGCGTGCGCAGGATCTTCGCGGTGCCGTTGATGCCGCGGATGCGACCTTCGATGCGTTCGAGCGCCGCCGCGTCCACGAGATCCGTCTTGTTGAGCAGCACCAGGTCGGCGAAGGCCACCTGCTCGGCCGGCTCGTCGAGCTCGTCGACGTGCTGCTCGAAGTGCTTCGCATCCACCATGGTCACGATGGCGTCCAGCTGGAACTGGTTCTTCAGCTCGTCATCGAGGAAGAAGGTCTGCGCCACCGGGCCGGGGTCGGCCATGCCGGTGGTCTCGATCAGGATGTAGTCGAACCTGTCGCGGCGCTTCATGAGTTGGCCGAGGATGCGGATGAGATCCCCGCGCACCGTGCAGCAGATGCAGCCGTTGTTGGTCTCGAACAATTCCTCCTCGGCGCCGATCACGAGCTCGCTGTCGACGCCGACTTCGCCGAACTCGTTTTCGATGACCGCGATGCGCTTGCCGTGTTTCTCGGAGAGGATGCGGTTCAGCAGCGTGGTTTTTCCGGAGCCGAGAAAGCCCGTGAGTACCGTGACCGGTACGCGTGGAGGTGTGGCAGACATAGGGGCGCCATTATACGGACTGCGCCCGGGCCCGAGGCTCAGCCGGCGCGATAGACCCAATCGATCAGCGCATCGTGCGCGCCCGTGCCGCGACCCGCGTTCGGGTGATTGATGATGCCCACCACCACGTAGCGCCTGCCGCTGGCCGCCAGCACGTAGCCGGCCACGGCGCGCGTGTCCTCCAGCATGCCGGTCTTCATGTGCGCCGCCCCGGCCACCACGTTGCGCCGCTGCATGGTGCCGTCGACGCCGGACACGGGCAGCGACGCCATCAGCTCGCTCATCCACTGGCTCTTCCAGGCGTCGAGCAGCACGTCGGCGAGCGTGGCGGCCGAGACGCGTTCGACGCGCGACAGCCCGCAGCCGTTCTCCAGGACCAGCTCCGGCGCCTGGATGCCGCGCGCCGCCAGCAGCCCGCGCACCGCGCTCGCGCCGCGCGCGGGATTTCCCGGCTCGCCTTGCGCGGCGCCCATGGTCAGGAACAACTGCTGCGTCATCACGTTGTTCGAGAACTTGTTGATGTCGCGGATCAGCATCGCCAGCGGCTGCGATTGCTGCGTGGCGATCAGCCGGGCATGGGCGGGCACCAGTCCGTCGCGCACCGTGCCGCTCCACGCCCCGCCCTGCCGCTGCCACATGGCACGGAACACCGCGGCAAAGTAGTTAGTGTGATCGAGCGCGCCCAGGTAGATCGCGCGCTCGCCGCAGGCCAGCGGGTAGGCGCCGGCGATGCGGATGTCCATCGGGTCGCTGATGTCGGCGCGCAGCCGGCCGCGCCAGTCGCCGCAGCCGCCCTCGGCGCCGGGCACCATGCGCGGATACTTCAGCCCGGCGACCTCGGGCACGACGATGACCCGCGCCACGCGCGCGGCCGGATCGGGCACGAAGGTCACGGCGATGGATTTGAAGTTCAGCAGCAGCGCGTCGGGGCCGACGTTGTAGGCCCGGCCCTCCTCGCCGTCGAACTGGCCGGGATCGTGCGGCAATGGATCGAAGAAGCTCCTGTCGAGCACGACGTCGCCGCGGATGTCGCGAATGCCGTAGTCGCGCAGGCGATGCACGAGCAGCCAGAGGTCCTCGACGACCAGGTGCGGATCGCCACCGCCGCGCACGTACAGGTCGCCGCGCAGCACGTCGCCGGCCAGCGGTCCGTCGGCCAGCACCTCGGTGCGGAACGTGAATGCCGGGCCCAGCAGATGCAACGCGGCGTAGGTGGTGACGAGCTTCATGGTGCTCGCCGGATTCATCGGCTTGCGCTCGTTGGCGTCCCAGCGCAGCGTGCCGCCATCGAGCGGCGCCACCACCACGGCGGCCGCGTCCGCCGGGATGCGCGCGGCGGCGAGCCGGTCCAGGTATTCGGCGGGGGCGGGATCGGCGGCGAAGGCCAGGTTGCAGAAGAGGCCGAGGATCAACAGGCGTCGCATGCGGCAAGTGTGCCGCGTCGCCCGGGCGAATTCATGTGCGCAGGTTCAAGTACCGGTGCTGCCGAGGCCGGTTTTCACGACGCGCGGCTCACCGGCCGCCGCGCCTCGCCGCAGGACGCGCGCGGGGATGCCGCCCACCACGGCCCCGGCGGGCACGTCGTGCAGCACCACGGCATTCGCGCCGATCACCGCGCCACGGCCGACGCGCACCGGCCCCAGGATCTTCGCGCCCACGCCGATGAGCACGTCGTCTTCGATCACCGGCACTTCATGGATCCCCGAGCGGCCGCCGACCACGACGCCGGGTCCGATCTGCACGCGATCGCCGACCACCACGCGCGCGTGCAGCACCGTGCCCAGGCCCGAGTAGTTCAGTTTCACGCCGCGGCCGAGTTGCGTGCCGGCCGGCAGCTGCACGGCGAACACCACGCGATTGAACAATGTCAGGAGCATCGGCAGCAGCGGCACGCGATGGCGGAACAGCCAATGGGCGATGGCGTGGATGACTAGCAAGGCGCTCTCGGCTAGATTCGGGCAACAACAAGAACGGGAGTCACCATTGTCGGGTTCAGTGCGCCACGCGGGGGTGGCTTGTCTTGCTGTCGTCTTTTTGTCCTGCGCCGGGCATGCCATCGCGCAGACAGCGTCCCGGCCTGAAGTCCTACTGAAGAAGATGACGCTGGAAGAAAAGGTCGGCCAGCTCGTGCAGCGCGCCGGCGGGCGCAGCAAGTCGCTGAATTCCCGTCTCGATGACGCCGAGCTCGAGCGCGTACGGGCTGGCGCGGTCGGCTCGTACCTGCACGTGGCCGGGGCCGAGCCGTTGGCCCGCCTGCAGAAGGTGGCGGTGGAAGAATCCCGGCTGGGCATCCCCCTGCTGTTCGCCATGGACGTGGTGCACGGCTATCGCACCATATTCCCCGTGCCGCTCGCGCTGGCGGCCACGTTCGCGCCCGAGGCCGAGGAGCGCGCGGCCCGCGTGGCCGCCGACGAAGCCACCGCCGCCGGCCTGCACTGGACCTTCGCGCCCATGATCGACATCGCGCGGGACGCCCGCTGGGGCCGCATCGTCGAAGGCGCGGGTGAGGATCCGTATCTCGGCGCGCGCATGGCCGTCGCGCAGGTCAGCGGCTACCAGGGTGGCAATGCGCTGCGACCCGGCTCGCTGATGGCGACCGCCAAGCACTTCGGCGCCTACGGCGCGGCCATCGGCGGACGCGACTACAACTCCGCGGACATCTCCGAGCGCACGCTGCAGGAGGTCTATCTACCGCCGTTCTACGCCGCCGCCAGGGCCGGCGCGGGCTCGTTCATGAGCGCGTTCAACGACATCGCTGGCGTACCCACCACCTCGAATCGCGAGCTGCTGCGCGGCACGCTGCGCGAGCGCTGGGGCTGGCAGGGCCTGATGGTCTCCGACTGGGGCGCCATCGGCGAGCTGCTCAATCACGGCGTGGCCGAGGACCGCAGGGCCGCGGCGGTGCTGGCGCTCGATGCCAGCGTCGACATGGACATGGTCGGCGGCGTGTATGCCGAGGACCTGCAGGGCGCGATCGCCAGGGACCCGGCGCGCCTCAAACTACTCGACGAGGCGGTGCTGCGCATCCTGCGCGTCAAGGAACAGCTCGGCCTGTTCGACCAGCCGATGGCCTACCACGACAGCGCGCGGGAAGCGCGCGAGCTGCTGGCGCCCGAGCATCGCGAGGCGGCGCGCGCCATCGCGCGCCAGTCCATCGTTCTGCTGAAGAACGAAGGCAGGCTGCTGCCGCTGGATCCCGCGAAGTTGCGCAGCATCGCCGTGATCGGCGCGCTCGCCACCGATGGCATGTCGTCGCTGGGCTCCTGGCGCGCCCAGGGCAAGGCCGAGGATGTGGTCACGGTGCTCAAGGGCATCACCGCCGCGCTGCCCACGAGCGTGAAGATCGTTTCGGCGCCGGGCGCCGATCCGCGCAATGACGATCTGAGCGGCATCGCGGCCGCGGTGAGACTCGCCAGGGGCGCCGACGTCACCGTGCTCATGATCGGCGAGGACTATGACCTCTCCGGCGAGGCCCGCAGCCGTTCCAGCCTGGATCTGCCGGCGAGCCAGCTCGAGCTCGCGCGCCGCATCCTGGCGCTGGGCAAGCCGGTGGTCGTGCTGCTGGCGAACGGCCGGCCGCTCGCCATCACCGAGCTCGCCGAGAAGGCACCCGCCATCCTCGAGACCTGGATGCTGGGCGTCGAGGCAGGCAACGCGGTCGCCGACGTGCTGTTCGGCAAGTACTCGCCCGCCGGGCGGCTGCCGGCGGAGTTCCCGCGCACCACGGGTGCCGTGCCCTTTTACTACGCGACCAATGCCACGGGCCGGCCGGCAGATCCCGATCTCGGCAAGGACACGGTGCGCTATCACGATCTGCCGATCACGCCCCTGTACGCGTTCGGACACGGCTTGTCGTACAGCGAATTCCGTTACGCCGATCTGTCGCAAAGCGTCACGTCCGTGGGGCCCGGGGAGCGCATCGACATCTCCATCACCGTGGAAAACACCGGCGGTGTGCCCGGCGACGAGGTGGTCCAGCTCTACGTGCGCGACCCGATCGCATCGGTGGCGCGGCCAGTGCTGGAGCTGCGCGGCTTCAAGCGCATCGAGCTCGGCGCCGGGCAGCGCAAGCGTGTTACGTTCAGCCTGGCACCGGAGCAGTTCGCGTTCTTCAGCGCGCGCGGCCAATGGCTGATCGAAGCCGGGCGCATCGACTTCTGGATCGGCGCGTCGTCGGCGGACCTGCGCGCCAGCGGCTCATTCGAGATTTCGAAGACGCACACGGGCACCGCACCAGCGGCGGCGCTGCCCACGCGCGTGATAGTTTCAGGCTTCAACTAAGCGAGGGGGATTCATGGGCAAGTTCACGGGCACCGCCGCGGTGGTGCTGCTGGCGATCGCTTCGGCAATGGGTACGGCCTGCGCCGCCACGCCGCCATCCGCGGTCAAGGTCGCGCCCGTCACGATCGCCGATGCACGCATCGATCGCTGGGATGCGGCCATGGACGCCATCGTGCCCAGGGACTGGAAGATCGAAAAACTCGCCGAGGGCTTCGGCTGGGCCGAGGGCCCGATCTGGATCAAATCCGGCGGCTACCTGCTGTTCACCGACGTGCCCGGCAACAAGATGTACAAGTGGTCGGAGAAAGGCGGGCTCGAGAAATTCCTCGATCCTTCCGGCGCGGTGTCGTTCGACCCGAACGTCTGGCGCGAAGCCGGCGCGAACGGCCTCGCCATCTTCGACGCGCACAGCATCCTGATCGCGGATACGGGCAATCGCGGCATCCAGCGGCTCGATCTGGCCACGAAGAAGAAGACGCCGGTGGCCATGAGCTACGAGGGCAGGAAGTTCTCCAGTCCCAATGACGTGATCCGGATGAAGAACGGCGTCATCTTCTTCACCGACCCACCCTATGGCTTCAAAAAATTCGACGACGCGCCGGAGAAGGAAATCGCTTTCAATGGCGTCTATCGCGTGGGCAAGGACGGCCAGGTCACGGCCATCGAGAAGGAGCTGACGCGCCCCAACGGCGTGGCGCTGTCGCCCGACGAGCGCGTGCTCTACGTCGCGCAGTCGGAGGGCACCAAGGCCATCATCAACGCGTATTCGCTCGACCAGGACGGCAACGTCACGGGCAAGAAGCTGTTCCACGACACCACCGACCTCGCCGGGCCAAACGCGCCCGGCGCCCCCGACGGCCTCACGGTCGCGGCGGACGGCACGGTGTTCACCAGCGGCCCCGGCGGCGTGCTCGTGATCTCGAAGGAAGGCAAGCGCCTCGGGCGCATCTGGGACGGCAAGCAGACCGCGAACTGCAAGTTCGGCGACGACGGCAGGACGCTGTACCTGACCTCGAGCAACATGCTGGCGCGCATCCGCCTCAACGTGAAAGGCGTGGGCTTCTAGCCCGCGTTGCGTCGCATGGAAATCTGGTACGTCTTCGCCTCGATCGTCCTGCTGGTGCTGCTGATCAGCTGGGGCAAGGTTCAGCCCTTCCTCGCCTTTCTGGTCGCCTCCTCCGTGGCGGCGGCGCTGCTCGGCCTGCCCGCGGACAAGATCCCCGGCGTGCTCGAGAAGGGCATCGGCAACCTGCTGGGCGGGCTGCTCGGCATCGTGTGCATCGGCGCGATGTTCGGCAAGCTGGTCGCCAACAGTGGCGCGGCGCAGAAGATCGCCATGGTGCTGATGCGCGTCTTCGGCGAGAAGAACCTGACCTGGGCGCTGATGTTCACGGGCTTCGTGGTCGGCATCCCGCTGTTCTACAACGTCGGGTTCGTGCTGCTGGTGCCGCTGGTGTTCTCGGTGGTGCAGCAGACCAAGGTTCCGCCTATCTACCTGGGCATCCCGCTGTTCGCGTCGCTGTCGGTTACCCACGGCTACCTGCCGCCGCATCCGGCGCCGACCGCCATGCTGCCGATCTTCGGCGCGGACATCGGCAGGACGCTGTTCTACGGCATCCTGGTCGCGTTTCCGGCGATGATCTGCGCGGGACCCTTGTACGCGCGCCTGTTCCGCCACGTGAAGGCCAATCCCATCACGCTGTTCGTCGCGCCGCTGCGGCCCGAGGCCGAGCTTCCCAGCACATTCAATTGCTTCGCGAGCGCGCTGCTGCCGGTCGCGCTGATCGCCTGCTCCATGGGCGTGCCCTACGCGCCGGAGCCGTGGCGGCCGGCGCTGAATTTCTGGACCAATCCGCTGATCGTGATGCTGCTCGGCCTGGCGGTGGCCACCTTCACGCTCGGCCTGTCGCGCGGCATGAAGGTGCAGCAGCTGATGGACGACTACGGCAACTCGGTCAAGGACATCGCCGTCATCCTGCTGATCATCGCCGGCGCCGGCACGCTGAAGGAGGTGTTCGTCGCCACGGGCGTCGACCGCAATATTTCCGACCTGCTCACCGGCCTGTCGATCGACCCGCTGCTGCTCGGCTGGCTGATCGCGGGCGTGATCCGCGTGTCACTGGGCTCGGCCACCGTCGCCGGCATGACTGCCGCCGGCCTCATGGCACCCGTGGTCGCCAACGCGCACGTGGATCCCAACCTCATGGTGCTGGCCGTCGGCGCGGGTAGTTTGATGTTCTCGCACGTCAACGACTCGGGCTTCTGGATGGCGAAGGAATACTTCAATATGTCCATCAAGGAGACCATCCTGAGCTGGACGCTCATGGAGGGCATCGTGGGCATCGTCGGCATCGCGGGCGTGCTGCTCCTCGAGGCCATGCTGTACTAGCGTTTCAGTGGTGTCAGGCACCACCCATCTTTCTACTTCAGCGCCGCCTCGATGGCCTGGATCTCGGCGGCGGAGAACGTGAGATTGTTGAGCGCCGCCACGGCCTCCTCGACGTGCGCCACCTTGCTGGCGCCGATCAGCGAGGAGGTGACCACCGGGTCGCGCAGAGTCCAGGCCACGGCCATCTGCGCCAGCGACTGGCGGCGGGCCTTCGCGATCTCGTTGAGCTTGCGCACTTTCTCGACCTTGTCGTGCGTGATCGAGTCCGGATCCAGCGAGGTGTGCTTCGCGGCGCGCGAGTCCTCGGGGATGCCGTTCAGGTACTTGTTGGTCAAAAGGCCCTGCGCCAGCGGCGAGAACACGATGCAGCCGATCTTCTCCTTCCGCAGCGCGCTGGTGAGTCCGCCTTCGATCCAGCGGTCGAACATGTTGTACTTGGGCTGATGGATCAGGCACGGCGTGCCGAGATCGCGCAGGATCTTCGCGGCGCGCGTGGTCTGCTCGGCGTCGTAGCTCGAGATGCCGGCATACAGTGCGCGACCCGAGCGCACGATGAAGTCCAGCGCGCCCATGGTCTCTTCCAGCGGCGTGCCGGGATCGAAGCGGTGACTGTAGAAGATGTCGACGTACTGCAAGCCCATGCGCTTCAGCGACTGGTCGCAACTCGCCACCAGATACTTGCGCGAGCCCCACTCGCCGTACGGGCCGGGCCACATGAGGTAGCCCGCCTTCGACGAGATGATCAACTCGTCGCGGTACGGGCGAAAATCCTTGGCGATCAGCGCGCCGAAGTTCTCCTCGGCCGAGCCCGGCGAAGGACCGTAGTTGTTGGCCAGATCGAAATGCGTGATGCCGAGGTCGAAGGCGCGGCGCGCGATCGTCCGGCCGTTCTGGAACACGTCGACGTCGCCGAAGTTGTGCCACAGGCCGAGCGAGATCGCCGGCAGGCGCACGCCGCTCGCGCCCACGCGGTTGTAACGCATCGAGCTGTAGCGATTGTCGGCGGGCAGGTAGTCCATGGTGGAATCTCTCGTGACGGGCCTGGGCGTGGGGGGTCGTACCTTCGCGAAGGCAGGCGGCAAAATCAAGACGCGCGGGCTGGCGCGCTCCGCTATCTCAACGCGTGACGAGCCAGACGCCGACGCCCAACAGGCCGACACCGGCGAGCCGCGTGAGCGTGATGGGATTGACCGGCAGCCCAAGCCAGCCGAAGTGATCGACCACCAGCGCCATCGCGAGCTGGCCCATCAGCGCCAGCGCCAGCAGGCTGGCCGCGCCGAGCTCCGATGCCACGATGGTCGAGATCGCGACGTAGAAGGCGCCGAACAGCCCACCGAACCAGGCCCAGGCCGGCACCGCGGCGATGGAATCCCGCGTCGGCAACGCGGTGCGCGTCACGATCAGCAGCGCGAGCAGCGCGGTCGTGCCCACCAGGAAGCTGATCAGCGCGGCCGAGTTGGCGCTCTGCAGCACCTTGCGCAGCTGCGCGTTCATGCCCACCTGCACGGCGAGGCCGAAGCCGGCCGTGATCCCCAGAATGTACGCCAGTCCCTTCACTGCCTAACTACCTCTGACCCTGCGCAGCAGCCTGAGCCCCGCCGGGAACCGCGCGAGCAGCAGCACCAGGCGCCAGAAGAGCCGCTTGCCGGCGGACGCGCGCTGCTGCGGCACGACCGCGAACACCTCCGCGCGCACGTCGCGATGGCGCGCGTCGCCGCGCGCCGCGTCGACGGGAAGTACGGGATCGGTCATGGCGGCGAGCATACCGTGCATCGTTCAGATTGCGGCGGTTTCCATTTCCCAAGTCGTGAGCGGCGCGCCGCGGCGGATCCAGAAGCCGACGCCGCTCGGACGGAACCAGCGGCGCAGGCGGCGGCCGTACCAGGCGGCCTCGCGCAGGTGCACGTCGGGATCGGTGCGCGTCCGGTCGCAGTTCTCGCGCCAATCGCGCGCCGTGAGCGCCGAGAGATACAGCATGCCGCGCGTGAGGCGCGCGAGGTTGGCGATGGCTTTCGCGGCCGTGCGGTCGTCCAGGTACTGCAGCACGTCGTAGCAGACCACCAGATCGAAGGGATCGGCGCGGAATTGCGCCAGGGATCCGTGCGTCCAGCCGTAGCGCCGGCAGAGGTATTCGCTGTACTCGAGCCCGGTGTAGCGCGCGCGCGGAAAGGCGCGCGAAAGCGGCGCCCGCAGCAGCCCGATGCCGCAACCGGCGTCGAGCACGTTGCGCACCGGCAGGCCGATGTGCTGCGCGTAGGCGGCGATCAGCCTCGCGCGCGCGCGCATCTCGGCGCGCGATACCACGGCGGTGCGCGGGTCGAAATAGAAGCGGCGGTAGTACTCGCGGTCGAAGCGCCCGCTCATGGACGCTTCATCAGCTCTTGGCGCACGGAGCGGCGCACCAGGTAGCCGCCGGCCAGGCCCGCGAGCCCGATGACGGCGGCGATGGCCGCGCCTAACCAGTTGTCCGTGAACAGCGAGATGCGCGCCTCGGTGGGCCTGGACACCTTGTACACGACGGGCACCTTCTCGCCGACCGCAAAGCGCTTCGAGCCCGCCGCGAGCTGGCCCGCGATGGTGACGATCTCGCCGCTGGCGGTCGTGAAGCGCACGCGCGGCCGATAGCGCGTGTCGTCGCCGTCGCGCGTCTCGTGGTAGCCCACCACTTCGCCCGTGGCGCGCGCCGCGTCGCGGGCGAAGTCGAGCGTGCGCCAGGAAAGATAGGCGCCTAACAACAGGCAACCGACGCCGAGCGCAAACAGCAGCCGCGCCGCCATGTCCAGGATGCTCAACGCCAGTCGCACGCCTCAAGCCTCGAACGCAGGATCGAGGAACACCGGGGGGATCGCACTATTCATGTTGCGGGGCGGCGGCCGTGAAAGTAGGCTGCAAAGTCTAGTCGATGTGGGGAGCACGATGAGCGAGCCGGAGAAGAAAGGGTCACCATGGCCATGGATACTGGTGCCCGTTGCCGCCGTGGGCCTGTTCTTCGTACTGCGCCAGTGCCGGCAGAACCTGCCGCCGGCGGCCATCCACTCGGCGGCTCCCGCGGTGACCTCGCCCGCGACAGCCGAGTCTCCCGCGCCGGCGGAGTCTCAGCCGTCCGCGGCAACGGCGCCGGCCCCCGGGCCGGCGCCGCAGTGAATCAGCGCTGATCCTCGAGCTTGAACACCACGCGCAGCGAGTACCACTGCGCGAAGGGCTCGCCATTGCGGGTGGCGGGGAGCAGCCGCCAGTTGCGCTTGGCCTCCTGGATCGCGGCACGGTCCAATGAATCGAATCCACTGGTCCTGAGGATGCGCGCGTCGCCGACGCGCCCGGTGGGCAGCACGTAGATCTCGAGCTCGAGCGAGCCCTGGCCGCCGGCGCGAATCACGTCGGGCGGATAGTACGGCTGGCTCAAAGGATGACGCGCGTCCATGCGCACGCCCTGGATGAACGGACGCGGAACCGCGCTGCCTCCCTCGCCGCCCTCGATCCGCGGCGGGCGCTCGGCGATGACGATCGGCGGTGGCGGGTCCGGTTCGAGCACGAGGTCATCGGGTCGCTCGATGGAAATGCTCGGATCGCTGAGTTGCGGCCCCGCGATGGGCGGCAGTGGCCGCTCGACCGGCGGGGGTTGATCGATGACGGTGCCCACCAGGGGCGGCGTCTCCCTGAACGCCGGCACGATGCCGAAGCCCCGCGCCAAGAGAACGAACAACGCGGCATGGAATGCCACGACGATGGTCATTCGCGAAGCCATTCCACTTAATGCGCCGAAGCGCGGTTCTGCCGTGCGCGCGAACATGCGACCTCCATCGGCCCCGGATTCATGGAGCCTGCTTGAAGGGATGAACGGCGGATCGCGGATCGACGGGTTAGTCGCGCCGGGTTGTTAGATGTGGCCCGCGGGCGGGGCCGGTCCGGGTATGGCCGGCGATCCGCGTGCCACGGGTACGGAGGTGGCTGGCGCCGCCTTGCGCGCCATCCAGGACCCGATCGCGCCACCCACCGCCGATACGAAGATCCCATAGGCGAGCGAGACCCCGAACAGGCCGACATTGCCGCGAAAGCCCGCAAAATCGACGTGCACGTCCGAGGCTGCGAGCAGCAGGTTCGAGAGCGTTGCCAGCGAAGCCGTGAGCGGCGCCATGGACAGGCCCAGCAGGAAGCCGCGGCGCGGTGCCATGTACGCGGTGATGCACGCGCCCACGCCCGCCACGTTCATGACCAGAAAGAGCATGACCAGGATGGCCGCCATGAACCGGTCGGTCCGGGACTCGAAGTACACGAGCCCGAACCAGGTTGCCTGGATGGCCAGCACCGTGGCCGCACCGAGAAGCCAGCTTCTTTTCATTGTCGAGTGGAATATCAGCCGTCCGCGCGTACCATAGCGCCCCCTCATGAGCCGCCGCCAGCCAAAAGTCGGGTTCGTCAGCCTCGGGTGCCCCAAGGCACTCGTCGATTCCGAGCGCATCATCACGCAACTGCGCGCCGAGGGTTACCAGGTGGCGCCGAGCTATGACGCGGCCGACGTGGTCGTGGTGAACACCTGCGGATTCATCGATGCGGCGGTGGATGAATCGCTGGACGCCATCGGCGAGGCGCTGGAGCAGAATGGCAAGGTGATCGTCACCGGCTGCCTCGGCGCGCGACCCGAGCGCATCCTCGAGCGGCATCCGCGCGTGCTGAAAGTGACCGGTCCGCAGGCCTACGAGGAAGTGGTGGGCGCGGTGCACGAGCACCTGCCGCCGCAGCACGATCCTTTCATCGACCTGGTGCCGCCGCAGGGCATCAAGCTCACGCCGCGGCACTACGCGTACCTCAAGATCTCCGAGGGCTGCAACAACAAGTGCAGTTTCGGCATCATTCCGTCGATGCGCGGGCTGTTGGCCAGCAGGCCCATCGATGAAGTGCTGCGCGAGGCCGAGAAACTCGCGCGCGCCGGCGTCAAGGAGCTGCTGGTCATCTCGCAGGACACGTCGGCCTACGGCGTCGACATCCGTTACCGCACGGGCGAGTGGCGCGAGACAAACTACCAATCGAGGTTCCTCGACCTGGCGCGCGGCCTGGGCGAGCTCGGTATCTGGGTGCGCCTGCATTACGTGTATCCGTATCCGCACGTGGACGAGGTGATCCCGCTGATGGCGGAGAAGAAGGTGCTGCCGTACCTCGACATTCCGTTCCAGCACGGCAGCCCGTCGGTCCTCAAGCGCATGAAGCGGCCGGGCCAGGTGGAGAAGACGCTGTCGCGCATCGCGGCCTGGCGCAATGTCTGCCCCGAACTGACCATCCGCAGCACCTTCATCGTGGGCTTCCCCGGAGAGACCGAGGCCGAGTTCCAGGAACTGCTGGACTGGCTCGAAGAGGCGCAGCTCGATCGCGTCGGCGCGTTCAAGTATTCGCCGGTGGAAGGCGCCGCGGCCAACGACGTGGCGCCGCACGTGCCGCCGGAGGTGCAGGAAGAACGCCTCGCGCGCTTCATGCAGGTCGCGGCGCGCATCAGCGCCGAGCGGTTGGCCGCCAAGGTGGGGCGCCGGATGCGCGTGCTCGTGGACGCGGTCGACGGCGGCACCGCCATCGCGCGCAGCGAGGGCGACGCGCCGGAGATCGACGGCACGGTGCTCATCGTCCGGGGCAGCAAACTACCGGTGGGTCAGTTCGCGGAAGTCGAGATCACCGGGTCGAGCGACCATGATCTCGAGGCGCGCATCGCGCAAGCGATCGACTAGCGCTCGGCGCCGAGCAACGCCCGCTCGACCACGTCATTGCCCGCCTGGCGCGCGAAATCCAGCGCAGTCCTGCCGTCGGCGCTGCGAGCATCGAGGTCGGCGCCCGCCGCGCGGAGCGCCTCGATGATCCCCGGCGTGCGGTTGTACTGCGCCGCGACCATCGCCGGCGTCTGCCCATTGCTGACGCGCTTGTTCGCGTCAGCGCCGAGCTCATCGAGCATGGCAATCATTTCGGGGTGCTCGCTCTTGCCCGCGGCCGCGGACATCGGCGTGCCTCCGAAGACCGGATCCGATTCGTTGACATCGGCGCCGCGCGCGACCAGCGCCCGCAGGATGGCCGGGTCCTTCGCACCCATCGCCGCCCACATGAGTACACCACCGTTGCGATTGCCGCGTGCCAGGGCGCGCTGCGGAACATCGGCCACGCTGGCGACCGTGGCGCGTTCCCAGAATTGGCGGGTGCTGTACTTCCTGTCCGGATTCCACAGCTTCAGCACCAACGCGCCTGCAATCACGACTGCCAGCAGCAGTAGTAGTTTGGGACTGGCCTTCATACCGGCCACGCGGACATTGGGCGAGTCGGCGGCTGCATGGATGGATGACCTCGACGCTCGAAGCAGGAGCTGCGCCGCATTATGCAGCTCGTGCACGACTCAAAGCGACTCCTGGCCAGCCTGATTGCCTCTTCGGCAGGCCATTCAAGGTGACCCGCCGGACACCGGTGCCGGCGGGAGCGCGAGGCCATCCAGTTCCCGCCGGATGAGCTTGGCTTCCGCCACGGAACTCGCGAGCGCGATGGCGCGGTTCAGCGCATCGCGGGCTTCATCGAGCCGGTGCAGTTCCCGGAGCAGCGTGCCGCGCAGCCCGTGCAGATAGAAATAGCCATCCAGCTCGACTTGCAGCGGGTCGATCATCCGCAGCGCGACCTCGGGCCCCTGCAGCTTCCACACCGCCACGGCCCGATTGAGCGTCACTACGGGGGATGGCTGCAGCGCTTCCAGCACCTGGTACAAGGAGTCGATCTCCCGCCACTGCGTGTCTGCGGCGTCGCGTGCGCGCGCATGGAGCGCGGCAATCGCCGCCTGCACCTGGTAAGGACCCGGGCTCCGATAGATAGCCGCCCTCTCCAGCAGCAGGCGCGCTTCGTCGATGAGCGTGTGGTTCCAGCGGCTGCGGTCCTGATCCTCGAGCAAGACGATCTCACCGTCGGCATCGAAGCGCGCCGGCGCACGGGAATGCTGAATCAGCATCAGAGCCAGCAGGCCGAACACCTCCGGATCGGTGGGGAACAGGCTCAGGAGCAGCCTGCCGAGACGAATCGCCTCTTCGGCAAGCGCTGCGCGCGCGGTCGCGGTATCAGGAGTGCTGCCGTAGCCTTCGTTGAAGATGAGATAGACCATGGCCGAGACGGCTGCGAGTCGCGTGCGGCGCTCGCCGGCGCCGGGGGTCTCGAATTGCACGCCCACCTGCGCGATCGCGCGCTTGGCACGGGTGATCCGCTGTTCCATGGCCGCCGCACTCACGAGGAATGACCGGGCGATCTGCTCGACGGTGAGGCCGGAAACGATGCGCAGCGCGAGGGCAATCTGCTGGGTCGCCGGCAACGTGGGGTGCCCGCAGACGAACATCAGCCGCAGGACATCGTCCCGGTACTGGCTCTCGTCGAGACGCTCGGGAGCCAGCTCGTCGCGCGCATCCGCGAGCGTATCCGCGTCCGGCAGCGGATCGTGCGAGCGGGTGCGCCGCCGGGAGTCCAGGGCCGCATTGCGCGCGACCGTGATGAGCCAGGCGGTCGGGTCGCGCGGCGTGCCCCTGTGAGGCCAGGTTTGCAGGGCCCGAAGGCAGGCTTCCTGGAAAGCCTCCTCGGCGGTGTCGAGATCCCGGAAATACCGCAGGAGGGCCGCGATCGCCTTCGGCCGGGCGCCTAGAATCGCGATGTCGATGTGCGCGGGATCGTGCATGCGATGCCGAGGACGGCGGCTCACGCGCTGCACCGACAGGAAAAAGAAATCCTTCGGGTCATGTCGGCTCGCGGACCCTCGCTGCGTCCTTGGAGCGGATAAACCCCAATGAGGAGTCGAAAGATGAAAGTCATGGTTTTCATGAAGGCGACCGAAGATACCGAAAACGCGGTCCCGCCGACCCCTGAGGCACTGCAGGCCATGCACGATTACAACGAGGCGCTCATGGCCGCCGGCATTTTGAAAGACCATGTCATGGGCGGCCTGCTGCCGACCCGCTTCGCCAAGCGCGTGCGCTTTTCGGGCAAGAACCGCATCGTCACCGACGGTCCGTTCACCGAGACGAAGGAAGTGATCGCCGGATTCGCGCTGTGGGAGGTCAAGACCATCGAAGAAGCCGTCGAGTGGGTCAGGAAGAGTCCCAACACCATGCAGGTGGACTGCGACGTGGAGATCCGCCCGCTGTATTCGCCGGAGACCTGGGACCCGGTGTGAGCCGGGACTTCGCCATTCCACGGCACGCACCGTCAAGGGTGGCGGAAAGTCGGCACCACGAATTTGCGGCGGTCGAGATCCACGCCGCGCAGGACCATGATCCAGGAGGAACCAGCGCCGCATGAGAACGGGTTGGCTCCCCAGCAGGACCGTTTCATACGCATAATCCCGCAGCATCAGCAGGGGGTTTCCGCGCATGCACGGCTTCGCGACCATCTTGATCGTGTGTCTCATGGGCTTCGTGGCCGAGGCGCATGGCGCCAATGAAGTCAGCTACGGACCGCCGCCCGCCTGGGTCAAGGACGAGGCCGCGCCGAATGCCGACGGCAGCATGGCCGAGGCACCGGTCAAGCTGCTGAAGCGCGACTATCAGCTCAAGTTCTCCCCGCATCACCTCGAGATGTACGTGGAGAGCTACTTCGCAGTGCAGACGCCACAAGGCCTGCAGGCACTCGGCAACCTGGCGCTGCCCTGGAAGCCGGACACGGATGTCCTCACGGTGCACAAGTGTCGCCTGCTGCGCGCCGGTCAGGCGATCGACCTGCTCACCGACGGGAAGAAGTTCGAGGTGCTGCGGCGGGAGAATAATCTCGAATATGCCGCGCTCGACGGGATGCTGACCGCGGTGCTGCAGCCGGCGGGCATGCAGGTCGGTGACGTGCTCGATCTCGCCTTCAGCATCCGGCGCGAGTCGAGCTTGATTCCCGCGCCGGAAATGTTCCTGTTCAACTTCGCCGACGTGCCCGCATCCCGCGTGCAGCTGCGCGCCACGTGGGACAAGTCGACGCCGCTGCGATGGCGCGCCTCCCAGGACATGAAGGGAATCAAGGATGTGCTCAATGGCGGCGAGCACGAGCTGCGGTGGGTGGCCGAGCAAGTCGAGCCCCTCAAGCAGCCGCTCAACGTTCCTTCGCGCTTCCTGCGCATCCCCATGGTCGAGTTCACGAGTTACGCATCCTGGAACGACGTGTCGCGCACACTCGCGCCGCTGTATGCCAAAGCGGCCGGATTGCGCGCGGACTCGCCGGTCAAGCTCGAAGCGCGCGCCATCGCGCAGGCACAAGCCGATCCCGTCGCCAGGCTGGAAGCCGCGCTGCGGCTGGTGCAGGACCGGGTGCGCTACGTATTCCTCGGCATGGGCGACGGCAACATCGATCCGGCCGGCGCGGACCTCACCTGGGAGCGGCGTTTCGGCGACTGCAAGGGCAAGACCGCCTTGCTGGTGGCGCTGTTGCGCGAGCTCGGCATCGAGGCCGAGCCCGTGCTGGTCGCCAC
>DASTRL010000274.1:0-4319 GCA_035761265.1 Steroidobacteraceae bacterium
GACCAGCGCGCGGCCTGGAAGCCGATGTTCGAGCAGCTGGTGTTCACGGATCCGGAAGAATCTCTCGCGCATCTGCCGCCGGCGAAGCGCGGCCTGATGGGCCCGCCCTCCGCGCACAGGAGTCGCGAGATCCGGGAGATCCTCAAACAAACATTCTCGAAACCGGGCTAGCCCGGGGCAGCTCATTTGGGGGGAGTACAGGGTGAAATCTCTGGCACATGCGGGTTTGTCTTCGGCGGCATTGTGTGCCGCGCTGCTCGCCGGTTGTGGTGGCGGCGGATCTTCCGGCGGCTCGCCAACGCCGTCGCCATCGCCGACCCCTTCGCCCACACCGCAACGGCCGGATCCCGCGAGCGCGCCCGCGCTGAAGACGGTGTTCGCTCCGGACTTCCTGGTAGGCGCGGCCATTCCGCCCGACTTCACGACCGGCGCGAGCGCCGCGTTGCTCATCAAACACATGAGCAGCCTGACGGCCGAGAACGCGATGAAGCCGGACACCATCCAGCCGAGTCTTGCCGGCAGTCCCGACGAGCCCGGCCCGCTGAACTTCGCGCCCGCCGACACGATCGTCGACTTCGCGCAGGCCCACGGCATCCAGGTGCGCGGTCATACGCTGCTGTGGCACGTCACCGCGCCGCAGTGGTTCTTCAAGGGCTGCGACACCGACCCGGCCGGATGCCTGCCCAACGTGCGCGTGCGCCTGCACGACTACATCCACAACGTCGTGGTGCATTTCGGCGGCAGCCTCTACGCCTGGGATGTGGTCAATGAAGTCGTGAATCCGAACCCGAATTCGACCACGCCGTATCGCACGGACGGCCCCTGGTATCAGACTTACTTGAACGCCAGGAACGCCGGCGCCAACGTCCAGCCCTGGGACTACATCGAAGACGCGTTCCGCTTCGCCGATGAGGCGCGCAGCTTCGCGGGACTCACCAGCGCGGATCTGAAACTCATGATCAATGAGTACAACACCGAGATCGCCGGCAAGCGCGCCAACCTGATCCGCATCATCCAGGACTTGCGCAACAAGGGCGTACCCATCGACGGCGTCGGACACCAGATGCACCTGCGCATCGACGCCAACGTCGCCGACGTCACCGCCGCTCTGGTCGCCATCGAGAATCTGGGCGGGCTCGTCAACCAGGTCACGGAGCTCGACGTCAACGTCTACGCGGATCCGCCGTCCTGCGGCATGACCGGCACGGGTTGTCTGGCGAACTACGGCAACACGCCGCCGCAGTCCGTGCAGTCGGACGAGGCGCTGTTGTATCGCGCGCTGTATACCGCCTTCAGGCGCCCCAGCGTGCAATCGGTGACCACCTGGGGCCTGCACGATGGCTGGACCTGGTACAACCAGCCGCCGTTCACGCGCGTGAACCATCCATTGCTGTTCGACGCCGCGCTGGAACCGAAGTGGGCGTTCTGGGCGGTGGTGGACCCGGCGCTGGTCATCCCATGATCCGCCGCAGGTCGGCCGCGCCGGCAAACGGGGGAAAAATGAACAAGCATTGCCCGCTGTGGGCCGCGCTGTGGGCGGCCTCGGCCGCGAACGCGGCCGGTGTTTCGATCACGGTGACTCACGAGCTCGAGACAGCGCGACCGGACGCGGTCATCGCCGTGCCCTTCGCGCAGATCGCCAAGCTGGCGCCGGAGCTGCGCATGTACCACGTCGTGGTGCGCGATCCGAAGGGCCGCGCATTGCCATCGCAGATCACCAACTACCAGCACGATCATCATGGTGTCGACTACGACGACCTGGTGTTCTCCTATGACTTCGCCGCCGGCGAGAAGCGTGCGGTGTTCACGCTCGAACCCACCGACGCCGCGACGCCGCCCGAGCCGCCGTGCGTGTATGCGCGCTTCGTCCCGGAGCGGCTGGACGACATGGCCTGGGAGAACGATCGCATCGCGCACCGCACGTATGGATTCGCACTGAACAGCCCGGCGGCCGACGTGGTGCACGAGCGCCTGCGCGGCAGCGGCATCGACATCTGGGGCAAGCGCGTCGCCTACCCCATCATCGATCGCTGGTATCCCAAGGGCCACGATCAGTTCCACCAGGACGGCGAAGGCGAAGGGCTGGATCTCTACAGCATCGGCGGCTCGCGCGGCGACGGCGGCACCGGCGTGTGGGATGGCGGCAAGTTGTGGACGTCGGACAATTTCGTGGGCCAGCAGGTGCTGTCGAACGGCCCGCGCCGCGCCGCGTTCACGCTCAGCTATGCGCCGTGGGATGCCGGCGCTGTCGGCAAGGTGCAGGAAACCAAGCAGTTCACCGTGGATTGCGGCGTCAACTTCGATGCGGTTTCGAGCACGTTCGACTTCATGTCCGCCGAAGCGGTGGTGGGCCTCGGGCTCTCCGATCATCCGCAGGAGAAGAACTTTCCCGCCGGCGTGCTCACCAAGGATCCGCAAGGGCGCTGGATGAGCCTGTGGGAAGAAAACAAGGACGGCGGCCTGGGCGTCGCCGTGATCCTCGCGGCCGGCGCCGAGCCGGCGGGTTTCGCGCACGAGGACCCGCCGAAGACGCCGGGCATCGGCAACCATCTGCTGCTCGTCAAGGCGCACGACGGCGTGCCCGTGCGCTATTTCATCGGCGCGGGCTGGAACCGCAGCGGCCAGTTCACGGATCGCGCCAGCTGGGAGAATCATGTGAAGGCCTTCGCGGCGGGCGTCGCGAGCCCGCTTGCCATCGTCGTCAGTGCCCGGCCGTGAGGGTGCGGCCATGAGGATGCGGCCATGAGGATACGGCGATGGTTTGCCGTTCTGACCTTGTTAGGCGCCGGTACCGCGCTCGCGCAGAACGCCTACTTCGGCGACTGGCCCGCGGGTTCGGATCCGCGCGAAGTCGGCAGGCGTGTCGCCGAGCGTTTCATTCCGACGCCGCACATGGAAATGCCGGGCCACGGCCCGCAGGCGCTGCACTACTCGCACGTCGCCACCTGGGTGGGGGCGCTGCAATTCGCCGGCGTCACCGGCGACCAGGCGCTGATGTCGCGACTGGTCGCGCGGTTCGAGCCCTTCCTCGCGACCGATGCGCCGCGCGTGCCGCGCTCCAACCACGTGGACGCGGACGTGTTCGGCGCGCTGCCGCTCGAGCTGTATCGACAGACGCACCGCTACCAGTACCGCCTCATGGGCCTCGCCTTCGCGGACGGGCAATGGGACAACCCGCTGCCGGACGGTCTCAGCAATCAGACGCGCTGGTGGATCGACGACATGTACATGATCACGGCGCTGCAGCTGCAGGCGTTCCGCGCCACGGGCGACGTGAAATATCGCGACCGCGCCGCGCGCGAGATGGCGGCCTATCTACGCAAGCTGCAGCAGCCGAATGGCCTGTTCTTCCATGCGGCGGACGTGCCGTTCTACTGGGGCCGCGGCGACGGCTGGGTGGCGGTCGGCATGGCCGAGATGCTGCGTGACCTGCCGGAGAAGCACGCGCTGCGCAAGCCCATCCTCGCGGCGTATCGCAGGATGATGGCGACGCTGCTTTCGTACCAGGCGCAGAACGGCATGTGGCGCCAGCTCATCGATCATCCCGAGAGCTGGGAGGAAACCTCCAGCACCGCCATGTTCACCTATGCCTTCGTGACGGGCGTGAAGAACGGCTGGCTCGCCGAGGCGAGCTACGGCCCCGCCGCCCGCAAGGCGTGGATTGCCCTCACCGGCTATCTCACACCCGACGGCGACCTGCGCGAGATCTGCGTGGGCACGGGCAAGAAGAACGACCTGCAGTACTACCTCGACCGCCCGCGCGCGGTCGGCGACGGTCATGGCCAGGCGCCGATGCTGTGGTCCGCCACCGCGCTGGTGAGATAAAGGGGGACAGTCCCCCTTTCCTAGCAAACCGGGACGGAGCTGACCCGCATAGCGGATACTCCGGCATCGCGCGTCTTTGTCTCGAACAACCAGGGGGATGGTGATGAAGGGGACTTTCTTTCTGGCGGCGCTGTCATTCGCCGCACTGGCCACGGCCTCGCCCAACGGCGGACCGCTGGGTGATTTCGAAGCACACGCCGACGTCGGCTCGCCCAAGATCGCGGGTTACGCCACGTACAACGGCGCCTCGCAGGTCTACACACTTAGCGCCGGCGGCGTGAACATCTGGGCCAAGCGCGACGAGTTCCAGTTCGCGTACCGGCGCATGAAGGGCGACTTCATCGTGCAGGCACAGATGGAGTTCGTGGGCGCGGGCACGGACCCGCATCGCAAGGGCGGCATCATGGCGCGCGCCTCGATCGCCGACTTCGATTCGGCCTACGTCGACGGCGCCAAGCATGGCGACGGCCTCATCGCCATGCAGTACCGCAAGA
>DASTRL010000275.1:0-6997 GCA_035761265.1 Steroidobacteraceae bacterium
GAAGTACCAGCACACGAACATCCAGTCGAAGCCGTTGTTGTCGGCGATGAACGTCGGGCGGCCGCCGAGCGACGCGAGCCACGCCGCGAACCGCTCCATCTCGGCGCGCGGATCCGCGAACCCGAGCGTCGCCTCGCGCGAGAACCCGCTGACCGCGAGCGCGTCGGGCACCCACTGCTCCGAGATCGGCCGCAGCTTCGCCGAGAACACCCGATCGAGCGCCGGCTCGACGACGATCGCCCCGAGCGCGATCATCGAGTAGTCCCCCGGGATCGGGCCATCCGCCTCGATATCGACCATCACGTACGGCATGCGCTCCTCACCACGGTGCGGGCTTGTAGTCCTTGAGGAACAGGCCCCACAGGTGGCGGCCCGTGGTGATGCCGTCGAACAGCGGGTCGACGATGCGCGCCGCACCGTCGATGATGTCGAGCGGCGGCGAGAATCCTGCTTCTGCCTTGCGCGCCGCATGCGCGACCGGGTCCTCGTCGGTGACCCAACCGGTGTCCACCGCGTTCATGTGGATGCCGTCCTTCACGAAGTCCGGCGCGCTGGTGCGCGTCATCATGTTCAAGGCCGCTTTCGCCATGTTGGTGTGCGGATGCTTGTCCGTCTTGGTGGTGCGATAGAACTGCCCCTCCATCGCGCTGACGTTGACGATGTGCTTGTGACGCCCGGGCGTGCGCAGCATGAGCGGTTTGAGCCTCGCGTTGAGGATGTAGGGCGCGATGGCATTCACGAGCTGTACTTCCAGCAGCTCGGGAGTCTCCACTTCGTGCAGGCGCAGACGCCAGCTGTTCATCTCGCGCAGATCGACCTGCTGGCGATCTTCGTCCAGGCGATTTGCGGGAAACAGCGACTCGCCGCCGCGATAGTCCTCGTCCAGATAGTGTCGCTGTGAAAGCGCGGCGCTGTGCATCAGGCCTTCGCCGCGACGCTGCTCTGGCACGGCCAGGAGCGCGCCGGGCGTCTGGCGGTTCGAGCCCTCGAGCATGCGGCACAGTTCGTCGTGGCCCGCGAGCATGCTCTGCATTTCCAGGGGCAATCCGGCGATCGACTGCGCTTCCCGCGCCAGCAAGTGCTGAAAGAACCCCGCCGGACGGCGCACGGTCTGGCAGGCGTTGTTCAGGATGTAGTCGAGGCGCGGCAGCCGTTCCAGCAGGAACTTCGTGAACAGCTCGACGCTCGGCGAGTGGCGCAGATCGAGCCCATGGATCTGCAGTCTCGCGCGGAACGTGGAGAAATCCGCTTCGCGTGAATAGCGGTCGGCGGCGTCGACTGGAAACCGCGTCGTGACGATGACGTGCGCGCCCGCTCGCAGTAGTTTGAGCGAGGCCTGGTAGCCGATCTTCACGCGCGCGCCGGTGATCAAGGCAAAGTGGCCACTCAGGTCCGCGCTCTGTTCCCGCTTGGCGTAGTTGAAGTCGCCGCAGGGCTCGCACATCGAGTCGTAGTAGCGATGCACTCGGGTGAAGGGCTGCTTGCAGACGTAGCAGTCGCGCTCCTGGCTGAGTCGCGGCCGTTCGCCCGATTCTTCCGGCTTCGGCGGTTCGAGCCACAGCGGTGTGAAGACCGCCGCCCGGCGCTGCACGCGCAGGCCTGCCTGCTCGATGGCCTTGCGGTCCTGCTCCTTGGCAGCCTGCCGTTCGGCGCGGCGGAAGGCCTTCGCCATTCGCACGAGATCGTGGCGTTCGGGCTTGGCGACGAGCCCGGCCAGCGTCAGCAGCTCGCGGCGTTGTTCCCGGGAGAATCGCGTGAGATGCGATCGATCGGCTTCGATCGCTCGCAGCACCCGCATGCAGGCGGCGAGGTCGTCATCGGAGATTTCCATCGGGGGATTGTAGGGGCCCCGCCGTACCGGATGTCCTGCTCTGCTTCTGGCCCCGCGCGTTCGTTGCCGCGAGACTCGCAGATGACCCGTGGCTCAGCAGGTTTCCGAGGGCGGCAGGCAGCCGGCGCACGGCATCCTCCTCGATCTCGCCCATGAGTGCGAGCTGCAGCCAATTGCGCTCCTTCAGGTAGCTGCTCCGCCAGGCCACCTCGAAGCCCCGATCCAGGAGTGCGTTGGCAATCTCTGCCGCGCGAGTTTCGCCACCCAGTGGCAGGGTGATGATGCCCGGCGCCGCGTGTTCCTCGTGCGCCAACGATGTCAGCCCGTGCACTCGCAGTGCCGAACGCATCTCGATGGAGTGCCGAACGACTCGCTCGAACTTTTCCGGCCAGCACGTTGAGCTCAGCGCGCATTCGAGCGCCGCCAGCAGATTCGAGGAATGCGTGAATGGCGCGCAGTCCGCGGCCTGGTAGGTTGCGAGGTCGAGATAGCGGGGCATGGCCTTGGTCGCAGCGAGACCTCCGTCGTGAAAGACCGCGGCGATACCGGGATAGGCCGCGAGCCCCTTGCCGCTGACCGCGGTCGCGAATCGAACTCCCGCGAGATCCACGGGCATCAGGCCGATGGCACTGATCGCGTCGAGACACAGCGATGCCCCGACCTGATCGGCAAGCGACCGTAGTCTGGCCAGCGGATTCATGACGCCGGTTGATGTTTCTGTCAGGACTGCCCAGATCCAGCCAGGTCGCACGCGTTGCGCTCGCGCGCGGACCTGGTCCCAGTCGAACGGCTGGCCCCAGGGCTGCCGCTCGGCCGCAAACCCAAGTCCCCAGCGCTGCGCATGATCGACGAGCCGCTCACCGAACTCTCCGTTCGACAAGACGAGTCCGGTTCCCCCGATGCCGCGGATTTGCGCAGCCACCGCGTCGTTGGCCAGGGTTCCGCTGCCCACCATCAAAGTGACGTGCACGGCATTTGCCAGCGACACCAGCGCTTCACGAGTTCGCTGCATCGACGCGAGAAACGCCGGTGCCCGATGCGAGACCGGTGGAGCGCAGAAAGCCTTGCGCACCTCGGGGCTCACCGACACCGGTCCCGGCAGGAAGTTGGCCGTCATGCGAAGCGCCGCTCGAAGGCATTGAGAGTCAGGAACATCGGCTGATACATCGCTCCCGCCGTGCCCACGAGGTCTGCGAAGGGCTCGAACCCGAGGTGCCGATACAGCTTCAGTTCCCGCACCGTCCCCGAGATGAGTGCGAGATCGCATCCCTGCGCAATGAAATGTCGCGACAGGAATGTCATGAGCTCGAAGAACACAGCGGTCTTGCGCCACTCGCGGCGCACCGCCAACAACCGCACCTCGACTGCTCTGCGATGCGCCGGCAACCAGCGGTCGAGATCTGCAAGTTTCAGGTCGAGCGAGAAAGGCCGCTGGCACCGACCGCACACCATGCCGACGAGCCGCGAATCTGCCATGCAGACTACGTAGGTATTTTCGGCGTGGAAGCGATCGATCAACCTGCGTTCGGAATTCGGCGGATGCTGCGGAATCTCCTCGGCGAAGGTTTCGTAGTTGAGCGCGTGTATCGCATCGAAGTCTGCGGGGGTCGCGATTCGAAATGCCACCTGCTCCATGGGCCGAGCTTATGGCACGAGCCGCCGGGCGCAAAGCCGAGCGGTTGCGTACTGGTTTGCGATACCGATGCGCGCAGGAGTGGCTGGACCTTAGGGAACAGCTCCGGCTCGGCGTGTGGCCCAGGGCTAGGCAATTTTCCGCGGAATGTTTGCGGGATTCCACACCACTTCCCAGAGATGCCCGTCCGGATCGCGGAAATATCCGGCATACCCGCCATAGAACGTCTCGTGGGCGGGCTTCACGATGCCCGCTCCGGCGCGGATGGCCTGCTGCATGATCTGGTCGACTTCCTCGCGGCGCGCGACATTGTGTCCAATGGTGAAGGAAGTCGGGCTGGCGGGCGTTCTCCGGTCGGCAGACCCAGGCCATCGCGGTAGAACACGAGCGATCGCTCCAGGTCGCTCACGCCGATGGTCAGGACGGAAATTCGCGGTTTCATGGCGCCTCCGTGTCGAACTCTGCCCCATTCGCTCGACCAACTGGAGTCAGACGATGAGCAGGATCATGGCCACGCAATACATTTCGCCAATCGAGGGGAGTCCCATGAAGTCTGCTGTCCTGGCGTGCTCACTCTTGCTGGGCTGCTGCACTGCCTTCGGCGGCCCGGAGGTTTTCGACCTGCACGTGCACCTTCACGACGGCGAAGCCTCCGTCCGCAAGTACGACGAGCAGCTTGCCGCGGGCGACGTCAAGATCGCGGGCTACGGCGCGATGTGGTTTGGCGGCCCCAACCAGGCCCCGGCGGGCGAGATCGCGCGAACACGTGCGCACAACGATGCGCTGCTCGCCCTGGCCGCCAGACATGCCGGCATGTTGCCGATCGCCACCGTGCATCCCTACGACGGGGAGGACGCAATCGCAGAATTGACGCGTGTCGCCGCGCGCGGTGTGAGAGTGCTCAAGCTGCACCCGCACACGCAGAAGTTCGACGTGACGGACCCGCGCGTACTGGCCCTGGTGAATCGCGCCGGCGAGCTGGGCGTCGTCGTCCTGATGGACAACGCCGGCATCATCGCCGGCGACTGCGAAAACCTCTTCAATCTCGCGGTGCAAAGTCCGCGGACGAAATTCATCTTCGCCCACATGGGCGGCCTGAACTTCCGCTTCTGGAACATCCTCGCGCTGGCGCGCACCGCGGAAGGCTTCTTCGCGGACAATGTCTACTTCGACATCTCCGCCACCACGGTCATCGCGGTCGGATCGCCCATCCAGCAGGAATTCGTCTGGACCATTCGCAACGTCGGCGTCGACCACGTGTTGCTGGGCTCGGACTTTCCCCAGCTATCGCTGCCGCAGACGTTGGCGGCATTCAACAGGTTGGGCCTGACGGAGGGCGAAATGACCGCCATCCGCTTCGGCAATGCGAGCAGGCTGTTAGGCCTGAAATGACGTCTACGAGGGCCGCTGCAAGGAACTGCGGAGCACTACTTTACTTAGTCCCACGAATTCGACCCCTGACTTCAGTTCCGCCCGGCCGCGCCGATAGCCGTACACCATGAATGCCGCATTCCGTTTCGGGATCGGCTCTCTCGTGGATCAATGGTTCGGCCGCAGGCGTGCAAGGACGACGACGCGGCAGATCATGGATCGGCAGGGAAGCCGAGCGCAGCCTCGCGACATGGACGCCACCGATGGCAGCCCGTGGCACGGCGCGCATGCCAGCGTCGCCATGCGGCGGTTCACGGCATATGCCCTCGACTCGAGCCTGGGCGACCTGCGGATCGAGGCGACGCCCGCGGAACTGGCCGCGCTCGAACCCGCGGCGCGCGTGCTCGGCGACCTCGAGATGCAGGCGAAATACCTGCCGCGCCGGCCGTCGCTGCTGCCGCGGCTCATGAGCGCCATCAACAGCGACACTTCGATGCGTGAGATGGCCGCCATCATCGGCGAGGACGGCACGCTGCTCGGCGGTCTGCTCAGGCTCGCCAACAGCTCCTTTTACCGCATGAGCGGCGCCAGGCCGATCGACAGCCTGGAGAAGGCGGTCGCGATGGTGGGCACGGACGGCCTGCGTTCGCTGCTCGCGACCGCGCTCATGCACCCGGTGATGACCAACACGCAGGGGCCTTTCTCGTCATTTGCCGAAGCCACCTGGGAACACGGCCAGTACGCGGCAGCCTGCGCGGAGCTGCATGCGACGCGCATCGAGCGCGCCGATGCGTTCAGCGCGCGCCTGCTGGTGCTGCTGCTCGGCCTCGCCAGCAATGCCGTGTTCCGCATCGTGCGCGAGCGCTGCCAGTCGGATGCGGAGATCGTTCGCCCGGCGGCCGTGGCCAAACTACTGGACGACTGGGTTCCAACGATGGCGCTGCGCATCGCCGGGAGCTGGCAGTTGTCCGCCGAGCTGTGCGGCGTGCTTGCGGCACCCGCGGGTCGGGGCCTCGGCTGCTCCGTGCGCTTCGGACGCCTGGCCGGTGCTCTTCTGATCCTGGTGAATCAAGGGTACATGCGCGAGCTGTCGGCGCGCGCCATCGTGCTCGCCGACGATCGTCGCGCCGAAGTGGATCGTCTGTGGTCGCGGCTCGCGATCACCTATCTCACCCCCACGCGCTGAATCACCGGTGTCGATCCGGGCGCGGTTCTCAGCGCGGCAATCCGAAGTTCTGCACCCAGTAGATCTGGCCGCGCTTCCTGCCCCTGGCGACGCCGATGCCGATCTCGCGAAAGCGGGGTTCCATGATGTTCGCGCAATGACCGGGACTGTCCAGCCAGCCGGCGACGACTTCCTCCGCCGACTCGGGCCCGAGCGCGATGTTCTCGCCGGTCAGTCGGAACTTGTAGCCAGCGCGCAGCACGCGGTCCCTGGGCTGGCTGCCATCGCTGCCGCGATGCTCGAAGTACTTCCTTCGCAGCATGTCGCGCGCGTGCGCGGCCGCGGCGTCGTTCAGCTTTCGCGATACGCTCAGCGGTGGTACGGCGGCGAATCGCTCCCGGCCGCAACGTCTGCCGTGGCTTCGAGCGGCATTGACCAGCGCCACGACGCGTGCACGGACTGCGCTCTCGGATTGACGGCCGACCACCGCATCGGCGGCCAGGGCGCCTGATGTCGCAATGGCCGCTGCCAGCGCCCCGAGGCACAGCGGCCAGGCTCGTGTCATCCAAGGAGGCTTCAGGGACTTCATGTGCCACAGTCTTCCGGCCGTGCGCTGAATCCGCGATGAACGGTCGCCCACTTTCAGGCCCAGGTGCGCTGCAGGAAGCGGTAGAAGCGGTCGTCGCCGATGCCCGATCCCAGGTGACGCGGCCCGCCATGGGGTTGGCCTGCGGATCGATGCGAAGCGAGTTGACCTTGTAGGGGCCGGCGGCCGAATCGTTCAGGGCATTGGATTGTGTGGATGGCGTCATGCTCGGGAGATTGGGTGTTAAAGCCTGCGCGGGCTTCCACAATGATCAAGGCGAACCAGAAAAAATCTCCGTCCGTCCCGGATCAATGAGTTACAGCCATCCCGCAATATCATTCGGGACCCGAGCGCGCGAAAACCGCCTTGTTAGTCTGCGCCGGGAGGCGCCCGCGTCGCGACGGCCCGTGG
>DASTRL010000276.1:0-3599 GCA_035761265.1 Steroidobacteraceae bacterium
GGGCCTGCGCCGAAAATGGCTGTGGATCATTTTCATCCTGTTCGGCATCGGGCAGCTTTCCGTCGATTGGAATTCGGGCGCCTGGGAGTTCTCTCCGCTACATTTCCTGTTGTTCAGCGCCAGTGCAGTGTCCCCCGGCTATGGTCCGTGGGTCGTCTCGACCGCGCTCCCGCTGGGTGCGGCCTGGTATCTGGCGAGGCGATTTTTGAATCATCGGGCGGCCGAGCGGTCGAACGTTGCCTGAAAATGTCCAAACGTGAGGTACACATGTCGCGTTCCCTGACCTCCCTGTTTTCCCTCGTGGTCCTGATCGGACTGGGGTCCACCGCGCACGCCGCCAACTGGGTGGCCGGCAAGCACTACAGTGTCATCCCGCAGGCGCAGCGCACGAATGTCGCGCCGGGCAAGGTCGAAGTCATGGAGGTGTTCTCGTACGGCTGCCCGGCCTGCAACCACTTCCGGCCCGCGATGAAGAAGCTGAAGGCCAACCTGCCAGCCAATGCGCAACTGGTATACCTCCCGGCCTCCTGGAATACCGCCGAGAACTGGCCGTTGTTCCAGCGCGCCTATCTCACGGCGCAATCGCTGGGCGTTGCGGAGAAGGCGCACGATGCGATGTTCGATGCCATCTGGACCACGGGCGAGCTCGCCGTCTCGGATCCGCAGACCGGCCGCCTCAAGACCAAACTACCGACAATCGAGGACGTGGCGCGTTTCTATCAGCGCGTCACGGGCGTGAAAGCCGCCGATTTCGTGAATGCCTCGAAGTCATTCGGCGTGGATCTCAAGATGCGCCAGGCAGACAGCCAGATTCTCGCCATGCAGGTTCCCAGCACGCCCACGCTCGTGGTCAACGGCAAGTATCGCGTAAACAACGAGAACCTGAACAACGCCGACGAGATCATCGATCTCGTGAAATTCCTGGTCACCAAGGAGTCCACGCCCGCCCCGGCGGCGGCGCCCAGCAAGTCCTGAGCGGATCGCGCCTGGCGTGAGCTTGCGTCAGGCGCGCAGGTACCAGGCAAGGTCGAGTTCGGAGACCTCCGCGGAAAACCGGGCGCATTCCTGGCGCTTGATGGCCAGGAAGATGTCCAGGAATTCCGCGCCCAGCGCCTCGCGCAGGAAGGTCGAGCGCGACGCTCGCTGCAGCGATTCGTGCCAGGTCTGCGGCAACGTCCGCTCCGTTTCCTGGGCATAGCCGTTGCCCGTCACCGGCGGCCCGGGATCGAGTCGTTCGCGCATTCCGAGCTCCGCCGCAGCCAACACCGTGGCCACCGCGAGATACAGATTGGCATCGGCGCCGGCAATCCGATGCTCGACATGCCGCGACGGGGGCGGCCCCGACGGCACGCGCAGACTCACGGTCCGGTTGTTTACGCCCCAGATGGGCGCCGTCGGCGCATAGCTCTGGCTCACGAAGCGGCGGTAGGAATTCGCGTTCGGCGCGAACACCGCCATGGATTCGGCCATGGTGGTCTGCATGCCACCGATGGCATGGCGCAGCGCCGGCGTGCCTTCGGGTTCGGGGCTCGCAAAGATATTCCGCCCTTGCTCGTTCAGGCTGAGATGCACGTGCAGGCCGCTGCCGGCGCGCGCCGTGAATGGCTTGGCCATGAAGCAGGCGATCAGGCCATGCCTGGCGGCCACGCCGCGCAGCAGGCGCTTGAACATCACCGCCTCGTCCACCGCGAGCAGCGCATCCGCGCGATGCTGCAGCGTGATCTCGAACTGACCCGGCGCGTACTCGGACATCAGCGTGCCGGTGGGCAGATCCTGCGCCGCGGCGGCGCGATACACCTCGTCGAACAGCGGCGCGAGATCGTCGAGGCGCGTGAGGCTGTAGGCATCGATCTTGGCGCGCTCGCTCGGGCGACCCGCGCCGGCCGGCGCCAGCCGACCGCCGTCCTCCTGCCGCAGTAGATAGAACTCGATCTCGCAGGCCACCACCGGCACCAGACCGCGCGCCGCGAAGCGTTCCAGCACGCGCACCAGCGCATGGCGCGGGTCGGCAGCCGCCGGCGCACCGCGACCATCGAACATCGTCAGCATCACCTGCCCGGTGGGAGCCGCCAGCCACGGCGAGCGCTTCAACGTGCCCGCGATCGGGCGCGCGCACATGTCGGCATCTCCGGTATCCCACACCAATCCCGTGGCATCCACGTCCTCACCGCTGATGTCGAGCCCGAGGATGGAGCCCGCCACCTGGCGCCCGGAGGCGAAGATGTTCAGCAGCTCTTCGCGGCGCACGGACTTGCCGCGCAGCACGCCGCAAGGGTCGGTGATCATGAGTTGCACCGCGCGGATGTCCGGATGCGCCGCGAGAAAGGTCGCCAGCTCGCTCGCGTCGGCCAGCTTCAACACGGCCCGCTCCCGAGTTCCTGGAGGCAGTCGTGCAACGCCGCCAGCAGGCGATCGACATGCGACCGGGTGGTCGATGGCGAGCACAACATCATGTTGTGGAAAGGCGTGAGCAGCATGCCTCGATTGAGTAGATGGAGATGGATGGCATGCTCGAGCTGCGGCCGGGCCTGGCGCTCCGCTTCGGCCCCGTCACGAGGCGGTTGGCCGAAGCCGAATTCCAGCCGCGCGCCGACGCGCGACACGTACCAGGGCAGCGACAGCTCGCCGAACAGCCGGTGCAGGCCCACGTCGAGCCGGTCGGCGGCGGCGAGCATGGCCGCGTAGTTCGCTTCGGTCATGAGCTCATCGAGGCTGGCCTCGAGGCACGCGAGCGCCAGCGCGTTCGCCGAGAGCGTCGTGCCCATGCCGGAGTGGCCGCCACCGCGCTCGCGCTGCACGCGGCGCATGCCGGCTTCCACTTCCGCCGTGAAGCCGAAGACGGCGCAGGGCATGCCTCCGGCGATCGCCTTGCCGCATACCCAGATGTCGGGTTGCAGGTCCGCGGCCCGCGAGTAGCCGCCGCGCGCCGTCGAAAGCGTGTGGGTTTCGTCGATGATCAGCAGCGTGTCGTGCCGTCGAGTGAGCTCGCGCAAGTCTCGCAGAAAACCCGCTTCCGGCAGCACCATGCCGATGTTGGTCATGACGGGCTCGGCGATGACCGCCGCCGTGGCGCCACGCGCCAGCACCGCTTCCAGCGCCGCGGCGTCGTTGAACGGCACCACGTCGGTGTTCTGGCTCGAGTCATGGCTCGAGCCGATCAGCCCGGCCCGGGGCCGCGCAGCGCCCAGGCCTCGCGCGAGATCCGCGCGCACCATGGTTTCATCGACGGTGCCGTGATAACAACCATCGAAGCAAAGGATCCGTGACCGCCGGGTGACCGCGCGCGACCAGCGCAGCGCAGCGCGATTCGCGTCGGTCGCGGTCTGCGTCATCTGCCAGAACGGCAAACCGAACATGTGCGCCAGCTTCTCGCCGACACGCGCCACGCGCTCGGCGGGCAGCATGGCGGTGATACCCGCGCCGCCAGCCTCGGCGAGCGCACGCGCGATCGGCGGCGGCGAGTGCCCGAACATCGCGCCGGTGTCGCCGAAACAGAAATCCACGAGGAAATTCCCGTCCGCGTCCTCCACTTCCACACCGCGCGCGGATTTCACGAACAGCGGATGCGGCGTATTCCAGTCGCGCATCCAGTGCATGGG
>DASTRL010000277.1:0-15321 GCA_035761265.1 Steroidobacteraceae bacterium
CTCGGTCCACTGATCCAGGGGCAGGACGGCGCGCTCTATGGTGTCACTTCGAATGGCGGTGCGCATGGCGGCGGAGGCACGGTATTTCGGATCACTCTCGAGGGCGTCTACGATGTCCTGCACTCGTTCGGCGGGTCGCCAACCGATGGCATCGTTCCCATGGGAGGTCTGGTCCAAGGCAGTGACGGAGATTTCTATGGCGTGACCGCCTCAGGGGGCGCCAACCACTGCCTGCAGATTCCGCAGGACGGAAGCAATTGCGGCACCGTGTTCAAGGTGACGCCCGCCGGTGACACAACGATTCTGCATTCGTTCGGTAGTTCGCCGGGCGATGGCATCACGCCGACCGCGTCATTGACGCAGGCGAACGACGGTAACTTCTATGGAACTACCGTCAGCGGCGGCGCAAACGATTGCGGCGCGGCGCCCAACAGCTGCGGGACGGTATTCCGCGTGACACCGGAAGGTATCACGACCACGCTGCATTCATTTGGCACTGGATTCATGCCGGGTTTGCTCCCAATGGATGGCATCGCTCCCCAATCCGCGCTCGCGCAGGGACCCGACGGTGCGCTGTATGGAACGACGGCTTCCGGCGGTAATGGACGATGCGGATTTGAATATGGTTGTGGCACCGTCTTCCGGATCACTCTGAATGGAGAACTAACCATCCTGCACGCGTTCGCAGTCGACTCCGTGGAAGATGGCACGGGTCCCTCCGCGTACCTGATTCTCGGCAAAGACGGCAATCTCTATGGAACCACCGGGTCGGGCGGCGCCTATCCGGATCCGATGACTGGCACGGTTTTCAGGATGTCCCTTTCCGGCCTGAAAACCACCCTGTTCTCCTTCGGTCCGACGGGCAACCAACCCACCAATCCGGTGGCCGGAGTTATCGAGGGAAGTGATGGCGCCTTCTATGGCGTCACGGCTTACTCCACCACCGCGGGCGGCACCGGCACGGTCTTCAGATTGGTCATGCAATGAGGTTCCGGCGGGCAGGTCGCTCGCATGGCGTGAGTCCATCGAAGTGGTGAGTGCCTGTCGCGCGCTGCAGGTGCAGATGCGCGGATCTATTTCACCCGCGCGAGTCGGGCGAGGATTTCCATCCGCCGCGGATGCGCCTGGATCCACCCACGCATTTCCTCGACACGTTCGTAGTCGACGCCGAGCAGCGCGCGCAACCGCTCGGCCTCCATGGACGCGGTGACCTCGACGCTCACCATGTTCTGCCAGGCCTGCGTGAACAGCCGTGCGAAATCGCCGGAGAGCGCCAGACCTTCCACCAGCTGCCACTCGCCATCGTCCAGCCACACCTCGTCGCAGTGCGGGCAGTAGTCGAGGCGATTGGTCTTCTCGGCGCTGATGCGGTACTTGCTCATCAGCGAACGGCACTTCGGGCACTTCTTGGCGGCGACCGAATCGGGCGTGTCGACGTCGGGCACCGCCGCGGGCGTTGCGGGCAGTCGCTCGCGACCCGTGTTCTCGCGCCAGCTGCGATACGCCACCAGGCTCACCAGCGTGCCCAGGCATTTGCCGCAGCTGTAGCCGGGGAGATTTTCCGTGAGCATCGTGTGCACGAGCGTGGAGTCGTCACACAGGGGGCACAGCGCCATGTTGCTAAAAATGTGGGGCGGCCCCGCACTCCGGAGGGAGGCGGGGTCTGGCCGGCTGTCTGGCTACTGGTGGCTCGCCGTCTCGTTCGACTTTTCTTCGCCGTCGCGACCGCCGCGTCCCGTGGCGTTCATCAACGTCTTGAAGATCTCATCCTGCACCGAACGCCAGCGCTGGTAGTTGCGCTGCGCGACCCCGGCGACGGTTTCCACCGGATCCATGCCGACGACCGCCTTCACCTTGTCGCGCAACTCGCGCTGCTGGGAGCTGAACAGTTTCATGCTCTGCTCGAGATAGCTGGAAAGCATTCCCTGCAACTGGCCGCCGTACGAACGGATGACCTGCGAGAGAAAGTCGCGGCTCATGACGGGATCGACACCGTGTTCCTGCTCGGCGATCACCTGCAGCAGGATGCTGCGCGTGATGTCCTCCTGCGACTTCTTGTCGATGACGACGAATTCGATTCGCTCGAGAACCAGGGACCGGATGTCGCTGAGCGTGATGTACTTGCTCTGCACCGTGTCGTACAGACGTCGGTTCGGGTATTTCTTGATGACGCGTGGTTCGCTCATGCCTTCACCCTCCGTGTGGGACGTACCCTAGTACATCTGCCGCGACCTCACAATTTAGATCACGATTTCTGCTGACTTGTCGCCGGCCGCGGACAGCGCACCTCGGTCCTGCCCACAAGCGCTTGTGGGGCCCAGTGCGCAAATGCCCATTTCCACACGTCTTTCACCGGCAGGCGCGCCAATTCCGGTGGCGGACGCTGGGATAAAAGCGTAAGGGTGGTTGTAAGCCCTCCGGCCACTTGCGATGGATCGAGCGGTATGGCGCGCCTGGACTTGGCTAGTTTGGTCCCGTCCGGCTCGACGACCAGCGGCAGGTGCCCGTAGATAGGGTGGGGCAACGACAGCGCGGACTGCAGGTCGAGCTGCCACGGAGTGCTGGACAGCAGATCGGCACCGCGCACCACGCGCGTGATGCCCTGAAACGCATCGTCCACCACCACCGCGAGCTGGTAGCTGGCGATGCCGTCGCGCCGTTCCACGACCACATCTCCGCAGGTAGTCAGGTCGTGATCCTGCGCTCCCTGGAAGAGATCGTCGAAGTGGACCTGCGCAGCGCTGACCCGAAAGCGCAACGCGGTGGGCCCGGGCCTTGCCGGCCCGAGCCGGCAGGTGCCGGGATAGCCGGGTGCTTCCTCATTGGCGCCGGAGCTCAGCGCCTTGCGCGAACAGCTGCACTCGAAGATGCGACCGGACGCGCGCAACGAGGCGATGGCGTCGCGGTACGCGTCACGACGGGTGCTCTGGTAGAGGACTTCTCCGTGCCACTCGAAGCCGAAGGCCTCGAGCGTGCGAAGCATCTCATCCGCGCACCCCGGCACCACGCGCGGCGTATCGAGATCTTCGATTCTCAGCAACCAGTGCGCGCCGTGTGCGCGCGCATCGAGATAGCTGCCGACCGCGGCGAGCAGCGAGCCGAGATGCAGGGGGCCGGTGGGAGAGGGCGCGAAGCGGCCAGCCTGCGGCTGGACGTTCGCGCGCTCGGACAGATTTCGCGGTGCGATCAGCGGTAGCGGTCGTCGCGGTCGCCGTACTGGCGCTCCCGACGTTCGCGACGCTCCTGCGCTTCGATCGTGAGCGTCGCCACGGGACGCGCTTCGAGTCGCTTCACGCCGATTTCTTCGCCGGTTTCCAGGCAATAGCCATAGGAGCCGTCTTCGACGCGCTTCAGGGCTTCGTCGATCTTGCGGATCAGCTTGCGCTCACGATCCCGCGTGCGCAGCTCGAGGCTGAACTCTTCTTCCTGCGTGGCCCGATCGTTCGGGTCCGGGAAGTTGGCCGCTTCGTCCTTCATGTGCGAGACCGTGCGATCGACTTCCTCCATCAGATCGCGCTTCCAGCTGTTGAGGATGTTGCGGAAGTGTTCGAGCTGCTCCTTGTTCATGTACGCCTCGCCACGCTTGGCGATGTACGGCGTCACATTGCGCGGGCCGGCGAGCAGGCTGCCGGCCTCGATCGGCTCCTCGGCGTCGTTGTCGTTGGCGGCCGCGCGCGGCGCAGAACTGAGCCCCGAGGCGGACGGAACGCCATTTGCGGTCACGACGATGCGCTCCGATGGCGCCGTCTTGCGGATGGCTTGCGCGACGGGAGTGTTGCCGCCTGGCGGGTTTGCGCTCGCCACGGCTGCCGGGGCGGGCGCGGGCTTCGCGGCAGACTTTGCGGGAGCCGCCGGCTTCGCGGCGGCGTGGGATCTGGCAGCGGTTTTCACTGCGCTCTTGGCTGCAACGGGCTTCGTCGCCGGCTTCTTTGCGGTCAACTTGGGTTTCTCGACTTTCTTCGGCTTTGCGGTCTTCGCAACCGCTCGCTTGGTCGGCATTGTGGGTCGCTCCAGGCCCTTTATCGGAAGGGGGGCCGGTTTGCAGGACGCGGGATTATACCGGCGAGTTTTCGGCTGTACAGCCGCCTGAAAAGCGCGACATTCCGGGCATTTTCCGACGGAAAATCAGGGCAATTCCACTGGCGGAGCGGCCTTCCAGCCGCCCTTGCGCCGTTCGACGACGACGGTGGTGTAGATGCCGCCCCGGACGTTGAATTTGCCGGTCAGGCGCAGGAACCGGGGCGCGCAGGCGCCGGCGAGGTCGTCGGCGATCTGGTTGGTCACCGCCTCGTGAAAGGCGCCGCGGTCGCGAAACGACCACAGGTAGAGCTTCAGCGCCTTCAGCTCGATGCACAGCTCGTCCGGGACGTATTCGAGCTCGAACGTGGCGAAGTCCGGCTGGCCGGTCTTGGGGCACAGGCAGGTGAACTCCGGCAGCGTCATGCGGATCGTGTAGTCGGATTCGCGCGCGGGATTCGGGAAAGTCTCAAGACGAGTCGATGGTTGCGTGGACATGTTGTGGAGGAATCGCCGGGATTGGTGACCGCGAATCCGGGTGAAGACGCGGCCGGAAAAATACTTCGATTACTTTACACTACGGCGCCAATTCATCCGCCCGGCCTTTCGGACGCTCGCGAACGGAAAAAATAGATGCGCCTCACCAAGATCAAAGTCGCCGGATTCAAGTCCTTCGCCGATCCGACCTCGGTGGGTTTCCCGAGCAATCTCACCGGCGTCGTCGGGCCGAACGGCTGCGGCAAGTCGAACATCATCGACGCGGTGCGCTGGGTGATGGGCGAGCTGTCGGCCAAGCACCTGCGCGGCGATTCCATGACCGACGTGATCTTCAACGGTTCGGCCTCGCGCAAGCCGGTGGGTACGGCGTCCGTGGAGCTGGTGTTCGACAACTCCGACGGCAAGATCTCGGGCCCGTATGCCGACTACGCCGAGGTGTCCCTCAAGCGCCAGGTGGCGCGCGACGGCTCGTCCAACTACTTCCTCAACGGCGCGCGTTGCAGGCGCAAGGACATCACCCAGCTGTTCCTCGGCACCGGCCTGGGCTCGCGCAGCTACGCCATCATCGAGCAGGGCATGATCTCGCGCGTCATCGAGGCCAAGGCCGACGACATGCGCATGTTCGTCGAGGAGGCCGCCGGCATCTCGCGCTACAAGGAGCGCCGCAAGGAGACCGAGGCGCGCATCGCCGACACGCGCGAGAACCTCGAGCGCCTGCAGGACGTGCGTGATGAAGTCGACAAGCAGATCCGCCACCTGCAGCGCCAGGCCGCGACCGCGCGGCGCTACCAGGCGCTCAAGGAAACCGAGCGGCGCCTCACGGCCGAGCTGCTGGCATTGCGCCTGCGCGAGATCGACTCGGGCGCCGAGGTGCAGGACAGTGCGGTGCGCGAATGCGAGCTGCGCATGCAGTCCGCGCTCGCCGACCAGCGCGCTGCCGAAGCCGCGATCGAAACGCAGCGCGTCTACCAGGCCGAGCAATCCGAGCGCGTGAGCGCCGTGCAGGCGCGCTACTACGAGATCGGCGCCGAGATCAGCCGCACGGAACAATCCATCACGCACACGCGCGAGCTGCGCGAGCAGCAACGCAACGAACTCGCCCAGGCGCGCGCGACGCTCGCCGAGCTCGAATCGCACATCCAGCGCGACGAGATGCAGATCGAGCAGCTGCGCGCCGAGATCGCGCAGTTGGGGCCGGAGCTCGCGCAGGCGCAGGCCGCCGAAGCCTCGCTGAACGAAGGTCTCGCGGCGGCCGAGCACGAGCTTGCCGGCTGGCAGCAGCGCTGGGAGGAGTTCAATCGCGAGCAGGGCGCCGCGCACCAGACCACGCAGGTGGAACGCGCACGCATCGAGCAGCTCGAAAACCAGCTGCGGCGGCTCTCCGGGCAGGCGGACCGGCTCGCCATCGAACGCGAAGCGTTGATGGCGCAGGAGTCCTCGGCACTGCTGGGCGAGCTCACGCAGAAGGAATCCCTGGCGCGCAGCACCGCCGATGAGCTCTCGCAGGCGCTGAACCTGGCGCTCGACCGTTCGCAGAAGCTGCGCGCCGCGCAGTTCGAAGCCGAGGGACGCCTCGAGGGGTCCCGCACCGAGCGCGAGAAGCGTCGCGCCGAAGTCGTCTCGCTCGAAGCGCTGCAGAAGGCGGCGCTGCAACGCGGCGACTCGCGCACGGCCGAGTGGCTCGCCGGCTCGGGGCTCGCACAGAAGCCGCGCCTGGCCGCACAACTTTCGGTCCGGGGTGGCTGGGAGCGCGCCGTGGAGACCGCGCTCGGCGACTATCTGGAGGCGCTGTGCGTCGAGGAGCTCGATGCCGTCGCCGACGTGCTGCCGTCGCTGCCCGTCGGGCGCGTGTCGTTGCTGCAGGCCGGCGAGCACGTCGAAGCCGAGGATGCGCCCGGCATGCTGTCGGGTGTGGTCGCGGGGCCGGCCGCCATCGTGCGCCTGTTGTCGCACGTGCGCCTGGCCGAGACGCTCGGCGATGCGCTGCGGCTGCGCCGGGATCTTGCGCACGATGAATCGGTGATCACGCGATCCGGTGAGTGGGTCGGCCGCGACTGGCTGCGCGTCAATCGCGGTGGAGATCCGCACTCGGGCATCCTCGAGCGCGAGCAGCGACTGAAAGTTCTGCGCGTCGAACTGGCGCGCAGCGAAGACCACGTGCGCGACATGGAAGCGGCGCTCGCCGCCTGTCGCGAAGCACTGGCCGAAGCCGAACGCGAGCGCGATGCCGCGCAGGGCCGCATCCAGGGCGCGCACCGCGATCACGCCGATCTGCTGGGGCAGCTCGAAGGCGAGCGTGCCCGCGCGCAGGAGTCCACCGTGCGCCGCGAGCGCCTCGAAGAGGAGGCCGCGGAAGTCACGCGCGAAGCGGGCCTGGCGCAGGACGCGCTGGCGCGCGCCCGTGCCGAGCTGGACCGCGGCCTGGTGGCGCTGGACGCGCTCGACTCCCGTCGCGTCGGGCTCGAAAACGAGCGCGAAGAACGTCGCGAGGCCGTGCAGTCGGCGCGCGCGCGCTCACAGGCGGCACAGATCGCCAGCCGCGACCTGCTGATCCGCATCGAGTCGCGTCGTTCGAGCGAAACTTCGATGAACGTGGGTCTGAAGCGCATGGCGGACCAGCGCACGCAGACACGCGTGCGCAGCGAGGAGCTCGCGGCGGCGCTGTCCAACGGCGATCAGCCCATCATCGAGCTGGAGTCGCGGCTCAAGGATTTCCTGGCACGGCGCATCGACGTGGAGAACGAGCTCGGCACCGAGCGGCGCGCCCTCGAAGAGGCCGACGCCGCATTGCGCGCGCTCGACGAGAAGCGCCTGGACGCCGAGCAGCGCGCCAACGAGGCGCGTGCCGGCGTCGAGCAGGCGCGCATGGCCGCGCAGGAATCGCGCGTGCGTCGCGAGGGCCTGGCGGAACAGTTCGCGGCCACGCGCTTCGAGCTCGCGGAGATCCTCGCGGGACTCGCCGCGGACGCGGCGGTCGCGACCTGGGAAGAGTCGCTGAACTCGACACGCGTGGATCTCGAGAAGCTGGGCCAGGTCAACCTGGCCGCCATCGACGAGCTCAAGGAATCCAGCGAGCGCAAGGAGTACCTCGACCGGCAGTTCGCGGACGTGTCCGCCGCGCTCAACACGCTGGAAGAGGCCATGCGCAAGATCGACAAGGAGACCCGCACGCGCTTCGAAGACACCTTCAATCGCATCAACGCCGGGCTGCAGGAGAAATTTCCCAAGCTGTTCGGCGGGGGACACGCGTACCTCGAACTGGTGGGCGAGGATCCGCTCGCGGCCGGCGTGGCCGTGATGGCGCGCCCACCGGGCAAGCGCAACAGCAGCATCCACCAGCTGTCGGGCGGTGAGAAGGCGCTGACCGCGGTGGCGCTGGTGTTCTCGATCTTCGACCTGAATCCCGCGCCGTTCTGCCTGCTGGACGAAGTCGACGCGCCGCTCGACGAACACAACGTCGGGCGTTTCTGCGACATCGTGAAGCAGATGTCCGAGCGCGTGCAGTTCATCTTCATCACGCACAACAAGGCCACCATGGAGCTGGCCTCGCAGCTGCTGGGCGTCACCATGACCGAGCCCGGCTGCTCGCGTCTCGTGGCCGTGGACGTCGACGAGGCGGTGCGCATGGCTACGGCGTGAGCGCGATCGCGTGAACGAACTGCGCGTCATTCTGCTGATCGCGGGCCTGCTGTTCATCGCCGGCCTCGCGGGATTCGAATGGTGGCGCGCCAGGCGCAACCGGCCACAGCCAGCTCCGGGCGCGCGCGAGGAAGACCCGGGCGCGGAGACTGCCGGGTCCGCGTCGCGCAGTCCCTTGCCCGACATCCACGTGGTGCGCGAACCGCGCGTGGCGGTGGCGGAGAAACTCCCGGTAATCGAGCTCGACAGCACGTCGGCTTCCGGCACGCGCCGCGCGCTCGGAATCTCGATCTCGGACGACGTGGCCACCGACACCTTGCGCGAGGCGCCGCGCGAAATGGCGTCGCCAGCGCCCACGCCGGTCGCGACCGCCGCCCGTCATGAACCGTACATCGGCCAGGACGACGAAATCGGCGCAGTGCGCGTATTCGAGGAACAACCGGTGCGTGGGCCCCAGCTCGTGCTGGCATGGCCGAAAGAGCCCGAGCGTCGCATCGTCACGTTGCGCGTGGTGCCTCGCAGCGAGCCGCGCTTCGCCGGGCGCGCTTTGCGCCAGGCATTTGCGAGCGCCGGCTTCTGGCACGGGCCGCTCGACATCTTCCACCTGCCGGACGACGCCGGCCGGGTGATCGTGAGCGCGGCGGCACTGGCGCAACCCGGCACCTTCGACCCCTCGATCATGGACTCGCAGCGCTTCTCGGGGCTCACGCTGTTCGCGGTGCTGCCAGGGCCGATGTCCGAGCGCGATGCCTTCGACACGCTGGTGGGGTCTGCACGCGCCCTGGCCGAGCGGCTCGAGGGCGCGATCCACGATCAGCATGGCGAGGAGCTCACCTCCGCGCGCATCGCGCGCTTGCGCGAAACGCTGCAGCCGCCCGTGCAGGCGCGGGTCGCCGGCGAGGGCTGAAGCGCATGGCGGACCAGGCGCGGCGGGCCGCGGAGCTGCGCGAGCTGATCCGCGGCCACGACTACCGCTACTACGTGCTCGACGAACCGGCGATACCGGACGCCGAGTACGACCGGCTCATGAACGAGCTGCAGGCGATCGAAGCGAAGCACCCGGAGCTGGTGACCGCCGACTCGCCCACGCAGCGCGTCTCGGGCAAGGCCGCGCCCGAGTTCGCCGAAGTCCGGCACACGCTGCCCATGCTGTCGCTGAACAACGGCTTCACGGAAGAAGACCTGCGCGACTTCGACCGCCGCGTGCGCGAGCGCCTCGGCAGCGAGGGCCCGATCGACTATTCGGCCACGCCGAAGCTCGACGGGCTCGCGATCTCCGTGCTGTATCGCGACGGTCTGTACACGCGTGCGGCCACGCGCGGAGACGGCATCACCGGCGAAGACGTAACGGCAAACGTGGCGACCATCCGCTCGGTACCGCGCCGGCTGCGCGGCAAGCCGCCGGCCGTGCTGGAAGTGCGCGGCGAGGTGTTCCTGCCCTTCAAGGGATTCGAAAAGATGAATCGCGACGCGGCGGAGCGTGGCGACAAGATCTACGTGAACCCGCGCAATGCCGCATCCGGAAGCCTGCGCCAGCTGGATCCGCGCATCACGGCGCAGCGGCCACTCGACCTCAAGTTCTACGAGCTCGGGGTCGTGGAGGGCGGCGAGGTTCCCGAGCGCCACAGCGAGCTCGCGCACTGGCTCAATGCGCTCGGGCTGCGCACCGGAGCGGAAGGGAAGAGGGTCCGCGGCGTGGAAGGCTGCCTCGAGTATTACCGCGACATCGGCGCACGCCGCGCGAAGCTCGACTTCCAGATCGACGGCGTGGTCTACAAGGTGGATCGGCGCGCCGACCAGGAGAAGCTCGGCTTCGTCTCGCGCGCGCCGCGCTGGGCGCTGGCGCACAAGTTCCCCGCCGACGAGGAGTTGACGCTGCTCGAGGACGTGATCTTCAACGTCGGCCGCACCGGTGCGCTGACGCCGGCCGCGAAGCTCAAGCCGGTGTTCGTCGGCGGCGTCACGGTGAGCAACGCCACGCTGCACAACATGGACGAGGTGGCGCGCAAGGGTTTCAAGATCGGCGACACCGTGGTCGTGCGGCGCGCCGGCGACGTGATCCCGGAAGTGGTGCGCTATCTACCCGAGCGCCGCCCGCCGGATGCGCGCGACATCGTGATGCCGAAAAGCTGTCCGGTCTGCGGCTCGCCCGTGACGCGGCTCGAGGACCAGGCGGTCTACAAGTGCACGGGCGGCGTGCTCAAGTGCCGCGCGCAGCGCGCCGAGTGGATCCTGCACTTCGCGGGGCGCCGCGCCATGGACATCGAGGGGTTGGGTGAGCGCCTGGTCGAGCAGCTGGTCGGCGACGGGCGGCTGAGCACGCCCGCCGATCTGTATTCGTTGACCGAGGCGGAGCTCGGAGCACTCAAGTTCGTGGCCACGAAGCCCGAGGACGGCACGCCCATCGAGCGCCGCTTCGGCGAGAAGAACGCCGCCAGCCTCATCAAGGCGATCGAAAGGAGCAAGCAAACTACCTTGCCGCGGCTGTTGTTCGCGCTCGGGATTCCGCAGGTCGGCGAATCGACGGCGCGCGCGCTGGCTGAGCAGTTCGGCGATCTCGAGCCGCTGGTGCGCGCCGATGCCGCGAAGATCGAGGAGACGCCCGACGTCGGGCCCGTGGTCTCGCAGGAGATCGCGAAATTCTTCGCCAATCGCGATGCGCGCAAGGTGGTGGATCAGCTGATCGGGGCCGGCGTCACCTGGCCGAAGATCGACGTCGCGCAGGGCGAGGGCATGCCGCTCGCGGGCCTGACTTTCGTCATCACCGGAACCCTGGCTGGCATGCAGCGCGAAGCGGCCGAGGATGCCTTGCGCGAATTGGGCGCGAAGGTGTCGGGCAGCGTGTCGAAGAAGACCAGCTTCCTGGTGGTCGGCGCCGATGCCGGCTCCAAGCTCGCCAAGGCGCAGTCGCTGGGCGTGCGCATCCTCGATGAGGCGGCACTGGAACGGATCCTCGAGACGCGAAAACCGCCGCAAGCCTGAGGCCTCCGGCGGTTTCCGCGGAATCGACTAGTTTGCCGCCGCGGGCGGGTTGGCCGGCGTGGTCGAGGCCGGCGTCGAGGCTGCCGGCGCAGCAGCGGGAGCGGCGGCCGTGCCGGGGGTCGCGGCAGCCGGCATGCTCGCGAGTGCCGGCTCGATCTTCGCCGTCTTCAGCATCTCGTCCTGGTAGGCGCGAAACTTGCGCGTCAGCAGGATGCGCTTGAGCTGGTCCTGCACGGCATCGAAACTCGGCGGCGCCCGATCGCGCGTGCCGAGCAGCTGGATCACGTGCCAGCCGTACTGCGTCTGCACCGGAGTCTGGGTGATTTCGCCTTTCTTCAGCAGGCCGACGGCATCGCCAAACGGCTTCACCATGTTGCCGGGCGAGAACCAGTCGAGATCGCCGCCTTTGGCGGCCGAACCCTTGTCGGACGAGAATCGCCTGGCCAGCGTCGCGAAATCTCCGCCCTTGCCGAGCTGCTCGATGATCTTCTGTGCCGTATCCGCGCTGCTCACGAGGATGTGGCGCGCGTGGTATTCGACCATCGGGGTGGAGGCGAGCTGGGCATCGAATTCGGCGCGCATCTCCGCTTCGGTGGGCGTGCGCTCCTTGAGATATCTCTGCGCCGCGGCCTGCTGCAACAGGTTGAGCCGCGTGAGCTCGAGGTGCGAGGCCACTTCCGGATCCTTCGTCAGCCCGTCCTTCTCGGCCTGCTGGGCCACCAGTTCCATGCGCGCGAGCTCCTCTTTGAGCTGGTCACGATCTTCGGGCGACAGTTCGCTCGCTGATTTGCCCTGGGTCATGGCCTTGACGTAGTCCTCGAAGAGCTGATTGCTGATCGGCTTGTCATTGACCTTCATCAGCGGGGGCGCCGCCGGCGCAGCTTCCGGCGCCTTCACCGGGGTCGCGGGCTTGGAGCAGGCGGCGAGCGCGAGCGCGGCGCCCACGGCCAGAAATCGCATGACTTTCATGTGGTGTCTCAGGAAGTTGAAGTGTTTTGCGAGATCGGCCGTGCGTCGATCGACAACGCGTGGATGTCGCGGCCCATCAGTTCAGCGGCGGCAGCATAGACCATCCGATGCCGCTGCACCTGCGCAACGCCGTTGAAAGCTGCGGAGGCGATGGTGACGTGGAAATGGCCGCCTTCTCGCGCACCGGCATGCCCGATGTGTCTGGCGCTGTCGTCACGGATTTCGAGCAGCGCCGGATGCAGCGCCGCCTGCAGTGCGCGACGCAGGCGCTCGACGCGTTCGGCGCTCACGATGCCGATTCCTTGCGGAACGCGCCGCGCAACACCCACAGCACGATGGCGAGCGTGAACACGATGGCGACCGGCGGGGCGATCCAGACCTTGAAGAGCACCCAGTCCGACTCGCTGCGATTCAGCGCCACCCAGATGTTCACGAAGCCGAGCAGCACATAAAAGGCGCCCATCAGCAGGGAGCTGTTGCGCCAGCTGCTGGCGGGAACGGAGTAGCCTTCCGGCAGGCCACTCGCGAGCAGCCGCTCGAGCAGCGACTGCCGGCCGATGAAGGCGGAGCCGGCGAACACCAGCCCCGCGATCCAGTAGAACACCGACGCCTTCCACTGCAGGAAACGCACATCGTGCAGCAGCAGCGTGGCGGTGCCGAACACCCACACCAGCACGGCGAGCAGCAAGTGCATCTGCGGGATGCGCCGTTCGCGCAGCCAGTCGTAGGCCACCAGCAGCGCCATGGCAATCATCAGCGCGCCGGTGGCCGGGTACAGGCCGCCGCCGAACTTGTAGACGAGTCCAAAGACGATCCAGGGAGCGAATTCGATGACGGTCTGCATTCGGGGCATCCGGGGCGGGGTGCGTATGATACCGGGCGCCCGGCGCGGGGCGCGCCGGGAACCACGCCCAGGAACCACCCGTGGCGTGGCGCGCCAAAGACACCCGTGAGCCAGTACTTCGAACTTCATCCCGAGAATCCGCAGCTGCGCCTGATCCGGCGCGCCGCGGACATCGTGCGCGGCGGCGGCGTCATCGTCTATCCGACGGATTCCTGCTACGCACTCGGCTGCCACATCGGCGACAAGGACGCGCTGGATCGGATCCGGCGCATCCGCGCGGCGGACCGGCACCATCACTTCACGCTGGTGTGCCGCGATCTCGCCGAGATCGGGCGCTACGCGCGCGTGGAGACCTGGCAGTTCCGGCTGCTGAAGGCCGCGACTCCCGGGCCCTATACTTTCCTGCTCCCGGCCACGCGCGAAACGCCGCGGCGCTTGCAGCACGAGAAACGCCGCACCATCGGCATCCGCGTGCCCGATCACGAAGTGCCGCGGTTGCTGCTCGCGGAGCTCGGCGAGCCCATCATGAGCTCGACGCTGCTGCTGCCCGGAGACGAGCTGCCGCTGACCGACGGCCGCGAGATCAGAAACCGGCTCGAGCATCAAGTGGATTGCGTGCTCGACGGCGGGCATTGCGGCATCGAGCCCACCACCGTGGTCGACCTCGCCGTGACGCCGCCCGTCGTGGCACGGATTGGACGCGGCTCGCTGCAAACGCTGGGCCTGTAGCGATCGACAAAACCCGGCCGATCCGCGGGTTTTGAATCCCGGCATTCCCTGCCTGACACCACTATACTTCGCCGCTTCAAGTGAGCAGCCATCCGCAAGCCAAACGAGTTCTCTCCGGAATGCGGCCGACGGGTCAGTTGCACCTCGGCAACTACCACGGCGCGCTGAAAAACTGGGTCGAGCTCCAGTACCAGTACGAGTGCTACTTCTTCGTCGCCGACTGGCACATGCTGACCACCGGCTACGAGGACACCAAGGGTCTGCCGAGGTTCATCCAGGAGATGCTCATCGACTGGCTCGCGGCCGGACTCAACCCGGGAGTGTCGACGCTGTTCGTGCAGTCGCACGTACCCGAGCACGCGGAGCTGCACTTGCTGCTGTCGATGATCACGCCGCTCGGCTGGCTCGAGCGCGTGCCGAGCTACAAGGACCAGCAGGAGGCGCTCAAGGAAAAGGACCTGGCGACCTATGGCTTCCTGGGCTATCCCTTGCTGCAGTCCGCCGACATCCTGCTGTACCGGCCGGCCTACGTACCCGTGGGCGAGGACCAGGTCGCGCACGTGGAGATCACGCGCGAGATCGCGCGGCGCTTCAATCACTTGTACGGCCGGGAGCCGGACTTCGAGGTCAAGGCGGAAAACGCCATCAAGCAGCTCGGTGGGCGCAACAGCACCATGTACAAGCAGCTGCGCAAGAAATTCCAGGAGAACGGCGACCAGCTGGCGCTGGAGAAAGCGCGGCAGCTGGTCGAGACCAACACGCGACTGACCGTGGCCGACCGCGAACGGTTGTTAGGCTATCTCGAGGGCAGCAGCGTCAGCATCCTGCCCGAGCCGCAGGTGTTGCTCACGGCGACGCCGAAGGTGCCCGGCCTCGATGGCCGCAAGATGTCCAAGTCCTACGGCAACACCATCGGGCTGCGCGAGGATCCGGACGAGGTCGCGAAGAAGCTCAAGACCATGCAGACCGATCCGGCGCGCGTGCGCCGCACCGACCCGGGCAATCCCGACATCTGTCCGGTGTTCGACCTGCACAAGATCTACTCGAGCGAGGAGACGCGCATCTGGGCTGCGAACGGCTGCCGCACCGCCGGCATCGGTTGCCTGGAGTGCAAGAAGCCGCTGATCGAGAAGGTAGTCGAGGAAATCACCGCCATTCGCAAGCGCGCGCAGGAGTTCGAGGAGAATCCCGAGCTGGTGCGCAACATCGTGGCCGAGGGCGCCGAGAAGGCGCGCGACGCCGCGCGCGCGACCATGGGTGACGTGCGGCGCGTCATGAACCTGAGCGTCGACTAGGAGGCCCCGTGGCCAGGAAAGCTGCAAGACCCGATCTGCGCGTGGTGGTCGACAACTCCTCCGAGAAGCCCGTGGTCGACGAGGCCGCGGCCGGCAAACATGCCGAGTCGCCCGAGCAGGTGGAGATGCCGTTCGCCATCGTGAACGGCGAGGCGATCACCCAGCTTCCGAAGGATCTCTACATCCCGCCGCAGGCGCTCGAAGTGTTCCTCGAGGCCTTCGAGGGTCCGCTCGACCTGCTGCTGTACATGATCCGGCGGCAGAATCTCGACATCCTCGACATTCCCATCGCCGACATCACCCGTCAGTACATGGACTACATCGGGCTGATGCAGGACCTGCAGCTCG
>DASTRL010000278.1:0-10343 GCA_035761265.1 Steroidobacteraceae bacterium
CACGACGGATGTGACGGGGACGATCGAGTTGCCGGCGAACACCGAGATGGTGATGCCGGGCGACAACATCAAGATGAAGGTGGAGCTGATCAGCCCGATCGCGATGGAGGAAGGCCTGCGCTTCGCCATCCGCGAGGGTGGCCGCACCGTCGGCGCCGGCGTCGTGTCGAAGATCCTCAAGTAAGGTAGTAGTTAGAACGGAGTGGAAAAAGCTGCTCTCGGACCGGGTCCGGAACGGACCCGGATTGAACCCCGGGCGCGGCTCGTGACTAGGCCAGTAGCTCAATTGGCAGAGCGGCGGTCTCCAAAACCGCAGGTTGGGGGTTCGATTCCCTCCTGGCCTGCCACCTGTTGAACATGAACGACGAAGCAAAACAAACATCCGCGGCGCCGGCGGCGTCCGACACCGCGCAACTGGTCGCCGCCATCGTGCTGGCGATCGGTGGCGTCGTGGCGTTCTACGTCCTGAAGAGCCGCCCGGAAGTCTGGGCGAGCTGGGTCGGGTTGTTCGGTGGCCTGGTGCTCGGCGTCCTGGTGTTCGCGTTCTCGCAGTACGGCCGGAATTTCTGGCAGTTCGTGCTCGAGTCGCGCGTCGAGCTGCGCAAGGTTTTCTGGCCGTCGCGCAACGAAACCTTCATGACCACGCTGGTGGTGCTGGGCTTCGTGCTGATCGCCAGCGTTTTTTTCTGGCTACTCGACCTGACGCTGGCCTCGTTGACCAAGTTCTTCACCGGCCAGTCGGGCTGACCGCGCGAAGCTGAAAGGAAAAGAAGAGATGGCACTTCGCTGGTACGTCGTTCACGCCTACTCGAACTTCGAGCACCGCGTTGCCGAGGCGCTCAAGGATCGCATCAAGCGCGACGGCCTCGAGCACAAGTTCGGAGAGATCCTCGTGCCGACCGAAGAAGTGGTCGAGATGCGCGACGGTCAGCGCCGCAAGAGCGAGCGCAAGTTTTATCCCGGCTATGTCCTGGTGCAGATGGACATGGACGAGCAGACCTGGCACCTGGTGCGCGACGTGCCCAAGGTGCTCGGCTTCATCGGTGGCACGCCCGACAAACCGGCGCCCATCACCGAGAAGGAAGCCAACCAGATCCTGCGTCGCGTCGAGGAAGGCGTGGACAAGCCGCGCCCCAAGGTGCTGTTCGAGCCCGGCGAAGTGGTGCGCGTCACCAACGGGCCGTTCAACGACTTCAATGGCGTGGTGGAGAACGTGAATTACGAGAAGAGCCGGCTGCAGGTGGCAGTGCAGATTCTCGGTCGCTCGACCCCGGTCGAGCTGGACTTCTCGCAGGTGGAAAAGGCTTGAACAAGTTACGGACGAGCAAACGGGCTTTGACGTTTGCTCGTTGAATACGGGGCGCAAGCCCCTGGTTAGTCCGGGCAGGAAGCCCGGATGCAATGGCACGGAAGCGCATGGGGAGCCGCGGCGACGCGGCGTTCGCACCCAGGAGGTAGTTAGATGGCCAAGAAGGTACAGGGCTACGTGAAGCTCCAGGTACCGGCGGGAGCCGCCAACCCGGCGCCCCCGATCGGACCCGCCCTCGGTCAGCAGGGCGTGAACATCATGGAATTCTGCAAGCAGTTCAACGCTGCCACGCAGAAGGTGGAGAAGAACCTGCCGATCCCGGTGATCATCACCGTGTACTCGGATCGCAGCTTCACATTCATCATGAAGACGCCGCCCGCGTCGGTGCTGATCCGCAAGGCGATCGGCATCGAGAAGGGCAGCGGCACGCCGAACACCAGCAAGGTGGGCAGGATCACGCGCAAGCAGCTCGAGGAGATCGCCAAGCTCAAGCAGCCGGATCTCACGGCGGCGGATCTCGACGCGGCGGTGAACACCATCGCGGGCTCGGCCCGTTCGATGGGCGTGGATGTGGTGGGGTAAGCACATGGCCATTGCAAAACGTGAGAAGGCCTGGAAGTCGAAGCTGGCTCCCGGCAAACAGTATCCGGTCGACGACGCGCTCAAGCTCGTGAAGGAATTCGCCACGGCGAAGTTCAACGAGACGGTGGATTGCGCCGTGAACCTCGGCATCGACGCCTCGAAGTCCGACCAGCAGGTGCGCGGTTCCACCGTGATGCCGCACGGCACCGGCAAGACGTTGCGCGTCGCGGTGTTCACCGCGGGCAAGAACGTCGAGCTCGCCAAGGCCGCGGGCGCGGACATCGTCGGCATGGACGACCTCGCCGCCCAGGTGAAGGCCGGCAACATCAATTTCGATCGCGTGATCGCCAGCCCCGACGCCATGCGGGTCGTGGGTCAGCTCGGCCAGATCCTGGGTCCCCGCGGACTCATGCCGAACCCGAAGGTCGGCACCGTCACTCCAGACGTCGCCACGGCGGTGAAGAACGCCAAGGCCGGCCAGGTGACCTACCGCGTGGACAAGGCCGGAATCGTTCACTGCATCATCGGCAAGTCGAAGTTCGAGGCCGCGCAGCTCAAGGAGAACCTCCTCGCGCTGCTCAACGATCTCAACAAGGCGAAGCCGGCGACATCGAAGGGCGTCTACCTGAAGAAGATCACGCTGAGCTCGACCATGGGTCCGGGCGTGGTGATCGATCAGGCGTCGCTGGGACTGTAAGTAGTTAGATGATCGGGCGCGAAGCCGCGCCCGCAGACGAGACGAGATTGATGCGGACTCGCGGCACCGCAAGGTGCCGCGGGTTCCATCCGAGACCGCAGGCGGAGCGAGGGGCAACCCGGCGTTCCTTAATCGAAGCCGGCCTGCGCAGATGGTGTACCGCTCAGCTAGCCGCAAGGCTGGATGAAGGTCGCTGTCGATTGGTACCGGGCATCCATCGAAAGATGGCGTGTTCCGGATGGTGAAAGTGACTTTTGTCCAGGAGGCGTGGAATGCCACTCAACCTCGAAGACAAGAAAGTGCTGGTGGCCGAAGTGACCGAGGTGGCGAAGACCGCCCTCTCGGTGGTCGCTGCCGAATACCGTGGACTCACGGTGTCGCAGATGACCGATCTTCGCGCCAAGGCGCGCGCCCAGGGCGTGTACATGCGTGTGGTGAAAAACACGCTGGCCCGCAAGGCGCTCGCCGGCACGGCTTTCGAACCGGTGGGCCCGAAACTCAAGGGTCCGCTGGTACTGGCCTTCTCGAAGGACGATCCGGGCGCCGCGGCGCGCGTGGTCAAGGCCTTTTCGAAGGACAACGAAAAGCTGGTCGCGACGCTCGTGTCCCTCGGTGGAGATGTGCTCTCCGCGAAGGATCTCGAGAAAGTTGCGAGTCTGCCGACCCGCGCGCAGGCGTTGTCGCAGCTTCTCGGCGTGCTCAAGGCGCCGATCCAGAAGCTCGTCGGCACGATTGCCGCGCCGAACCAGAAGCTGGTGTGGACCCTCGCGGCCCATCTTCAAAAGAAGAAGGGCGATGCGAAGCCCGCCTGAGCACGACTTGTCGAACACGTTTAGCTGAAAACTTTTTGGAGTAACTCAAATGGCTGTTTCAAAAGACGAAATCCTCGAAGCGATCTCGAACATGACCGTCATGCAGGTCGTCGAGCTGATCGCCGACATGGAGAAGAAGTTCGGTGTCACCGCTGCGGCCCCGGTCGCGATGGTGGCGGGCGGCGGCGCTGCCGCCGGCGGCGCGGCTGCCGCCCCGGCCGAGGAAAAGACCGAATTCACGGTCATCCTCAAGGAATATCCGGCCGACAAGAAAGTCGGCGTCATCAAGGTCATCCGCGAGCTCACGGGCCTGGGCCTGAAGGAAGCGAAGGACCTGGTCGAAGGCGTGCCCGGCACCGTCAAGGAAGGTGTCAACAAGGCCGACTCCGACAGCATGAAGAAAAAACTCGAGGAAGCCGGCGCGAAGGTCGAGATCAAGTAATTGATCCGCTTCGCCCTTTCCTAGGGCCGATGAAAAAGCGGGGAGCGTCCCCATAAAGGGGCGCCCCCCGCCGTTTCATCCAGTCGATTCGACGATTTGGACGATCTTTTTTCGACGATTTTGGCCGCGCGGCAGAGCGGCACAGGAGCACGACCGATGGCTTATTCCTTCACCGAGAAGAAGCGCATCCGCAAGAACTTTGGCAAGCAGGGCAGCATCCTCGAGACGCCGTACCTGCTGGCAATCCAGCTCGATTCCTACCGCACCTTCCTGCAGGCCGACAAGCCTGAGGAGAAGCGCGAGGACATCGGCCTGCATGCGGCATTCAAGACCGTGTTCCCGATCTCCTCGTACTCGGGCAACGCGATCCTGGAGTACGTGAGCTATCGCCTCGGTGACCCCGTATTCGACGTCAAGGAGTGCCAGCTCCGTGGCCTGACCTACGCCGCTCCCTTGCGCGTGAAGGTGCGCCTGATCGTGCTCGACAAGGAAGCCGCCGGCGCCAAGAAGCCCATCAAGGACGTGCGCGAGCAGGAGGTCTACCTGGGTGAGCTGCCGCTCATGACCGACAACGGCACGTTCGTCATCAACGGCACCGAGCGCGTCATCGTCTCGCAGCTGCATCGTTCGCCCGGCGTGTTCTTCGACCACGACCGTGGCAAGAGCCACAGCTCGGGCAAGCTGCTGTTCTCCGCCCGCATCATTCCCTACCGCGGCTCCTGGCTCGACTTCGAGTTCGATCCCAAGGACGCGGTGTTCGCGCGCATCGACCGCCGCCGCAAGCTCCCGGTGTCCATCATCCTGCGCGCCCTCGGCATGAACGAGGGTGAGATCCTCGATACGTTCTTCGACAAGAACAAATTCTTCATCGGCCGCGACGAAGTGTCGCTCGAGCTCGTGCCCGCGCGCCTGCGCGGCGAGACCGCCACGTTCGAGATCCGCATCGGTGACCAGGTCATCGTCGAGGAAGGCCGCCGCATCACCGCGCGCCACGTGCGCCAGCTCGAGGACGCCGGCGTCAAGAAGCTCACGGTGCCGCGCGAGTACATCTACGGCAAGATCCTGGCGCACGACGTCGTGAACACGGACACGGGCGAAGTGCTCGCCAAGGCCAACGAAGTGCTGACGGCCGCCTCGGTCGAGAAGCTCATCGAGGCCGGCATCGCCGAGGTGAACACGTTGTACGTGAACGACCTCGATCGCGGTCCGTACATCTCCGACACGCTGCGCATCGATCCGGCGAAGACGCGCCTGGAGGCGCTGGTCGAGATCTACCGCATGATGCGTCCCGGCGAGCCGCCGACCAAGGACGCCGCGGAAAACCTGTTCAACAACCTGTTCTTCAACCAGGAACGGTATGACCTCTCGGCCGTGGGCCGCATGAAGTTCAACCGCCGCGTCGGTCGCGGCGAGATCACCGGCTCCTCGGTGCTCTCGAAGGAAGACATCATCGACGTGCTCAAGGTCCTCATCGCCATTCGCAACGGTGATGGCGGCGTGGACGACATCGATCACCTCGGCAACCGCCGCGTGCGTTCCGTGGGTGAAATGGCCGAGAACGCCTTCCGCGTCGGCCTCGTGCGCGTCGAGCGCGCCGTCAAGGAGCGTCTGACCATCGCCGAGTCCGAGCCGCTGATGCCGCAGGAAATGATCAACGCCAAGCCGGTGGCGGCCGCGGTGAAGGAATTCTTCGGCAGCTCGCAGCTCTCGCAGTTCATGGACCAGAACAACCCGCTGTCGGAAGTCACGCACAAGCGTCGCGTCTCGGCCCTGGGACCGGGTGGTTTGACGCGCGAGCGCGCCGGCTTCGAAGTCCGCGACGTGCACCCGACGCACTACGGCCGCGTGTGCCCGATCGAGACGCCTGAAGGTCCGAACATCGGCCTCATCAACTCGCTGTCCGTGTACGCACGCACCAACCAGTACGGCTTCCTCGAGACGCCGTACCGCAAGGTGAACAACGGCCACGTCACGAACGACATCGACTACCTGTCGGCCATCGAGGAAGGCAAGTACGCGATCGCGCAGGCGAACTCGGCCATGGATGCCAAGGGCAACCTGACCGACGACCTCGTCTCCTGCCGTTTCGAGAACGAGTTCACGCTGATGCCGCGTGACCGCATCAACTACATGGACGTGTCGCCGAAGCAGATCGTGTCGGTGGCCGCGTCCTTGATCCCGTTCCTCGAGCACGACGACGCGAACCGCGCGCTCATGGGCTCGAACATGCAGCGCCAGGCCGTGCCGACGCTGCGCGCGGATACGCCGCTCGTGGGCACCGGCATGGAGCGCCCCGTGGCCATCGACTCGGGCGTGACCGTGGTCGCCAAGCGTGGCGGCGTGGTCGACTCGGTCGACGCCTCGCGCATCGTGATCCGCGTGAACGACAACGAGACCTCGGCGAACGAGGCCGGCGTCGACATCTACGGTCTCACCAAGTACACGCGCTCGAACCAGAACACCTGCATCAACCAGCGCCCGCTGGTGCATGCCGGTGACGTGATCGCGCGCGGCGACGTGCTGGCCGACGGCCCGTCGACGGACCTCGGCGAGCTCGCGTTGGGCCAGAACCTGCTGGTCGCGTTCATGCCGTGGAACGGCTACAACTTCGAGGACTCCATCCTCATCAGCGAACGCGTGGTGCAGGAAGATCGTTTCACCACGATCCACATCGAAGAGCTGACCTGCGTGGCTCGCGACACCAAGCTCGGCCCCGAGGAAATCACCGCGGACATCCCGAACGTGGGTGACGCGGCGCTCGCCAAGCTCGACGAAGCCGGTATCGCCTTCATCGGCGCGGAAGTGCGCGCCGGTGACATCCTGGTGGGCAAGGTCACGCCGAAGGGCGAGACGCAGCTGACTCCGGAAGAGAAGCTGCTGCGCGCCATCTTCGGTGAGAAGGCCTCCGACGTGAAGGACACGAGCTTGCGCGTGCCCCCGGGCATGGACGGCACGGTCATCGACGTGCGCGTGTTCACGCGCGACGGCGTCGACAAGGACTCGCGCGCCCTCTCGATCGAGAAGGCGGAAATCGAGCGCGTGCGCAAGGATCTGGGCGACCAGCAGCGCATTCTCGAGGACGACCTGTTCTCGCGCGTGCGCGACATGCTGGTCGGCAAGGTGGCCGCCGGCGGCCCGAACCGCCTCAAGGGTGGCACGAAGATCGAAGCCAGCTACCTCGACGAGGTGGCGCGCGAATCGTGGTTCGAGATCCGTCTCGAGGACGAGGACGCGAACGGCCAGCTCGAAGCGGCCAGCGAGCGCCTGAAGGCGCAGCGCAAGGCTCTCGAGAAGCGCCTCGATGAGAAGAAGGCGAAGATCACGGCCGGCGACGACCTCGCTCCGGGCGTGCTCAAGATGGTCAAGGTGTACCTCGCGGTGAAGCGTCGCGTGCAGCCGGGCGACAAGATGGCCGGCCGCCACGGCAACAAGGGCGTGATCTCGACCATCGTTCCGGTGGAAGACATGCCGTATCTCCCGGATGGGACGCCGGTGGACATCGTGCTGAATCCGCTGGGCGTGCCCTCGCGCATGAACGTCGGCCAGGTGCTGGAGACCCACCTCGGCTGGGCGGCGAAGGGCCTGGGCCTGAAGATCGGCCGCATGCTCGAGTCGCAGGCGGCGTTGACCGATCTTCGCGGCTTCCTCGACCAGATCTACAACAACACCGGCGGACAGAAGGAGCAGGTCTCCTCGCTGAACGACCAGGAAGTGGTGGCGTTGGCGAAGAACCTCTCGAAGGGCGTGCCGATTGCGACGCCGGTGTTCGACGGTGCCTCGGAAGCCGAGATCAAGCGGCTGCTCGAGCTTGCCGATCTGCCGCTGTCCGGACAGATGCACCTGTACGACGGCCGCACCGGCGAGAAATTCGAGCGCCAGGTGACCGTGGGCTACATGTACATGCTGAAGCTCAACCACCTGGTCGACGACAAGATGCACGCGCGTTCGACCGGTCCGTACTCGCTCGTGACGCAGCAGCCGCTGGGTGGCAAGGCCCAGTTCGGTGGCCAGCGCTTCGGCGAGATGGAAGTCTGGGCGCTCGAGGCCTACGGCGCCTCGTACACGCTGCAGGAAATGCTGACGGTCAAGTCGGACGACGTGAACGGCCGCACCAAGATGTACAAGAACATCGTGGACGGCAATCACCAGATGGACGCGGGCATGCCCGAATCCTTCAACGTGCTCGTGAAAGAAATCCGCTCGCTCGGCATCAATGTCGAGCTGGAACAGGATTGAGGTAGTTAGCAATGAAAGACCTTCTCAAGCTTTTCAAGCAGCACGCTCCGGTCGAACAGTTCGACAGCATCAAGATCGGTCTGGCCTCGCCGGACATGATCCGCGCCTGGTCGTACGGCGAGGTCAAGAAGCCGGAGACCATCAACTACCGCACGTTCAAGCCCGAGCGTGACGGCCTGTTCTGCGCCAAGATCTTCGGACCCGTGAAGGACTACGAGTGCTTGTGCGGCAAGTACAAGCGCCTGAAGCACCGCGGCGTGGTCTGCGAGAAGTGCGGCGTGGAAGTCACGCAGGCCAAGGTGCGCCGCGAGCGCATGGGCCACATCGAGCTCGCGAGCCCGACTGCGCACATCTGGTTCCTGAAGTCGCTGCCGTCGCGCATCGGCCTCATGCTCGACATGACACTGCGCGAGATCGAGCGCGTGCTGTACTTCGAGGCCTTCGTGGTCATCGATCCGGGCATGACGCCGCTGCAGCGCGGCCAGCTGCTGACCGATGAAATGTACCTCGAGGCGATCGAGGAGCACGGCGACGAGTTCGATGCGCGCATGGGCGCGGAAGCCGTCTATGAGCTGCTGAAGTCCATCGACCTGCAGGCCGAGCTGGGCAAGGTGCGCGAGGAGATGGCCGGCACGTCGTCCGAGACCAAGCTCAAGCGCCTGAGCAAGCGCCTCAAGCTCATCGAGAGCTTCATCGACTCGGGCAACAAGCCCGAGTGGATGGTCATGACCGTACTGCCGGTGCTGCCGCCGGACCTGCGACCGCTGGTGCCGCTCGATGGCGGCCGCTTCGCGACGTCGGACCTGAACGATCTCTATCGCCGCGTCATCAACCGCAACAACCGCCTGCGCCGCCTGCTCGAGCTCAACGCGCCCGACATCATCGTGCGCAACGAGAAGCGCATGCTGCAGGAATCGGTGGACGCGCTGATGGACAACGGCCGTCGCGGCCGCGCCATCACCGGCACAAACAAGCGCCCGTTGAAGTCGCTGGCCGACATGATCAAGGGCAAGCAGGGTCGCTTCCGCCAGAACCTCTTGGGCAAGCGCGTCGACTACTCGGGTCGCTCCGTCATTGTCGTGGGTCCGACGCTGCGCCTGCACCAGTGCGGCCTGCCGAAGAAGATGGCGCTCGAGCTCTTCAAGCCGTTCATCTTCCAGAAGCTGCAGATCCGTGGCGACGCCTCGACCATCAAGGCCGCGAAGCGCCTGGTCGAGCGTGAAGGCCCGGAAGTGTGGGACATCCTCGAGGAAGTCATCCGCGAGCATCCGGTTCTCCTGAACCGCGCGCCCACGCTGCACCGCCTCGGCATCCAGGCGTTCGAGCCGGTTCTGATCGAAGGCAAGGCCATCCAGCTGCATCCGCTCGTCTGCACGGCGTTCAACGCCGACTTCGACGGTGACCAGATGGCCGTGCACGTGCCGCTGTCGCTCGAAGCGCAGCTCGAAGCGCGCGCGTTGATGATGAGCTCGAACAACATCCTGTCGCCCGCCAACGGCGACCCGATCATCGTGCCGTCGCAGGACGTGGTGCTCGGCCTGTACTTCATGACCCGCGAGAAGGTGGGCGCGAAGGGCGAGGGCATGATGTTCTCGGACACGCAGGAAGTGCATCGCGCCTACGAAGGCCGGCAGATCGAACTGCAGGCCAAGGTCAAGGTGCGCGTGCGCGAGTACGTCAAGGACGCCGAAGGCCACCTCAAGGAGAGGACCCGCGTGGTCGACACCACCGTGGGCCGCTCGCTGCTCAGCGAGATCCTGCCGAAGGGCCTGTCCTTCGACCTCGTGAACCAGGACATGACCAAGAAGATCATCTCCGCGACCATCAACGCGTGTTATCGCGCGCTCGGTCTCAAGGAGACGGTGATCTTCGCCGACCAGCTCATGTACACGGGCTTCCAGTACGCCACGCGTTCGGCGGTGTCCTTCGGCATCGACGACATCGTGATTCCGGAACAGAAGACCAAGATCGTCGCGTCCGCCGACAAGGACGTGAAGGAGATCCAGGACCAGTACGCGTCCGGTCTCGTCACCAACGGCGAGCGCTACAACAAGGTGGTCGACATCTGGTCGCGCGCCAATGACCAGGTCGCCAAGGCGATGATGGAAAAGCTCGGCGTCGAAGACGCGGTCGACTCCTACGGCAAGACGCAGAAGCAGAAGTCGTTCAACTCGATCTTCATGATGGCCGACTCCGGCGCCCGCGGTAGCGCGGCGCAGATTCGCCAGCTCGCCGGCATGCGCGGCCTCATGGCCAAACCAGACG